>CACWIW010000118.1 GCA_902761035.1 uncultured bacterium | reverse complement strand
TTCGGGGGCCGCCCCGCCTCGTGGCGGAACGGCCCCGTAAAAACGCCGCTAAAGGCGTCACTTCACATAGAAGGATTCCCTAGTTTTGGAATCTCTGCCTTTTTATTGAAATCCCTCAATTGCAAAAAAGCATTGAAGGCCTTGCCGACCAACGAGTCTCAGGCGAGAGCGGCTATGGTCGCGTCGAGGGCGGGGAGATCGGAGACGTTCGTCGTGAAGAGCTCGGCGTCGATCTTCTTGATGAGTCCGCTCAGCACCTTGCCGGGGCCGAACTCCACAAACCGCGTGCAGCCAAGGGCCTTAGCGGCCTCGACGTCCGCAGCCCAGTTGGTCGTCTGCGTGACCTGCTCAAGCATGAGCGCCTTGATGGCACCGGGGTCGGAGGAGTGCGGCTGCCCCGTAACGTTGGAAAGAACGGGGAACTGCGGCGCGTGGAACGTTACCGTATCCAGCACTGGCGCGAGCTTCTCGCGCGCAGGCGCCATGAACGGCGAGTGGAACGCTCCGGCCGTCTGAAGCGGAATAGCGCGCTTGATGCCGAGCTCCTTGGCAACCGTGGCGGCCTGCGCCACGGCGTCCTTGGAGCCGGACAGCACCTGCTGCGCGGCCGAGTTGATGTTGGCGACCGTGCAACCAGTCTTATCGCAGAGTTCCTTGAGCTGGTCGGCGGACGCCCCCATGATGGCGATCATCCCAGAAGGCGTGGCGGTGCACGCCTCCTGCATGAAGCGTCCGCGCGCCTCCAGGACGGTAAGCGTGGCGTCGAAATCGAGCACGCCTGCGGCGCATAGCGCGCCCCATTCGCCAAGCGAGAGACCCGCCGCGCAGTCGAAGGACGTAGGACGTCTCTTCTGGAATGCGCGGTAGGCCGCGTAGCTCGTCACGAAAATGGCCGGCTGGCACACGTTCGACTTCGTGAGTTCCTCAGCGGGGCCTTCGAAGCATATCTTCTTGAGATCAAAGCCCAGGACGCCGTTCGCCTTGTCAAACAAGGCCATCGCTTCGGCATCGGCCTCCGCGAAATCCTTGCCCATACCGGGAACCTGCGCGCCCTGTCCGGCGAAAATGCAGCAATCTGACATGTCTTCTATCCTCGAAACGAGCTTTACTTACCGTGGCGGTCAGTCCGCGCTCGCGCGGACCTTGCCTTCCTTGATGCGCTTCTCGATCACTTCCTGGGCGATGTTCTTCGGCACCGCCTCGTACTGCTTGAAGATCATCGTGAACGTGCCGCGGCCCTGCGTGACCGTGCGGATGGCGTTCGAGTAGCCGAACATCTCGCCCAGCGGGACGGTCGCCTTGATGAGCTTCACGCCCGCACGGTCCTCCATGCCCTCCACGCGCCCGCGGCGCTGGTTGATGGAGCCGTTCGCGGCGCCCATGTAGGTCTCCGGCACGGCAACTTCCACGTCCATCATCGGCTCGAGGAGCTGCGGCTTCGCCTTGAGGAAGCCCTGCTTGAAGCACTGCATCGCGCAGGTGACGAACGCGAATTCGTTCGAGTCGACTTCGTGGTAGGAGCCGAAGTACACCGTCGCCTTGACGTCCACCACCGGGAAGCCCGCGAGCGGGCCGCTCTCGAGCGCCTTGCGGACGCCCTTCTCGACCGCCGGGATGTACTCGGTGGGAATCACGCCGCCCTTGATTTCGTTGACGAACTCGAAGCCCTTGCCAGGCTCCTGCGGCTCAAGCTTGAGGCACACGTGCGCGTACTGGCCGCGGCCGCCGGACTGTTTGACGTGCTTGTACTCGTTCTCAACCGAAGTCGTGATCGTCTCGCGGTACGCGACCTGCGGCGCGCCCACGTCGCACGCGACGTTGAACTCGCGCTTCAGGCGGTCCACGATGACTTCGAGGTAGAGCTCGCCCATGCCGGCGATGATCGTCTCGGAGGTTTCCTGGTCGAAGGTCACGACGAAGGTCGGGTCTTCCATCGCAAGCGCGTGGAGCGCCGCGCCGAGCTTCTCGTTGTCCTGACGCGACTGCGGCTTCACCGCGACGGAGATCACGGGCGCCGGGAAGTCGATGGATTCAAGGGTGATCGGGTGCTCTGGGTCGCAGAGCGTGTCGCCCGTGCGGGTCTGGGTGAGGCCAACGCACGCCACGATGTCGCCGGCGTGTGCCTCTTCGAGCGCCTCCTGCTTGTTCGCGTGCATGCGGAAGAGACGGCTGATGCGCTGCTCCTGGTTGATCGTGGAGTCGAGCAGCTCGCCGCCGAGCTTGAGCGTGCCGGAGTAGACGCGCACGAAGGTGATCTTGCCCATCGCCTTGTCGGACATGATCTTGAACGCGAGGCCGCAGAACGGCTCGTTGTCGCTCGGCTCGCGCTTCTGCGAGGGATCGTCGGCGGAGACGGCCGCGCCCGCGTCAATTGGGGACGGCAGGTAGTCGCACACGCCGTCGAGGAGCTGCTGCACGCCCTTGTCCTTGAACGCGGAGCCGCAGAACGCCGGGGTGATCGTACGGGCCATGCAGCCCTTGCGGAGCGCGCCCTTGATCTCGTCCACCGTAAGCTCCTCGCCCGCGAAGAACTTCTCCATGAGCGCGTCGTCCTGCTCGGCGGCCGACTCGACCATCTTCTGGCGGTATTCCTTGGCCTTCCGGAAGCACCACCGGCACGGGGTTCGCGCCGAGCTGGTTCTTCATCTGGTCCATCACGCTGTAGAAGTTCGCGCCGATGCGGTCCATCTTGTTGACGAAAGCGATCTTCGGCACCTTGTACTTCTCGGACTGGCGCCACACCTGCTCGGACTGCGGCTGCACGCCGCCCACCGCGCAGTAGAGGGCCACCGCGCCGTCGAGGACGCGCAGCGAGCGCTCCACCTCGGCCGTGAAGTCCACGTGTCCGGGAGTGTCGATCAACGACAGACGGTAGGCGCCCCATTGCACGCACGTGGCGGCGGACTGGATCGTGATGCCGCGCTCCTGCTCCTGGACCATGAAGTCCATCGTCGCGGCGCCGTCATGCACTTCGCCGATCTTGTAGTTCTTGCCGGAATAGTAGAGGATGCGCTCCGACGTGGTCGTCTTGCCGCCGTCGATGTGCGCCATGATGCCGAAGTTCCTAACTTTTTCAAGCGGAAACGCTTTTTTGTCTGCCATTTTTACTCCTTTGGTCTGCAAAAGTGAGGTGATATTTTACTAAAAACGGGGCCAAACCGCAAGGGGGTGATTTTAGATTTTACATTTTCCTGGGTCAGCGGGAGACGGCGTCGAGGGCGGAGACCATCAGGCGGCGGGCGTGCTCGTCGCGCATCTTAGAGGTCTCGCTGCCGACGACCACCACGATTGCGCGGTGGCCGTCGCGCTTACCGGTGAGGATGATCGAGGAGCCGCAGTAATCGGCGTAGCCGGTCTTGAGGCCGTCCACCTCGTTCTCGCCATTCGCGTTGACGATCTTCTTCTTGTCCATGCGTAGTATGTTATTGTGGTTGAGGAACTTGACTGGCTGCCCCTGCTTGTTCAATACCGTCTTCATCGTGTACGTCTTCGCGCTCGTCCAGCGGTATATCTCGTTGTACTTCACAAGCGCGCGGGCGAGCTTCACGAGGTCGCGCGCAGTGGAGGTGTCGTATGGCCTGCCGCTGCCGTACGGCGGCGGAAAGCCGTTCGGCGTGACGAAGGATGTGTGCATCATGCCGAGCTCTTTCGCCTTCTCGTTCATCCGCTGCACGAACGCCTGGAGGTCTCCACCCTGAATCTCGCGTCCGGCGTTGCACGCCGTCGAATTCTCGGCGAGCAGGACAGCGGCGTCGTTCGCGCTGTGGACGAGCATCGCGAAGAGGAGTTCGTCGACCGTGATTTTCATTCCGGGCTTAAGTCCGCACACGCTCGGCTTCTCTCGCGTGCAGCGCACGGTCGCGGTCACCTCGTCCACGGGCGAGTACTTGAGCGCGTGCATGTCTTCCAGCACGAGGAGGAGCGTCATGAGCTTCGTCACGGATGCGGGACAGCACTTCGCGTCCGCGCGGGCCTCGAAGATTACCTTCCCGCTCGCGGCGTCCACGCTGATCGCGCCCTGGTAGGGCGCGCGGCGCACGTCGCTCTTCACCTTCAAGCCGGCGACGGCCTGCTTCTGAGGCGCGCGACGCGCCGGTCCCTTCTTCGCCTTGGGGCCGGCGACGACCGCCGCGCACGCGGCCAGAACCATTAACAACATCAGCTTTTTCATTATACTACCTTTCACTTGACTTTTTCATTGTTCATAAATCTCAATTGTTCACAAGTGCCACCAATGCCACAAATACCAAATTGAGATTTGGAATTTGTGAACAATTGTGGCAATTGTCATTTGTGAACATTCGACTCGGCTTTCAGATCCAAAACCATAGCCTTTTCGGGGCAGGTAAAGGGGTTGGCGTATTTCGTGCAGTTGATGCAGCCCGTGTAGAGCTTGTACATCACCTTGTCCTTCGGCACCTCGTGGAATCCGAGCGTGCCGAAGAACTCGGGCGAGAACGTGAGGACGAGCGCGGCCGCCGGCTCAAACGCCCGCACGCGGCGCACAATCTCCTGCACGAGCGCGCGGCCCACGCCCTGACGGCGCCACGGCGCGCGCACCGCCACGGACTGTATCTCCACGGCCGTGTGGAGCGGCTCGCCGATTTCAGGGAAGATTCCGTAAGTCGCGCACCCAACCATCTCGCCGTCCACCTCGACCACCACGAAGCGGTCGATGTTCTCCACGATATTGCCGAGCGAACGCGGCACAAGGCGGTCGCGGTGCAGGTGGATGAGCGCGAATATGCGCTCGGCGTCCACAAGCCGCGCCGTCCGGAGTGCCGTCATGGGCTTTTGCTTCATTCTTTCATTCCTCGCTACAGGTTCATGCGGCGACAAGTATACCATGTTTACGGCGGCGGCGGGGAAAAAATATGCGGTGGCAGCGTCTGGGGAATGTGTTTTATGCTATACTATTGCCGCACATGACAAAGCGTAGAGACAGATCCGGCCAGACGGCGGTCGAATACATCATCGTATTCGCCGTTCTGCTGGGCGTCGTTGCGGCCCTGGCGTGCTTCGTCCGGGCTGCGCGGTCGTCCGCCGCGCGCACAACTACGCTTGTGACATGCGAATACCCGTAAAGGAGGCATAAGATGAAGGCAGTCAAGGGCAAGAGAGGCCAGACGATGGTGGAATACATCATCATCGTGGCGTTGGTGGCGATTTCGCTGATCGCGGTGTTCACGTACTTCGGCCGCGCGACCGGCAAGAAAGTGGCGGGCGCGGCGGCCGCCCTCTCCGACGAGGAGGGCGGCAAGGCCAAGAGCGCCGTCGAGGATATCGACGAGAACACGATCAAGAAACTCGGCGAATGACCTCGGCGCCGGCGCATATCCGCGCCGACGCCCGCATACGGTCCGGCTGGCGGAAAGGACAGGCGATGGTCGAGACGGTCGTCGTCATGTTTTTCCTTTGCCTCGCATTCTTCCTTATATATGAATATGCAAACCTGCTCACGGCCCACACGGTGGTTAACTACGCCGCCGCGCGCGCCGCACGCGCACGCGCCGTGGGATTCAACGACTTCATGGTCACTAAGACCGTGCGCGTGGCCACTGCGAGCGTGGCCGGGAAGTGTCTCTCGCAGGACGACTTCGGCGACGAGCTCTCAACTGGCACAATCGTGAGCCGCATGGGCAGCTACCTGGAGGCGGAGAACGAGGCGGACACCAAGGGCATCCTCGACTTCGAGCTGTGGGAGCCCTGTAAGCTGGGATGGACCGCAGACGAACCAAAGGGCGAGAACGCCGAGCTCATCATGCGCGTCTGGCAGCGCCGCAACCTTTACGGTTCAGGCGATGACGCGACGGACTTCCGCGAAGTCCGTGGCGAGGCCGGCATTGAAAACCATTACCCCCTCTACCTGCAATGACGGACCGCGCGCGAAAGAGCGGGCAGATAGTGCTCGTACTGGCGTTCATGCTGCTTGGGCTCCTGTTCCTCGCGCTGGTGTGCGTGGATGCCTTCCTCTCGTCGCACCGCAAGAACCGTCTCCAGAACGCCGGCGATGCGGCCGCGCTCGCCGCGGCCCGCTGGCAAGGCATCACGCTCAACGCCCTCGGCGCGCTCAACCTCGCGAAGATCGACGCGCTCTGCAAGGTCGGCGATCCGTCGATGAACCCCGCCGCGTGGCGTGAGGCCACGAACGTCTGCGAGCGCATCACGGCGCTCCAAGAGCGCATAGCCTTCGCAGGCCCGCTCATGGGGTTATACTCCGCGCAGCGCGCAGCGCTGAAGAACGGCGTAACGGAGCCGGACAAGGACATGACCGCGCTCGTCAACGAATCGGTGTTCCGCGCGCCGATGCTGATTGGCACCGAGCTTTGGCCTGAGAAGGCGCAGGACTACGCCGAGATGGTGCGCGGCGCGGCGCGCGACGGCGTGTTCGCAGGGGCTGACAACGCCCAGTTCTTCAACTTCGCCATATCGTCCAGCCACCCGCTGTTCAACAAGGCGTTCTACGAGGCAGTGGCCGGCGAGGACTGGTGCTGGTTCTACCTGCACGGCGGCATGGCAAACCTGCTCGCAAACTTCTCCGGCTGGAGCGACATCCCCTTCGCCGGCGCCGGCTCCCCGCAGAACCCCGAGTACTTCGGTACCGGCATCCACTTCGTACACGACGCGCTCGCCAACTTCAACGTCGACTGGACCGAAACGCAGGTACGCGCCGCCGTTCTCGAGCTCGCGGAACGCAGTTCGTGCCCCAATGTGAACGAATTCACCCTCCAGCAATGTGGCGTAATCAGGTACAGCAATATCTCCTGGGTCGCCTACAACTCGTCCTGGTGGCACGCATGGGGCCGGATGCACCGCTCCGACGCCGCGCGCCTGCCGCTGATCTCCGACGTGAAGGACAAATACAACGTAGAGGGCTCTTTCGCCGCCACGCGCGTCCGACAGGTTCTGGATCCATTCACGCCGGGCGTCCCTCGCCGTATCAACGTATGGACCGCAGCCGCCAAGCCCTTTGGTTCCATCGAGGAGCGTACGGTCACGTGGAACGGCGAGTTCCCGCTCGTCACGCCGGCATTCACGGACGTGCGCCTCGTGATGCTCGGCGCGTTCGACGAGTGCAGCATGGGCATGGCCGACCGCGCATGGGTGACGCACACCCGCGACCACATCCAGCCGCCAAGCGATGTAGCCCATGCAGCCGGTTGCCACTACTGCGCGATCCTGAAGAAGTGGGAAGACAAGGACTTCCGCAAAAAAGGCGCGGACTGGCTCGCGAAGAACGGGGAAGACCAATGCCGCCGTCCGACCGGCGGCGGCGGCGCACCGGGAGGAGGCACGCGACATGCGCACTGAGGCATCCAGACGTGGCCAGGCAATGATCGAAATGGCGATCGGCATGCTTGTGTTCGCCCTTATCCTAGGCGGATTGATCACTTTTGGCTCAATCATCCCAGAATCAATGCGACTCCAGACCATGGTGCGCCGCATGGCCGGGTATGAGGCGCAGAAAGATACGTCCGGCGAGGGCGACGGGGCCCCTCTGCCCGCCCTCGGTTCCGTATTGTCCGAACCGGAAATATGTCCGGTCGGTACGCCCGAACCCTTCTCCGACGCTTCGACGCGTCCCTTTGACTTCCGCAAGCAGTCGCTCAACTTCGCCATCAGCATCGATCCGAGTGTGGTCGATTGGATATGGGGCGGCGAAACCACGTTCCGCGGACTGGAGGAATGCCACATGCCCGTAATGAAAATTCCAGAATTTCCCGCCGAGAAGGTAATTAAATGAAGAAGTGCAGTGCAATCGTCGTCCTTGCCCTTCTCGCGTGCGCCCTTGCGGCCGCGGCCGGCTGGTTCTTCCAGCGGCCAGGCGCGCCGTCCCTGCCGTCAGGCGGCTGGCAGGGGGAGCTCGGCGGCGGACGCACCTCAGTCAGCGTGTGGCAAACGCCCGGCACCGCGGCGTCTGCCGCCGCCGCGCGCGAAGCCGCCTACGTCGCGGAGGGGTGGACACCCGCGCCAGTCTGCACGTCCACGTTCAAGCTGCTGCTGCGCGAACACGACCTTGCCGCCATCCTCGCCGAGGACTTGCCAGACGGCACAACCGTCACCGAACTTCTCCGCCACGGAGTTTTATGATAGAATAGGAACCCCATGAAACAGAAAATCGTCTTAGTCATATCCATAGCAATCGGCCTGCTGGCCGCATTTCTCACACGCACCTACCTAGCGTCGAAGGACGCCGAGATCCGCCAGCTCAAGGAGGAGTTCGTGAAGAAGCACAAGACGATGGAGGTGCTGTGCTTCGCGCGCGAGATACCCAGCGGCACGATCCTCGCGAAGTCCGACCTCGGCCTGAAGAAGGTCCCGGCGAGCGGACTGCGGGGACAGGCCCTCACGGAAGACAACGTCATAGAGGTCGTCGGACGGAAGCTCCTGAACGGACACAAGGAGGGCGAGCTGCTCTTCTGGGCCGACATCGAAGGCGGCAACCCGATGGCCGGCGGACTCGCGGCCGACATCCGCAAGAAGATGCGCGCCGTTTCCGTCAACTGCTCCGGCGCCGCAGCGGTGAGCGGCATGGTGAAGCCGAACGACCACGTGGACGTGATCGCCAGCTTCTCTTTCCCGAAGCTCGGCGCCGACGGCCACACGATGGTACAGGAAATCGTCACCAGCACGATCCTACAGAACGTGCTCGTGCTCGCCACCGGCAAGGAGACGGCGAAGTCCGCCATTGCGCGCGGCGACGCGTTCGGCGCGGGCACATACTCGATGGTCACGCTCGAGGTAACTCCCCGCGAGGCGGAGATGCTCGTGTTCGCTGAGCAGATCAAGGGTCGCATCTCCCTCGCGCTCCGCAACCGCCACGACACCTACTACGAGAAGGAGCTGCCGCAGGTCGACTACGCGAAGATCCGAGAGGAGATCGAAACCCTCAACCAAAAACGCCAGAACGAACTGAACGGAGGACGCTGAGATGGCATTCGCGCTCGACCTGATCAAGTCCGACGAAGGCGAGGCCACTCGCTACATTCTCGAAGACGGCTCCTACCTCATCGGACGCGGCGAAAACTGCGCACTGCAGCTTCCCGATCCCGGCGTCTCAGAGCGCCACGCCCTCCTGCTCCTGCGCGGACAGACGGCGCGGCTGGAGGACCTCCACAGCGCCAACGGCACGTACATCAACGGCAGCCCCATAGACGGCCTCGTAGACCTCCCGCCGGACGGCGTCGTCCAGATCGGCAGCACAATGATGCGCGTCAGCCCCGCAAAGGATGAAATCGCGCCGCCTGCGGAAGAGGAGTACGGTCCTTCGCAGCAAGGAACTGAAGAGCCGCCCGTCTCACGGCCCGAAACGCCCCCCGCCCCTCCGCCAGACCCGCTCGCCGGCGTGCGCCGCCAGGTTAAGGAGCAGATCCAGCGCGAGCTCATCGCGCGCCTCGACCTCAAGCGCCTCACTGTGGCGGGCGTAGACCGCGCCGGGCTAGAACGCCAGGCAACCGACAAGATCCACGAAATCGTGGAGCAGGTTCGCAAGTCCGGGAAGCTCCCGAAGGGAATCGACGCCGATCGCCTGGAGCGCGAGGTGTTCAACGAGGCACTCAGGCTAGGTCCGCTGGAGGAGCTGCTCGCGGACGACACCGTCACCGAAATCATGGTGAACGGCCCGCACCGCGTCTACGTGGAGCGCGGCGGCAAGATCCAGCTCACGGACCTCCAGTTCCTCGACGACGCGAGCGTGATGGCCATCATCGAGCGCATCGTCTCGCCCATCGGACGCCGCATCGACGAGTCACAGCCATACGTGGACGCGCGTCTCGCCGACGGAAGCCGCGTGAACGCGATCATCCCGCCGCTCGCCCTCTCCGGCCCCACGGTGACCATCCGAAAATTCGCGAAGAAAACTCTCACGGTCGAAGACTTCATCCGCTTCGGCACCTGGTCGCGCAACGCCGCGGAGTTCATGAAGGCATGCGTGATCATGCGCAAGAACATCATCGTGGCCGGCGGCACCGGTTCAGGTAAGACAACCCTCCTCAACCTGCTCTCAGGATTCATCCCGCACGACGAACGCATCGTGACGGTGGAGGACGCCGCCGAACTCCGTCTTGTACAGCCGCACGTGGTGCGCCTCGAGGCGCGTCCGCCGAACATCGAGGGACGCGGCGCTGTCACGATCCGCGACCTCGTGAAGAACTGCCTGCGTATGCGCCCCGATCGCATCATCGTGGGCGAATGCCGCGGCGGCGAGGCCCTCGACATGCTCCAGGCAATGAACACCGGCCACGACGGTTCGCTCACGACCGTCCACGCCAACTCGCCGCGCGACGTTATCTCGCGTCTCGAGACGATGGTGCTGATGAGCGGCATGGAACTCCCCTCCCGCGCGATCCGCGAGCAGATCGCTAGCGCCGTCGACGTGATCATCCACGAATCCCGACTCTCGGACGGCAGCCGCAAGGTCGTCGCTATCTCGGAAGTCACCGGGCTCGAGGGACAGAACGTCGTGATGCAGGACATCTTCACGTTCCGGCAGAGCGGCGTTGACGAGCAGGGCCGCGTCCATGGCGTGTTCCGTCCAACGGGCGCCGTGCCGACATTCTACGAACACCTCAAGAGCCGCGGCCTGCGCCTCGACCCTGCGATGTTCGACCCGAACCAGGACCGCGAGGTCCGGCTGGAGATTGCGGGGCGTGCATGAGCGATACTGCGCTGTTCTTCTCCACCATCGCAGCCGTCGGCCTCGCATTCGCCGGATTCGCGTGGATGTTCGTCTCCGCGCTCAACGAGGGCGCGGACTCGTACTCCCGCACAATGGGCGCAGAGACCGCGCGCCAGTTCGAAGACGTGTTCATGTTCATCTCGCCGGCGAAGATCGCCCGCCTCGGACGCCTTGCGGCGCTTGCCGCGTTCTTCCTCTTCTTCATCCCGCTCTTCAGCTTCACGAACATCGCATCCACCGTCGCCGGCGTGGTGCTGGGCCTCGCGGCAGGGGCGTTCGTGTTCACCTTGCCGGGACGCTACGTGCGGTTCCTCCGCGCGCGTCGCCGCCTGAAATTCAACGAGCAGCTCGTCGGCGCGCTCGGCACCATGTCCAACGCCCTTCGCGCGGGATTCTCAATCAACCAGGCGTTCGAGAGCGTGGTGGAGGCCGGCGAGAAGCCAATCTCGCAGGAGTTCACGGTGTTCCTCCAGCAGCTGCGCGTGGGCATGGGGTTTGAGGATGCGCTCGCGTCGCTCGACGCGCGCGTTGGGTCGGAGGACCTCACGCTCGTCTGCACGGCGATCGACATCGCCCGCCACACTGGCGGTAACCTCACGGACATCTTCGACAAGATCTCCGAGACGATCCGTGGCCGCATGCGCATCGAGCGCCGCGTGCGCACACTCACCGCGCAGGGCCGGATGCAGGGGATCGTCGTCTCCTGCATGCCGATCGTCCTCGGCCTCGCGATGACAGTTCTCAAGCCCGCCACGATGAAGCCGTTCATCTTCTCACTCAAGGGCGCGGGCTGCATCGGACTGGCCCTCGCCCTCGTCATCGTGGGCTGGCTCTTCATCCGCAAGATCACGAAGATTGAGGTGTAGCCGTGCGCGTTGCGATTATCGCAAACGGGGACACTCCCCGCCATGCGGTTCCACGCGCCGCTTTTGCCGCCGCCGACCTGCGCGTCGCATGTGACGGCGCGCTCGCCGCCGCCCGCGCCCTCGGCCACGAGCCGAACTACGTGGTGGGCGACGGCGACTCGCTTTCCGCAGCCGACCGCAACGCGCTTGGCGACCGCTTCGTCCGCGTCACCGAACAGGACACGAACGACCTCTGCAAGGCGTTCCGTTTTGTCCAGTCCATGCCCCGCATCTCGGACGAAATATCCATTGCACTCCTCGGCACGACTGGCCTGCGCGAGGACCACACGCTCGCAAACATCTTCCACCTCATCGACTTCGCCGCAGAAATCCCCGACACGTCAATCATCACCGACTACGGCACGTTCGTCGCAGTGCGCGACGAACAGACTTTCCCTTGCCATCCAGGCGAGGCCATCTCGGTGTTCGCCCCCCTTCCCGATACGCGCGTATCATCTCGCGGGCTTGTCTGGCCTCTTGACGGCGTGGACCTCGCGCCGCTCTGGCGCGGCTCGCTCAACCGCACGGCCGGCATCGCGTTTACGCTCCACGCCAGCCGCCCGATTCTCCTGTACCGTCCACACGAAAGAGACGCGCGGACTGGCGCATAAACGCCTTTTGTGGTAGAATACGCGCCATGGGCTACCAGTTGATGGATCTTAAAAGCGCCGCTGCCCACCTGCACATGAAGGTGAACGACCTTCGGCATTTCGCGCAGCGGGAGGAAGTCCCCAGCGTCCGACGCGGGGACGCCTTCTTCTTCGAGCACCGTCTGCTCGACGAATGGGCGCAGCGTCGCATGATGGAGATCTCCGACAAGCAGCTAACGGGCGAACATCAGCTCGCCATGGCCGAACGACGCCAGGCGGACGGACACGACTTCCACATCGCCGACATCCTCTCCCCTGCCGTCATCGCCCCAGCGCTAACGTCCAAGACGCGCGCAGGCGTGTTGCGCGACATGACAGACTTCGCCGACTCCACCGGTCTCCTCTACGATCCAGAGACGCTCTTCGTGGAGCTGCAGGCGCGCGAGGAGGTGGCCTCCACGGCGGCCGGCGGAGGTGCTGCGTTCCTCCATCCGCGCTACCACGACCCATATCTCTTCCAGGAAACGTTTCTCGCGCTCGGACGCACCGTGCGCCCCGTGTTCTTCGGATCGCAGGACGGCACAGGCACGGACCTCTTCTTCCTCATCTGCTGCACCGACCACGCGCTCCATCTACACATTCTCGCACGGCTCTGCCTGCTCGCGCACGGCACCACGCTGCTGGAGGAACTCCGCGAGGCTCCGGACGGCGAGGCCATGCACGCAGCGATAAAGAAGGCCGAGGACGAATTCCTCGGCCACATGCAGAGGTGATAGGGCGCGACAAGCGCGCCCCTCCCGTGTCAGAGGGTTTTGACGTATTTTTCCAGAATGCGGAAGTCGGATCTGACGGACACGTCCGAACGCGCGCGGACGAGCTTCGTCTTACGGTCTGCCACGGTGATCACGAGCTCTATGTCGTCGCGGGCGTGGAATCCGCTGAAGCCTGCGTCGTTGTACTCCCATCCAAGTACCTTCGCCGTCATGACGAGGTCGGCATCCTCCTTGCGGTCCTTAACCTCGAACCCGCGCGCGCGCAATTCCCGCTTTAGGGCCATCTCGACTCGGCGCTCTGTCTTCTCTACGAAGAACGACGACCCGGCGGGGAATTTCTCCGTGTGTTTCGGCATCACCTCCCGAACAGAGCCGGGAGTCCAGCAACCGCATAACGCGGCAAGTGCAAGTACTGTCAGTATTCTGTGCATACTATCCTGTCATCGAACGGCAGCACGCGCGTGCCGATCGTCTGTGTGGTTTCGTGTCCCTTCCCGCACACGACGACCGTATCGCCTGGTGCTGCGCGTGCAAGGGCTAAATTGATTGCCGCGCGGCGGTCTGGTTCAACTGCCACGTCGGTGCCGGCGGGAATGCCCGCCAAGATTTCGGCGATGATGTCCTCTGGGCGCTCGCTGCGGGGATTGTCGCTCGTCACCACGAGGTGGTCCGCCCACCGCGCGGCCGCAGCGCCCATGAGCGGACGCTTCGCGCGGTCGCGGTCGCCGCCAGCGCCGAACACGGCCCACACCTTCCCCTTCGTGAAGGCGCGGACGGTCGAAAGAACGTTTGCAAGCGCGTCGTCGGTGTGCGCGAAGTCCACGAACACCTCGGCGGCGCTGCGCGTCTTAACGCGCTCCAAACGTCCCCAACGAGGCGTGAGCGTGGGCACGGCGGCGCGGATTGACTCATCCGAGACACCCACCGCACGTGCAAGCGCTGCCGCCACGAGCACGTTCTGCACGTTGTAGCGTCCCGCGAGCGGACTTCGCCGGGATACGAAGTCGGCGAAGTCCGCGTCGCGCGGGACGGTAAATCCGCAAGTGACTACATTGAGCGGGAGAGCCCCGAGCTCGTCCGCCAGACGCCGCCCCCAGTCGCCGTCCACGCACACCACGGCGGGCGAACCGGGCTTGTCGACGGCGAGCCGTTCGAAGAAAAGGCGTTTCGCGGCGAAGTAGGCCTCCATCGTCTTGTGGTAGTCGAGGTGATCCTCTGAAAGGTTCGTGAACGCGCCGCCCGTGAAATTCGTGCCGGCCGTGCGGTTCTGGTGTATGGCGTGGCTTGAAGCCTCCATCACGCAGTTCGCGATGCCGTTGGACTCCATCTCCGCAAAGATGTCCATTAGTACCTTGTTCGGCGGCGTCGTATAGCCGGTGGAGAATTTACGCGCGCCCGTATCCACCTCAACGGTGGTGATGTACCCAGCGCGCCCAAGCGGCTTAAGGAACTCGGCAAGTACCCAGGTGGTTGTTGTCTTGCCGTTCGTGCCGGTGATGCCGTATACGTTCATACGTCATCCTCCTCAGGCACCTCGTCTGGCACGTCCGGCTCTACGGCGAGATAGCGAAGCACGAACGCGGCTATTTCGCTGAACGTGGGGCCTGCGCATACTCCGCCCTGGTGGTTGTAGATCGGCACGCCGCGGGCTTCGGACGTATCGCGCCTCCTGCAAGTGAATGGTTTGTGGTATGTGACGAGGATGACGACCTGGGGCTTTGAGGCGGGCACGATGCCGATGAACGAGGCGTTGAACTGGTCGTCGTAGTATCCGCCGCCTGGCCGGGCGATCTGGGCGGTACCTGTCTTGCCCGCCACGGTGTAGCCTGCCACGGCGGCCTTGCGGGCCGTGCCGCCCTTCTTCGCCACTCCGAGCATCATCTCGCGGACATGGCGCGCGGTCTCAGGGCGGATCGGGTGTCCGAGGGCCTGCCGCTCGTGCTGGTATACGACGGTGGAGACGTCGTCTTCGCCAGAAGTTCCGTGCTGCACGATGCGCTCGACGATGTATGGACGCAGCAGTTCTCCGTCGTTGGCGATGCAGCAATAGGCTGCGGCCAGCTGGATTGCGGTAACGGAGACGCCCTGTCCGATGGGCGCGCGCGACTGTTTGAGTTTGTCCCATTTTTGCCAAGGCGGTAACAGCCCCTTCTCCTCGGCTGGCAGCTCGATGCCGGTCTTGCTCCCAAAGCCGAATTCCGCCATGTACGTGCGGAGCCGCCGCGGGCCGAGATCGCATCCCAGCTTTCCGTAGATGACGTTGCAGGAATGCACGAGCGCGTTGCGCACGGTCATGTAGTCGTCCATCTTGTGCGAGTCGGTGGGCAGGCGGTAGTAGCGAGGATCCTTCCTGTCGGTGCTCATTATCGTGTCGGGGCCGACGATCCGCTCGTTGATTGCCGCGCAGGCGGTGATCGTCTTCATCACGCTTCCGGGGTCGTAGACTTGGGCGATTGCGTAGTTCTTGCGCAGCGCGGAGGTGGACGACGTGAAGTTGGATGGATCGTAGTCCGGCTGCGTCGCCATCGCGAGTACGGCACCGGTCTTCACGTCCATGACTATCGACCACACGCGCTCGGCCTGGTGGCGGAGACGCCCTTCAAGGAGAATCCTCTCGACTTCGTGCTGGATGTTGTGGTCGATCGTGAGGTACACGTCGTTGCCCGGACGAGATTCCGCATAGCTTTCGCGCAGGATGCGCAGTTCGCGCCCGTGGGCGTCCTTCACTCCGGTCATGCGCCCCGGCGCCCCCTTGAGCTGCCGCTCGAACCTCTGCTCCAAGCCGGCTGCTCCCACGGCGTTTGTGACGTCGCGGCTCACGAAACCTACGACCTGCGATAGGTCTCTTCCCTGCGGATACACGCGGACGATCTTCTCGGAGACGCTTAGCTCGTGGATCCGCGACAGCTTGGCATGTACGGTCTCGTCCTCGTTTGTCGCCAGAAACACGTACCTCCGCTTCCGCCGTGCGTATTCCGCGTAGGCGTCCATTACCTTTTCCAGGGGCATGTTCAGCGATTCTGAGAGATTGGTGATGTTCGCCCACCGGACCGCTGGATCAACCGGGCGGTTGGGGTGTACGGCGTTCTCGTTTCCCGCCTTGGGGTCGACTGCGTACTCCCAGACCACTTTCGAGCGAGCGTATGGAACTCCCGTGGACGAAAAGATGCTGCCGCGCAAAGCCACGGTGTTCCGTACGAGCGTATAGGTGGGCTTCTTCTCTATCTCAACGTATCCAAGGTGCAACATGACGAGGCGCGCGGACAGACCCGCGAGGCAGAAACATAGAATAACTACCGGGCACCAAAACCGGTACTTTTCGCCGCGCCATGCCATTCACATCCCTGACTACCTGATTTTCGCGCGCGCCGTCCTCTTACGGGCGGGCGCATCGGAAGAATTCTGCGCCATGTTCGCCGTGGCCATCCGCTCACGGGCGCGCACGACGGCGATCTGCCCCGGAAGCGGACGTCCAGACGCGCCCATGCGTATCATCTGGTCTGCGCGCGGGATGTTCATCTCGAGGCCAAAGCGCACGAGCTTCTCCTGAAGACGGTCCACCGCCATGAGTTCGTTCCAGCGGGCCGCCACGCGCTCGCTCTCCTTCGTCAGCTGCTTGTAGGATTTCTCCGCCTCCTGCAGTTCCTGTGCGATTGACGTACACCGCATTCCCAATAGGCAATAGCACATCCCCATCGAGAATGCAGTCACCAGCAACGCAACGATGCCGGCCGTGTTTACCGTAAAACGGGAAAAGCGTCTGTTAAGTTTCCTATTCCTTCTCCTCATGCTGCCATCCTTTCTACCGCCCGCAGTTTGGCGCCGCGGGAACGCGGGTTGTCTTTTTTCTCTTCGTCCGACGCGACCACCGCGTGGCGAGTGACCAGGCGGACTCGCGGAAGGCTTCCCTCCCACTGTTCCCCGCCCTGTTGTAATGAAACCATGCGGCCGGCGTGCGCGGCAAAGAACCGCTTCACGATCCGGTCCGTCAAGCTCTCGAAAGTGATCACCGCGAACCGGCCGCCGGCCTTCAGAAGTCCTAGACCTCCGTCAAGCGCCCGTTCCAGTTCGCCTATCTCGTCGTTCACGGCCATGCGGAGCGCCTGAAAAGTCCGTGTGGCCGGATGGTGCGGGCCATGCCGCCCAACCGTCCGCTCCACAAGCCCAGCGAGCTGGCCCGTCGTCTCTATCGGACGCGCCGCGCGTTCCCGCACTATTGCGCGCGCAATGCGCCGCGCGTTCGGCTCCTCGCCGAACGAACGGAAAATCTCTGCAAGTTCCTCCTCCGTCCGCGTCGCCACCAGAGATGCGGCCGTCAAGTCGCGCGACCGGTCCATCCGCATGTCAAGAGGTCCGTCCGCCTGGAAACTGAACCCGCGCCCGGCCTCGTCGAGCTGCGGACTCGACACGCCCAGATCCAGCAAAATACCGTCCACTTCCCCAATCCCCTTGCCGCGGACAATCTCCGCGACCGAACCATGGCACCCGTGGACCAGCACCACGTT
>CACWIW010000117.1 GCA_902761035.1 uncultured bacterium | reverse complement strand
AGAGTTGTGAACGGCCTTGTGAATAGGCTTGTGAATGGGTTGTCTACACGGCGAACCGCTGAAAATGCGATCACGCGGCGTTCAGGCTACCAGCGTTTCTGATTCCACCCAATACCCAAACTTGTTGTGAAACTATGTTTTGGCTGACTTTGCTACACGTCAATACTACTTTCCCGTACACAAGAGTCCTTGCACACTTGTAGGCGCAATTGCGATTGTTCACAAATCTCAATTGTGCACAAATGTCACCATTGCCACCAATACAAATATCCGCCCTGCAATTGATATTTGTGATTTGTGAACAATGTTGGCAATGAAGATTTGTGAACAATACTCGATGGAGTGTCCAAGTTATTTTTGAGTGATAACTAAATTGTGGACCCTCCAGTAACTTGTCGAGAAAACCTGCATTGGCAGGTTTTTCTCTCGGGAGGCAATTTCGCCGCCACGACAATACGCTGAAATGATATACTAGCGCCGTGACCGAACGTACCGCAAAGTACCTTGCCGTGGCGGACACGCTCAAGCGCGAGATCCTGAACGGCAAATACGAATCGCACGAACGCTTCCCGAGCGAGGAGGCGCTCGCGCGCAGGTTCGGCGCAAGCCGACCCACCGTTGAGCGTGCGCTCCGGGAACTGAAGCGCGAGGGTCTGCTGGAATCGCGCAGCGGCTCCGGGTCCTACCTCACCTTCGCCGCGCGCAACGCGACCGGCACGCTCGGTGTGATCGCCCCCGACTACCACAAGATCGACTTCTTCACGGACCTCTGCGACGGCATCGCGTCCGCCGCACGCGCCGCCGGATACGATACCCTCCTCGGCGACGTCTCCGCGCCGGAGGCACACGACCGCGGACGCTGGGCGCTCGACATCGCGAACGCCTACGCCTCGCGGCGCACGGCAGGCGTGCTGCTGGAGCCGGTGGACCTCATTCCCGGCTCGCACGAGGCGACGAAAAAGGTGCTGGACGTACTTGCGGCAAGAAACATCCCCGTCGTCCTCATCGACCGCGACTACCTGCCGCCGCCGGCGAGGAGTCCGTACGACCTCGTGGGCATCGACAACATGCAGGCGGGCTACCGGCTCGCGAAGCACCTGATCGACGCGGGCGCGCGTAACATCCGCTTTCTCACCCAGCCCGACTACGCCAGCACCATCCGCGCGCGAATCCAGGGCGTGGCGCAGGCCGCGATCGACGCGGGGCTCGTCTGGACGAACGACTTCATCGTGGAGACTTCCCCCGGCGACATCGCCGCGTTCAGACGGTTGATGCGCGGCAAGGGACGTCCGGACGCCTTTGTCTGCCGCAACGATCCGCTCGCGGCGCAGCTTCTCCAGACGCTGGGGACGCTCGGCTTCAAGGTACCGGACAAGGTGCGCGTGGCCGGATTCGACGACGCGAAGATCGCGAAACTGCTCAACCCGCCGCTCACCACCATCCGCCAGCCGGTGAAACTTCTTGCGGAAACCGCTGTCGAGTCGCTCCTCCAGCGCATCCGCAACCCCGACCTCGCCCCGCGCGCCATCCTCCTTGACGAGCAGTTGGTGGTCCGATCATCGAGTAAGGTCACGCGTCCCGCGTGACCGGCTCGTAAGGCTTCTTGCAAAGACGGTGGAACGAAATCTGCATTTGCAGATTTCGTTCCAAATGCATCCCGATACTTTCGGCCTCACCCTTCCGCAAGACGAGTTCCAGAAACGGCGGATGCCAGATCGACCTCCTCCTCCAGACGCGCAAGTCGGTGTATGTCGTCGAGATAAAGCGAAAAGCCGAAATAGGGGAAGAGGTCGAGAGGGAGGTTATGGGAAAAGTCGCCAGGCTTTCCATCCCTCGCGGAATCTCCGTACGGACGGCACTTGTTTACGAAGGCCGGCTTCTGCCGATTGTCAAGGCAAATGCGTATTTCAATGCGCTCGTGGACATATCCTCGCTAATCGGCGACGGACTCGCATAATAAGTCGTTGCTCAACAATAACTTGCACACTTGTAGGCACAATTGCGATTGTTCACAAATCGCAATTGTTCACAAACATTGCCACCAATGCAAATATCCGCTCTTACCGGACTATAATCATCGCCCGTCCCCGCAAAATCGCAGATGGTCAATACAGCTTTTTCCCGTACACAAGTATCTTCTTGAGCGATAGCGACTTCTTGCCGACGCCCGGCTCGAAGCCGACCTTGACGAACTTCGCGGACGGTGAATCCTTGCGCAGGTCCATTCTCCGTTCCCCGTTCCCCATTCCCCGTTCCCCGTTCCCCATTCCCCGTTCCCCAACCTTGCGCCATTCCTCTCCGTCATCGGAGAGCCAGAACGAAAGTCCTATCGCCTCTCCCACGACCGTCACTCCCGCGATTTCAACATCGCCGGCCAGCTCGACAATCGCCCACGGCGCATCTTCGGCCTTCGTCGTGAAAAGCCCCTTGCGCTTTGAGTCGTATGGCGTCGCGTCGGACACCCTCGCGTAGTCCTCAGGCGTGTCGCCCTTGCCCCTTGAGGAAATCTTTACAAGCGCATCGCCCGAGACGAGCGACGTACCGTAGTCCCGCTCGGGGACCTTCTCGGTTCCCGTGGGCGGTTCGCTCTCGTTCCTGAAGTTCGCCAAGATGCGAAACGCCTCCCTGTCAGACTGGAAATCCCCCATCGCGAAAAGCTGCCGCCAGTTGAATCCTCGTTCCCCATTCCCCGTTCCCCGTTCCCCATTACCCGTTCCCCGTTCCCCATTCCTGTTCCCGAAAGACGCCGCATACGAGAAAAACCGTTCAAGGCGCTCTTTGTCTTTCCCGAAGCGTTGCAGCGCATAGCCGAAAATCTGCGGCAAGTAGCCGGAGCGTCCCTTGTTGGCCTCCAGCGCGACCGCGAGGATCTTGTCCTCCAGCACGGGATGGCCCTTGAAGCACCCCAGCGCGCGGGCAAGCGCGTCGAATCTGAAGTTCATCTCTTCGTTGATGTACTTTTTCGGTCGGGGCAGGGCGAGGAAGACCTTCGCCGTCTCCTTCGCGAGCGACGTCTTGTCCATCCCCTTCTTCTGCATCACGTCAAGCGCCTCGTGCGCAAAGTTCCATGTAACGAGCCATCCTTCCGGCTGGAGCCTGACGAGTTCGCCGAGATAGTTCCGCCATTCGTCGATGGAGGCATAGGCCGTCTTGAGCGAATTGGCGTAGGCGCGCCATGCCGAGTAGTTGTAGGGGCAGCGCATGGCGGCCTCCTTGATGCGTCCCGCGAAAAGCAACAACTCCGACTCGTCGTGCGCCGTGCGGTCCGCGAACGCGCGTTCGGTCGACTGCAGATACTGGAAGCCGTTCCCCCACAGTGTGAAGCACCTGTTGGAGTAGCGGTACACCCGATAGCGGAGGCCCCAGTTGCCGTCTTCCCCGCGCATGGCCCAGCAGAGATGCGGCGGACGCCCCGGCTGGTTGCAGGTCACGGCCATGATTCCCTGGGAGTTGGCGGCGCGCGCCGACCAGTGCGACACCTCCACGCAGACGCCGCCGACACGCGAACGCAGGTAGAGTCGCGGCAGGCCAGACGCCTCCCAAGGCCTCATGTATCCCTCCCAGGCCTTCATGTGCGGGCGAAACTTTCGAAACTTGCTTGCCCCGAAGCAATTCCGCTTGCGGTAGGGCACGTTCCTGCTCACGGAGCCGGGACGGCGCGTCGGGAAGCGGTGCTGGGCGTTGAGGTAGAGCGTCTCCGCCGCGTCCGCCAGACGCCGCACGATGAAACGCCATTCGCGGCAGTCGCGCTTCGCAGTCGTCGGTACGAACCGGTTTGCCATGCCGATTCTGCGAAACGCCGCCCAGTGGCGCACGGTCGCCGTCATGTCGTCGCCCTTCTGCGCGTTGATCGCCACGGCCACCGTCGCCTTGCGGCCCATTTCGGTCTTGGACCATCCCTCCTTCTCGTCGTTGAGGAAAAGCGTCATCAGCGTCTCAAGCGCGAGCGGCGCGTTGAACACGGGTCCGGACAAAAGGAAGTCCTCAAGCGTCGCGTCGTCGTCCCAGAGGCGGGAGAGCAGCTTGCGCCCGCCCTTCATCGCAAGCATTTCGAGAACCTTCTTCTCGCCGCAGATTTCGACAAGGCGCTTGCGCAAGATCGCGCGCCGGACGGGCGAACCTGGCTTCAGGTCGGCAAGCGCAAATGTGGATGGATACACAACAGACGGCAGGCGACCGGCGGCAGCCCGTTCCCCCTTCCCCGTTCCCCGTTCCCCATTCTCCAGCCGCTTTGGCACCAGGTTTATCACGCCGTCGCCCCACGCGCCGAGTCCGCGCAGGGGATCCTTCGGCGGCGCAGGGACGTCCACGCCGAGTTCTTTCAGAAAAGCGTACGCCGGCCAGCCCCAGAACGAAGTCGGGCCGGCGTCGTAGACGGCCTTCAGGCACTCGACGCACCGCTCCTTGTTCGCGGCAAGGTTGTGCCGCAGGAGCGCGAACTCGGCCATGTCGACCGACTGCCGCTCCTCAAGATTCCGCTTCTCCGCCGGACGCGCGCGCAGTTTCGCTATGAAATCCCGGCCGACATCCCATTTGCCTTCGGCGCCGAGAGCATTCGCATAGCCTACGTCGCCATAGCCGTCGGCAGCGCGGACCGGCTGGCTGACGCTCAAGTCCGGCGCGGCAAACACCGCCCCCGCCATCAGCATAAAACGAATTGTTTCATCTTATTTTTCCTGTTCCGTTCTTTTGCCTTGTGCGCACAGTGTACCAAAAATCCCAGAAAAATTGTGGCCCCTCCCGCAACTTGTCGGGGAAAGCTGCATTGGCAGGTTTTCTCGCTGGAGGAGATTTCGCTGATGCGCGGCAAGAGCCGTCCGGACGCATTCGTCTGCCGCAACGACCCGCTCGCGGCGCAGAGTATAAGGCCGCTTTGCGGCTTTTTCGTATCTATACTCTGCGGAAGGTCATTCCTTTGAACCACATTCCGCAGAGTTTCACTACCCTGCGGTTTCAGACTCCGTCACTTTACTGCCCGATGAAATTTTCGTGGAGAAGGTTGAAGACGCCGTGGAGGCATTTGCGGATGCCGTGCATTCCGTTGACCTTGTCGGGCTTGGCGCTGGAGCAGATGCAGACGATTCCCCAGTCCTCGTCGGGGCAGAAGTACATGCAGCTGTAAAGCCCGTATGCGCTCCCCGTGTGGCCGACAAGTTTCTTGCCCTTGACAAAGCGCGTCTCGACACGGGTGGTGAGGCAGTATTGCGCACCGGGATCGCTTGTGTCGATGACCGGCGTAAGCATCGTCTTGCAGCCCTTCTCCGATATGATGCGGTTGCCGTTCGGCGCGACACCGCCGTTCTTGAGCGTCATCATCCACTTCGCAAGGTTGGGCGCGGACATCTTCATTCCTCCCGTCGGCGACCAGAAGAAGCCGTCCTTGCCGATCTCGTACGTTCCGTCGGCAACCTTCTTCTCGTTGACGCGCTTGTACCCGCCTCCCGGAACAAGCCGGTTTCGCTTCGCGCTGTACTGATAGAGCTTCGTGATTGTCACCTTGTCAAGCTTGTCGAGGTTGAAGCCGGAATTGTCTGCTCCGATCGGCTTGAGGATGTGGTTCAGGACATACTCGTCGAACCTCTCGCCCGAGACCTTTTCGATCACGAGTCCGATGATGTTGAGGGCTCGGTTGCAGTACCTGTATCCCTTGCCCGGCGGATAGGTGAGCCACGCCTTCTCGCGGATGAGGTTGATGTCGGTCTTCGTCTTGTCCACGTACGACAGGTCGTGGTATCCGCCGCCGTCGCACATGCCGGAGGTGTGCGAGAGCAGCATCTTGATCGTCACCGGGATGTCCGGGTAGCGCGGGTTGCGGATGTCCATGCCGAGGATGTCGTTTACGTCGTCGTCGAGCGACATCTTGCCGGCCTCCACGAGCTGCATGACGGACATGCCCGAAAACGACTTGGAGATCGACGCAATCCGGAAGATGTCGTTGACGTCCAGCGGTTCGCGCGTGTCCTTGTCGCGATATCCAAACGCCTGCTGATAGACGACCTTGTCGCCCTTGACGACGACGACCGACATGCCGACCGTCATGTTCTCGTCCATCATGCCGCGAATCTTCGCGTCCAGCGCAGCCACGGAAACCGTGTCCGCAAACACCGCCCACGAATTGTTTCATCTTATTTTTCCTGTTCCGTTCTTTTGCCTTGTGCGCACAGTGTACCAAAAATCCCAGAAAAATTGTGGCCCCTCCCGCAACTTGTTGAAAAAACCTGCTTTTGCAGGTTTAGGCGGTTCTCATCTTCTTCAATGGGCGAAACGGCCCTTTTGCGGCGGTGCGCGGGGACGCTCGCCCTCCCGCATGCTCCCCCTATGGGCGAAGTGCCGAAAGCGGACAGACGATTATTCCGTCTTCTTTCCGGCGATAGGCGTAGTCGCCGACTGCGGTTACGACCATCCTGAACACAGGCTGTGGCGCGTTTCGCGATTCGACTAGCCGCAAGTAGGCATTGAGCGAAGCAACCCCCTCATGGATCAACCTGTCGCCGCCAAGCTTCATCTCGACAAGCGCATAACGTCCCTTTGCATCTTCCAGCACGGCGTCGCACTCAAGACCGGTCTTGTCGTGATAGCGGAATACGTATCCGCGCTGGACTTCCATATAGGTTCGAAGGTCTCTCATGCAAAGAGTCTCGAAAAAGCATCCAAAAGACCGAAGATCCTTCATGAGGTCCCCAGGTGTTGCGGCCAATGCCGCCGCCGCGATGGAAGGATCGACAAAATAGCGCGTATCAGATGAGCGAATCGCCTCCTTGGCACGCAGCGAAGGCGTCCATGCCCGCACGTTGTCGATGACGAATATCCGCTCAAGGGCATTCAGATAGGAATAGATCGTGTCTTCGCTCAGGCTGTCCGTATCGTTGGCGACGA
The DNA here is from genome assembly GCA_902761035.1 of uncultured bacterium. Taxonomy (GTDB): domain Bacteria; phylum Verrucomicrobiota; class Kiritimatiellia; order RFP12; family UBA1067; genus RUG572. The sequence goes on along the minus strand of CACWIW010000117.1, from coordinate 14,107 downwards.
TATCCCTCCTAATCGCCACAATACTGGATTGCGTACCTTGAAGCCGTGCGTACGAACGAAGCAGCCTGCGCACTCTCGCCGGGTCGCGCGGAATTCCGTCCGCCCGCGAAATATCGCTCTCGGAAACGGCGGCGAAGTAGTCCTGGGCCACATTCAGCGCCGCCCGTCCGTTCTTGACGACAGCCGCAGGCCAGCCTCCACGGCACATAATCGTAGCCAGTTCGTCAAGTTCGATCTTTCTAGACGAGGCGGCGTCAAACGCTTCGCCATCCATCAACTTCGCAAGGCTGACTTCACCAGACGATTCCCCCGACTCCCAGAGCGTCATTGGCCTCATGCGCACCCAGGCGAACCGGCCTGTCCCGGAGTGTCTAATCTTCTTCCGCTTTTCCTCGGGGACCACTGCCGAACCAGTCAAGATGAAGTGACGGTCGCCATCGGAGTGATCAACAGAGAATCGGATTGCATCCCATAGTTCTGGAATGTCCTGCCATTCATCAAACAATCTCGGACTCTTGCCCTTCAACAGTTCCGAAATCTTCGCCCCCGCCATCTCGAGATAGTACTCATGCCTATCGGGATCGGAGATATACAACACACTCTTGGCATGTTGTTCACACGTCGTTGTCTTGCCGCACCATTTAGGACCCTCAACTAAAACTGCACCAATATACGACAGTTTTTCGTCAAGAATCTCATCTGCTATTCTTTTGCGATATTCTTTCATTCGCCGCAGATTATATCACATACACCTTACGGATGTCAATATCCATTCGGCAGTTTTTCCGATTTCCGTTCGGCAGTTTTTCCGATTTCCGTTCGGCAGTTTTTCCGATTTCCGTTCGGCAGTTTTTCCGATTTCCGTTCGGTGGTTTGTGGCAGTTTCATTCGGTGGTTTGTGGAAACCGGCCTGAAATGAGTCCCTTCGGGGACTGTCCCCACGATCCCTCGGGGACTGTCCCCACGATCCCTCGGGGACTGTCCCCACGATCCCTGCAGGGGCGGGCGCATCTCCGTTTTTTACCCACTCGTATTGGGATTTGGAAACAACCATGACAACCTTCAAGAACAACATTATCCTGCGGGCGTACCTTGAACATTCAGAATCGTGGTAGTTTGAGGTTCGGCAAATGGGCGCGGGCGAGTTAACCCGACTGTCCCTGCAAAACCCCATTGACATATATGACACTAAAGTGATATAATGTGCGCCATGAAAATCTATCATGGATCTCAAAACGTCATCAAGGTTCCGCAATATGGACTCGGCAAGGTCGGCAACGACTTTGGACTTGGGTTCTATTGCACGGAAAGCGAAGACCTTGCCAAGGAATGGAGTGTACAGCCGAACCGGGACGGTTTTGCCAACGCATACGAACTTGACATGGACGGACTCAACATCCTTCGCCTGAACACGCCTGAATTCACGATCCTGAATTGGATGGCGATTCTTGTCACGCATCGCCAGTTCAAGCTGAAAGTGCCAGTGGCCGGCGCTGCCTACCACTATCTGAAAAGCCGCTTTGCCGTAAATGTCGATGCATACGACGTCATCATCGGCTATCGGGCCGACGATTCCTACTTCGACTTCGCGGAGGCGTTCCTGAACAACTCTATTTCCGTTGAGCAGCTCGCCCTCGCGCTCCAACTCGGAAAGCTTGGCGAACAGGTGGTCGTAAAGTCGCCGGAGGCATTCGGACGCCTTGAGTTCACCGGGTTCACGACTGCCGACGCCGCAATCTACTACCCGCGCCGCCAGGCGCGGAACGACGCAGCGGGACGCGAATACGAGGAACTGCTCGCGGACAGCGGGTTCGACGGACTCTACATGAACGCCATACTTTCACAGAGGATAGAAAACGACGATGAACGCATACCCAGAAACATTGCTCCCTAACGCCCGTTCGCAGCTGGCCGACGCTGCCGATTACGCCGTAATCGACCTTGGCATCCCGATCGACGAATTCTTTTCGCTCTTCGCAGCCAGCGATTGGGCAAGAAGAATCGAACGGGGTGACCGATCGACGATACTCGGCATCTCCGGAATTGAACTCATCCAGAACATCCTCGCCGAGAAGACTGGCGCGCGCGCATTCAAGACCGCCCGGGAAAGTCTGCGCCGAACGAAGGCCTATTGGACTGGATGGGTACTTTCCTACTACCAGTGGAAAAGCAACCGCACGTTCAAGGAGATTCTCCGCGCATTGCCGGCAAGCACGGTGGAACAGATGTACAGCGTGTATCACGAAGCGCCGGAGGAGAGATTTGCCTCGACTGCGGACGACATTCTCCGCGAGAAGCTGCCTGAAACGAGGCTAAGGAGAATCCGCTCCGCATACGGATGTTCGCAGTCCCGTCTATCGGAAATGTCCGGCGTGGGCTTGCGCTCAATTCAGATGTACGAGCAGCGCAGGAAAAGCATCAACAGGGCGGAAGCCGAATCCGTTCTGCGATTGGCACGCGCCCTGGGGTGTGAAATCGAAGACATAATGGAGCCATAGAAATGGGAAGACACGAAAACGCGGCGATATTCCGCGACACGGAGGCAATGTGCAAGGCGCATCCACACCTGAAGGAGGCCATCGCCCTTTCACGGACCAGCCAGAGGCTGATACTCGAAAACGACAAAGTCGTCGTACCTCCGAACGGCGGCACCGCCGAAGGACGCCTCGTCGTCTCTTCAAAGCGGACGTTCGAGGCGGCATCCGCATACGCGCGCACGATGAGGACGTGCGTCCTCAACTTCGCGTCGGCGAGCAATCCCGGCGGGGGCGTGGTCAACGGATCGAGTGCTCAGGAAGAGGCGCTCTGCCGCTGCTCGACGCTCTACTTCAACCTGAACACGAACGCGATGTGGAACGGATTCTATTCGCCGCACCGTGCCATGCGCGATCCGATCCACAACGACGACGCGATCTGGACGCCGCGCGTCGTTGTGTTCAAGAGCGACACGGAGTTTCCGGCACCGCTTCCAGAGTCGGAGTGGTACGAAGTGGACGTCATATCGTGCGCGGCGCCGAATCTGCGCGAGCATCCAAGCAACAGCATGAACAGCGGCGACGGCGACAGATGCATACGGCTCGCGCCCGACGAACTGCGCGCAATCCACGAACGCCGCCTTAGGCGAATCCTCGACATCGCGGCTGCGAACGGAGAAGAGACCATCGTGCTCGGTGCATTCGGATGCGGCGCGTTCCGCAACGACCCTGTGTCCGTAGCAGCGGCGGCGGCATCCGTCGTGCCGCGCTACCGCACCCGCTTCAAAGTCATTGAGTTTGCCGTTTACTGCCGTCCCGGCGACACGCGGAACCTCGACGCCTTCAGGCGAGCCTTCCGCGCATGATGGCATTGTTCGGTGGTTTGACCCTGAATTCGGCGATTCCTTCGGGGACTGTCCCCGCGAAAAACGCAGGTGGTCAATACAGTTTGCTTCCGTACACAAGTATCTTCTTGAGCGACAGCGACTTCTTGCCGCCGCCCGGCTCAAAACCGACCTTGACGAACTTCGCCGTCGGGGATTCCTTGCGCAGGTCAATCCTCCATTCCCCGTTCCCCATTCCCCGATCCCCAACCTTGCGCCATTCCTCTCCATCGTCGGAAATCCAGAACGACAGCCCCTTCGCCTCTCCCACGACCGTCACGCCCGATACCTTCACGGCACCGGCCAACTCGACGATCGCCCACGGTGCATCCTCGGACTTCGTCGCGAACAGTCCCTTCCGCTTCGGGTCGTAGGGCGTTGCGTCCGACACCCTTGCGTAATCTTCCGGCGTGTCGCCCTTGCCGCTTGAGGATACCAGCACAAGCGCATCATCAGAGACAAGCGGCGCATCGTAGTCCGTTTCGGGGACCTTCGCCGTCCCCGTCGGCGGCTCGCTTTCGTTTCTGAAATTCGCCAGCATGCGGAATGCCGTCCTGTCCGTCCTGAAATCCCCCATCGCGAAAAGCTGCCGCCAGTCAAAGCCCCGTTTCCCATCCACCGTTACCCGATTCCCATTCCGGTTCCCGAAGGACGCCGCATACGAGAAAAGCCGCTCAAGACGATTTTTGTCTTTCCCGAAGTGTTCCAGCGCATAGCCGAAAATCTGCGGCAAGTAACTAGGGCTTCCCTTGTTGGCCTCCAGCGCGACAGCAAGGATCTTGTCCTCCAGAACGGGATGGCCCTTGAAGCGACCCAGGGCGCGGGCAAGCGCGTCTTTCCTGAAGTTCATCTCCTCGGCGATGTGCGACTTCGGTCGGGGCAGGGCGAGGAACACCTTCGCCGTCTCCTTCGCGAGCGCCGTCTTATCCATTCCCTTTTTCTGCATCGCGTCCAACGCCTCATGCGCGAAGTTCCATGTGGCGAGACGGCCTTCGGGCTGGAGCCTGACGAGTTCGCCGAGATAGCTCCGCCATTCGTCGATGGAGGCGTTGGCCGCCTTGAACGAGTCGGCGTAGGCGCGCCACGCCGTGTAGTTGTAGGGGCAGCGCATGGCGGCCTCCTTGATGCGTCCCGCGAAGAGCAGCAGTTCCGACTCGTCATGCGCCGTGCGGTCCGCGAACGCGCGTTCCGTTGCCGGCAGATACTGGAAACCCTTTCCCCAGAGCGTGAACGACGCGCCGGAGTACGGCCTGACGCCGTTGACAAGCCGCCAGTTACCATCCTCCTTGCGCATGGCCCAGCAGCGGTGCGCCGGCGCACCCTTCCGGAACTTCGTGGCCTTGCGTCCGGGCTGGACATTCGTCACGGCCATGATTCCCTGGGAGTTGGCGGCACGCGACGCCCACTCGGAAAGCTCCACGCACACGCCGCCGACGCGCGCGCGCAGATAGAGGCGCGGCCAGCCGGACGCCATCCACGGGCGCATGTACTCATCCCCCTTCGCCCACTTGCTCACGCCGAAGCAGTTCTTCTTGCGGTAGGGGACGTTCCTGATGCTCACGTTTCCGAGATAGCGCGTCGGGAAACGGCGCTGGGCGTTGAGGTAGAGCGTCTCCGCGGCGTCCGCCGGACGCTTCACGACGAATCGCCATTCACGGCAGTCGTGCCCTTCCGTGAGCTTCAGGAACCCGCCGACCTTCCCGATGCGCCGGAACGCGGCCCAGTGACGCACGGTCGCCGTCATGTCGTCGCCCTTCTGCGCGTTGATCGCCACGGCCACCGTCGCCTTGCGGCCCATCTCCGTGCGGCTCCACTTCTCGTCCTCGTCGTTGAGGAAGAGCGTCATCAGCGTCTCCAGCGCAAGCGGCGCGTCGAAGACGGGTCCGGAGAGCAGAAAGTCCTCCAGCACGGCATCGTCGCCCCAGAGCCGCGCAAATAGCTTGCGCCCGCCCTTCGCCGCGAGGATCTCGCCGATCTTCTTCTCGCTGCAGATTTCGACGAGGCGTTTCCTCAAGATGGTACGGCGCACGGGCGAGCCGGGCTTGAGGTCTTCTGATTTCAATTTCCGGCCGTCGACTGTCAGCTGTCGAATAATCTTCGTCCAATCGACACTCGCCGCCCGACTCCCGACATCGGGTTCAAGCCGTTTCGGCTCGAGGTTCACCACGCCGTCGCCGAACGCGCCGAGTCCGCGCAGTGGATCCTTCGGCGGCTGCGGCACGTCCTCGCCGAGTTCCTTCAGATAGCTGTACGCCGCCCAGCCCCAGAAGGACGTGCATCCGGCGTCGTAAACAGCCTTCAGACACTCCACCGCCCGCGCCTTGTTCGCCTTGAGGTCGTGGCGTAGCAGCGCGAACTCGGCCATGTCAACCGACTGGCGCTCTTCGAGATTGCGTCCGTCCGCTGGACGGGCCCGCAGCTCCGCAACAAACGCGCGTCCCGCATCCCATTTGCCCTCGGCACCAAAGAGGCTCGCCTGTCTCACGTCGCCATACCCGTCGGAGGGACGTCGCGGCAGGTCGATCTTCAGGGGCGTCCCGGAGCCCGACGCGAAAAACGCCATGCACGAGATGAGAACGATTGTCTTTTTCATGGACTACCTCATTTTCGATTTTGGATGGGCTTCTTGTCCTTTTCCCCTTGCGGGTCAATGCACCGACACTACCTGCCCGAGCATGTTCGCCTTGAGGGTTTCGCTCCACATGCCTTTGTTGGACAGGCGGATCGGACGGCGGGGAATCTCCCCAGACTTCTCGTCCTTCAGCGGTGCGGTTAGGCGAGGATCGTCAAGGTCGAGGCGGTACAGCACCTGGGTGTAATCCCAGCGCGGGGTCTTGGGCGGACGGTCCGCGAAGCTGGCCGTGTAGGTACCCTCGAAGAGCAGCACGGACGAATTGGGATCGCACCCCTCCGTGTGGATCACAGGGTTGTAGAACGTGTAGTTGTCGTGCGTGACCACCTTGACGGCGTTTTCCCACGGACCGTAAGGTGACGCGCTTTCCACGTACCACACCTCGCCGAAGGCGGAAGGCTTCCCGAACTTCTGCTGCACGATCGCGACGTATTTCTTCCTGTAACCGCTCCATGCCATGTGCCCGGCGGCCGGCGTCACCTCCGACCCGTCGCGCGCGCGGATCGTTTTCGGTTTCTCCACCTTCTCCCATTTCGACTCGTCAAGATACGCCTCGTACGAATCCGGAATCCGCAGAAACGGAAACGGATTGCCGAAAAGCAGCCATTTCTTCCCGTTGGCGTCACGGTGCCGACACACCGTGCCGTCGGGTATGCGCGGGGCCTTGGGACGCTCCTGCGAGCGCGTCCAGACGGTCTTGACAATCGTGAAGCTCTCGCTTGCATCGTCCCACTCGCAGAGTCCGTTCTTCTCGGGCGTGCAGAACTCCTTGATCTGGCTCCACGCGCCGCACAGATGCGCGCGGCCCTTCGCGTCCGTGAGTGTGACGAGACCGAAGATCCAGATCGGCCCGCCGCCCTGCCGTTTGATCACGCCGCGCAACCGTCCCTTTTCGTTCGTGAAGCCCCGGTACTGCGGATCGACGGGCGGCACCGGACGCGCGAACGCCGGCGCGGGCGTGGTGGCGGCGGTGACGTTGAAGATGCCGAGCGGGTAGTTCTGCATGTTCGTGTCGCCCCACAGCCAGAACACGCGCCCGCGGTAGAGCGCGGTCTGCACGCTGTCGCGTCCGAACTCGCCGCTCTCGCGGGCGTCCAGGTGCAGCCCGCACTTCTGGCTTTCGGCGAAGAGTCCCGCGCCGCCCACGCGGCCGAGGCGCTTCGCGATCTGCCAGCGCGTCACCTTCACCTCGTGCTCGCCGCCGGGACGCGGCACGAAGCGGAATCCGGCGTTGCCGAAGCCGTCCTTCTTCCTTCCGTACCCGTGGCTCTTCACCGTGAACCACGTCTCGCGGCCCATGAGCTCGGGCGAGTCGATCGCCGCCACCCCGGCGTTGTCCGTGACGTATACCTGCCCGTGGGTGGTGATGAGGAACACGAGCGGCACCGGCCAGCCGTTCTCGTCGTCCACCACCTTGACCCTGCACGGTTCAACGGCGGCCACCGCGATGGACGCTACGCACGAGATGAGAACGGCAACCCTTTTCATGGGCTATCCCATTTGTGAGCAAACCCTCACTGTCCTGCCGCGACGAGGAGCGCGAGCCCGACGAGGAAGAGAAGGATCATCGCGAGGTTGAGCGCCCCCGACTTCTTGGGGGCGCCCTTGAATTCCTTCCACACGAGGATTCCCCAAAGCGCCGAGACAAGCGTCGCGCCCTGTCCGAGCGCGTAGGCAATCGCCGCGCCCGCCGTGCCGGCGGTGACAAACGAGAGCAACGTGCCTGTCGCCCAGATGCAGCCGCCGAGTATGCCGACGAGGTGGACGGGCAATCCGCCTTTGAACCAGTCGGCGCCGTTCACCGGCTCGCCCGAGACAGGCTTCTTCATCATGATCGTGTTGAACACGAAGTTGGACGCCAGAACGCCGAGCGTGAACACGAAGAACGCCGTGTAGGGCGTCATGCGCCCATCGGCCGGCGCGGGATTCGTGAAGCCCATGTCAACGACGCGGTTGACCAGCGGCGAGAACCAGCTCATGAGAAGGCCGGCGAATATCGCGAGGAAAAGACCCTTCTTCACGGACGATGCGTCGGACGCGCCGCCAGACGCCGTCTGCTTCGCCTTGAACGCAAGCGCATTGCAGACGATAGAAGCGACGATGACCGCGAGGCCGATCCAGATCAGGTACGGATTGCCCTTCCCGTCGACAAACCAGTTGGCGACCGTTCCACCCACAAGCGCGAGCCCGACGCCGACGGGGAACGCCACCGACATTCCCGCCACGGCGATCGCGGCGGAAAGGAGGATGTTCGAGGCGTTGAAGACGATGCCGCCGAGGAACGGCCAAATCCATTGCGACGTGGAACTTGACTTGAGGTTCTCGACGAAGCTCCACGCGCCACCGCCGGACGATCCCATCGTAAATCCAGCAAGAAGCGAGAAGAGGACGAGTCCGATCACATAGTCCCAGTAGAACAGTTCAAAGCGCCAGGTCTTCCCAGCCAGCTTCTGGGTGTTGCCCCAGCTGCCCCAGCAGAACATGGTGACGACACATAAGGCGACGGCCAGCGTGTAGTTGCTGCAATAGTACATCTTCTTTTCTCCTTTGTCTTCTGTCTTTCGTCTTCCGTCCTCAACCTAAACGACCTCTCGCCTGTACGGCACGGACGCCTGCGCGCCGGGACGCGTGACGGATATCGCGGACGCCTTCTGCGCGAAGGCGACCGCCTCCGAGACGGGCCGCCCTTCCGCAAGCGCCACGGCGAATGCGCCGTTAAAGGTGTCGCCTGCGGCAACGCAGTCGACCGCCTTCACCTTCTTCGCGGGGAACACCTTCCCGCAGTCGCCGCAGTAGCAGCCCTTCACGCCCATCGTGATGAGCACGTGCTTAACGCCGCGCTTCTTCAGGACGGCGACCGCCTTCGCGGCGCTCGCCGCGTCCGTCACCTTCACGCCCGTGAGAATCTCCGCTTCGGTCTCGTTCGGCGTGATCCAGTCAACGAGCGGATAGAGGGCCTTCGGCAACTTCCGAGCCGGCGCGGGGTTGAGGATCACCGGCACGCCCGCGTCGTGCGCCGTCTTCGCAGCCCACGTCACGGTCTCGAGCGGCGTCTCGAGCTGCATCAGGAGAGCAGCAGCGTCCGCAACTTCCTTCGCGTATGGCGCAACGTCGGCGGGTGAGAGCGTGCCGTTCGCGCCGAGCGCGACGGAGATGACGTTCTGTCCCTTCGCGTCGACGAGGATGAGGGCCGTGCCGGACGGCTCCTTCTTGTCGACAATCAGGCGCGCCGCGATGCCGTCCTTCTTGAGGCGGGCCGCCGTGTCGCGTCCGAACACGTCGTCGCCGACCTTCGCGACGAAGAGGCAGGCGCCCTTCTTCGCGGAGAGCCGCGCGACCGCGACGGCCTGGTTCGCGCCCTTGCCGCCGGGGTTCATCAGGAAATGCCCATCGCTCACGGTCTCGCCCGGAACGGGGATGCGCTTCCCGGTTATCACCATGTCGGTGTTTGTCGATCCAATGACTGCTATTTTTTTCATGGCGCGGAAATAATACCATTTCCAAAGCGGGAAAATCAATATGGAAAACAAAAACAGGATAAAAACCTGCTTTAGCAGCTTTCCCGAACTAGCGTTGCCCGTGTTTCTCCCACAGCCAATAGGCGGCGGGGGCCGTACCATTTGACCACAGGCCGTCAATCGGCATCGGCTTCTCGTTGAGGTACACGAGCCCGCGCGCGCCACGTAGCGACTTCACCGGCGCATCCGCAAACGCGATTGGACGCAGCACCGCGAATCCACCGGCGTTCTCCGCCGGCAGCTCGTACCACACGCCACCGACGTACAGCAGGTCGCGCTCGGTCGCAAGTTCGCGGCAGACCACGTTCGTATCACCGTTAACGTTGGGGAAACGCCACGCTTTGCCGTTGTCGTCCTTGACGGAAATGTACGGATTCTTCGCGTCGAGTTCCGGCGTCTTGCACGGCGCGGGTCCGTAGCGGAACCGCGCCGTGGCGCGGGAAGCATTCTCCAGACACTTCACGCGCACCCAGTCGCCGTCGTGCAGCAGCTCGTGGCGAACGGGCGTGCCGTCCGCATGCGTGAACGAGAAGCGCATCGACTCATACCCCGCGTGGAGAAACGGTTCCGAGACGTCGCCGGTCTTGACGTCCTCATTCAGCCACACATAACCTTCACCGGACGGCGGACCGAAGTTCTTCAGGTCTTCCGGCTTGACGAACCACAGGTTGGACTGCGACCGTTCCACACGCGGCGAGCCTTTCTTGAGTCCACGCTTGCCGAGAAATTCGTTCTTTGCCTGGTCGTCGCATCCGAACACAATCCGATCGCCCCACCGGCAGAAATCCCCGATCACCTTCAGATAGGTTGAAATCGGACGTATGCCGTTCGGATTCGCCGGCGAGAAGCCCTTGGGAAAACGCCAGAACGTGCCGTGCATCGTGGCGAGCAGCGTGCCGTCGCCGAACCCGACATCGCGGATGCGCGGCCATTCCGTGTTCCAGCCGTGCGCGCCGTCGTAGCAGTGAGACGCCTTCGGGAGGCGGTAGTACGCCCAGTCGGATCCATTTGTCGTGACGCCGAGGATCACGCTTTTCGCGTCCCAGCCCATCGCCCAGACAGGATTCGTCCCGGGATGCTCATTGCCGTAGATACCGTCCGGCGTCGTCACCTCCGTGAACTGGCAGCGGCGGATCGTCGCCCAGTCCTTCCCCGGCTCGTTCCACCAGGCGAGGACGCCCGACGGCACGAACGGATTGCGGCGTGCGGCGGGACTGTTTTCGCCGTTGTTGGAGATGAACACGCGCCCGAACCCGCTCGCAAGACCCTTCGCGTGGTAGCCGGGGACGCGCGTGCGCGGCGCGGACGTCCAGCCGTCCGGCCACGGCAGGTCCGCCTTCTTCAAGTAGGCGGCGATCATCTTGTCGTTCATGCCGTTCTCGCGGATGAGCGTGTTGACGGCGAGCGTGCGCATGTCCAGCTCGTAGAGTCCCGTCTCCATCGTCGCCACATAGACCTTGTTCGCGGGATCCGTCAGGTGCCGCGCCGCACCGGTGAGACGTCCTGGCATCTTCGCGGGCGACACCACGCGCACGTTCCCCTTCGCGTCGATCACGTAGGGACCGATCAACAGCTGGTTCGTCTCGCGGTGGATCATGCGGTTCGCGGGCGTTCCACCCACGGAACCGGAGAACGTCTCACGCGTCAGGTCCGGACGGATGCGGTAGAGCTTGTCCGAAGACCCCGTCGGCGCGTGCGGGGCGTACGTCACCACCCACAGGTCGCCCGCCCACGGCACGACCGCGCCCGTGCCGCATTCGCCCTCGCCGTTGAACATCGCGAGGTGCGGGTAGATTCCGCCATACGAGACAAACCGCTCCGCCGCGAATGACGAACAGGCCGCGCACACCGCCACAACCATCACGCCATACTGTATGAGTCTTATCTTTTTCATGGAACACCGCATTTCTAAGCTCCCCCGTGTTTGTCGAGTCCTCAACGGGCATCACCAATTTCCGGCGGCGGGTAGACTTCTGAGTGCCAGCCGAATGAATGGGCTGCAAGCACGTTCACCTCCAAGTCATCGAGAAATAACAGACGATCCGGCGACATACCAATCTTACTCTCCGCGAGACGGTATATCGGCTCCTCGGGCTTGTAGAGGCGGTACAGACACGAAATCACCTCCGCGTCCAAGATTGCCCGGTACTCCGCACAGCGCGGCAAGTACAGGCGCTCGTAGAATTCCGTGGACATGTTCGACAGCACGCCGATTTTCTTGCCGGATGCCCTCAGACGGTGCATGAGGGCGAGAGTGTCCTCACGCAGCGTTCGAATCCAGCTCTCGGCATCAAGTTTCCAGAGGTCATCGATCTGTGCGGGTGTGATCGTGACACCGGCATCGGCGAACGTACGCCCGTAGTATTCCGCGAAGGTGATCAGCCCGCCGTCGAAGATGTTCCTGTAGCGTGCCCAGCCCCTGTCCACTGCGGCGCGGTCGACGCCCAACTTCGCGCAGTATGGATAGACCTCCCACTCGCTCATCAACGGCGACTCGGAAATCACACCGCCAAAGTCGAACACCACGCCGTCCACGCCAGCGCACGCCTTTTCGATTTCCGCAAGCGTCATGGCGTCACACCTTGAGGCCTAGGGCGACAAGCGTGGCACGCAGCTTCTCGCGCTTTTCGGGCGTCGTCTCGCAGAGGGGCAGACGGAACCCCGGGCCGACCTTCCCCATCATCACGAGCGCCTCCTTGACCATGATCGGGTTCGTGTCGATGAAGAGGTCGTGGAACAGGTCGTAGTACCGCTCGTGCAGGGCGCGCGCGGCGGCGAAGTCGCCAGCGAGCGCGGTGCGGATGAAGTCGCTGATCTCGCGCGGCATCACGTCGGAAGCGACGGAGATCACGCCGGATGCGCCTACGGCGATCATCGGCAGGGCGAGGGAGTCGTCGCCGGAGAGCACCGTGAGGTCCGGACAGATGTGGCGGATCGCGCTCACGCGCTCCACGCTGCCTGCGGCCTCTTTGATAGCCACGATCTTCGGGTGCTTCGCGAGACGAGCCACCACGTCGAGCGGAATCTCGCGCCCGCTGCGTCCGGGCACGTTGTAGAGCACAACCGGAAGGCCGAGGTCGGCCACCGTCATGAAGTGGCGGTAGAGCCCTTCCGCGTTCGGCTTGTTGTAGTAGGGCGTCACCTGGAGCGTCGCATCCGCGCCGCCGCGCGCGATCACGTCCTGCGTGAGCGACACTGCCTCGGCCGTGGAGTTTGCGCCCGTTCCGGCGATAATCTTCACGCGTCCCGCCGCGTACTCGATCACCTTCGCGATGACCTCATGGTGCTCGTCGTGAGAGAGCGTGGGCGACTCGCCGGTGGTGCCGACTGGACACAGCCCCTCGACGCCGCTTTCACACTGCCAGTCCACAAACGCCTTGAGCGCGCCGTAGTCGACCTGGTCGTCCTTCGTGAACGGCGTGATCATCGCCGTGATCGTACCTTGGAGATTCATATTTGCGTTTCCTTGTTAAATGCAACCCTTGGAAGACGGCACGCCCGTCTCGCGGGGATCAACCGACACCGCCTGACGCAGTGCCCGCGCGAAGCTCTTGAAGAACCCCTCGCACACATGGTGCGCTTCATCGCCGTATATCTGGCGGAGGTGGATGTTGAGGCGTCCCTCCACGCTCACCGCACGGAAGAACTCCTCCAGGAGCTTCACCTCGAAGTCGCGCACCATGAGGTGCTTAATCGGACATGCCATCACTAGGAACGGCCGCCCTCCGAGGTCTAGCGACGTCTCGCAGAGCGCCTCGTCCATCGGAATGGAGGCGAAACCGTAGCGCACGATGCCGCGCCGCTCGCCGAGCGCCTTGTTCAGCGCCTGTCCGAGTACAAGTCCCACGTCCTCCACGGTGTGGTGGTAATCCACGTCGAGGTCGCCCACGCACTTAACTGTGAGGTCCACGAGCGCGTGTTTCTTGAACAGCTCGAGCATGTGGTTGAAGAAGCCAATTCCAGTATCTATCTCGCCCGCGCCCGTCCCGTCGAGGTCGAGCGACAGCGAGATTTCCGTCTCTTTCGTCTTGCGTTCAATGAACGCGGATCGTATTGATTTGTCCATGGCGGCGATAAGTATACCACAATTTGCGCCTGAGGTGGTAGATGACACCGCAGACGCAACATGACCAGCCACTCAACTGCGTGATCGGATTTAGCGTTGAATGCGCCGCCAGCCGTGCTTGTCGGCGAAGTCCATGTAGCGGTCCCAGTCGTAGGGCGTGAGGAAGTGCTTACCCGTGCGCAGGTGGTACGAGACGCATCCCTCCTGCTGCGGCTTCTCGGGGTCCGGCCACTTGTCGCCCACGAGCCCCTTCTTGCCGTACAGCTCCCACGCCGGGGAGGCGAGCTTCGCCGACCACCATTCGCCGAGCTGCCCGCACCAGTGGTCTTCCGTCGCTGACCCCACGCAGAGCAAGCGCGGCGCGATCAGCGCCAGCATCTCGTGCTGGTCGAACGGCATCTCCATCTCCTTGCCACCGTACTTGCGGTAGTTGCCGCAGAACCAGTGGTGGAGGACCCTGATCATGAAATCGATGTGCTCCGACTTCGGCAGGTCGATGTGGTTCAGCTTGGCGCCGCCGCACCCGGACTCGT
>CACWIW010000116.1 GCA_902761035.1 uncultured bacterium | reverse complement strand
ACCCTTTCCCGGACTCCCAGGCTGGCAGGGCAAGGTCTTTTCAGCGAAACATCAGGCTGGAAAAGGAAAGAAGCAGCCTGTCAAATGAGAATACCATGACCCCAGAATAGCATGCCATATTTTACACTTGTGTCTGCGGCGGGATTTTTGCTACACTTACTGTCGTGGACGCCTCGATTGTGGTCTTGCAGTTATGCGGTTTGTTTCAGACCGGGTGGCTTGATCCGCAACTGCCATGAAAGAGGGGTTTATGACCTCATTGGGAAGCAAATATGAACGCTAAAATGATGATTGAAGTCGCGGCGGTCGCGCTGGCAAGCGTGGGCGCAATGGCAGGGGACAACCTGATAACCAACGGCGGGTTTGACGGTTTGTCAGGAAACAACCAGTGCCAGTGGACGTGTCCTACAGGCTGGTCAAGCCCCGCGCCTGGGTGTATCGGCTGGGTGAACGGAAATGGCGATGGATATCTCAATGGCGTGCCGAGCGTAGGTACGGCCGCGATGATGCTCTGGACGCGTACAGCAGGCAACTACGCATCCAACAGCCTCTATCAAGACATTGCCGTCACGACGGCGGGAACGTACCGCTATTCCTTACAGATACGTCGGTGCCCGCCACACGCGTGCCGCGAATGACATGTGGGGCGAAACGACCGAGATGACGTTCGGCTATCTTCCGCTCCTCTCGCTGACCACCGATACGTATCAGGAGATCAAGAGTTATCTTGGCGCGGTGGATGTCTCTGCGGCGGGCACGTACAGGTTTCAGCTCTCACAGACGTCGGTGGGGGAGAAGGGCAACGTTTTCGACGACATCGTCCTTGCGCGATGCGACGAGAACGAGGGCTATGTTTACGCGACGCCGCACAGCCTGAGAATCGGCCAATACGCGCTTTCCTACGGAACGGTGCGTGAAACGAGCGCGGACAAGGCCGTGACGCTTGAGGGGACGCTGGACGTAGGCACGGACGGTATGCTGGAATGCCCCGGCGTTCTCATCGTCAACGACGGCGTTTCGCTCGTGGCGGGCAACGGTGGAAACGTGAAGATCGGCGGACTTCAGGCCCAGAACGCCGGCGGACCGGCGCCGATGATCGACATCGAGGGCGGCACGCTGACGCTTCTCTGCGGCGGCACCCCGGCCGAGGGGCGTTTTGCCACGCCCGGCTCCGTCGCGCTTGCGGCGGGTTCGCGAATCGTGTTTGACGTGACGGACACCACCGTGACGCAGGTCCGTTTCACGGCGGCGGGCGGATTCGTCGTTCCCGAGGGTTTCGCACCGAAGGATTTCGTGGTGGTGTCGGATCCGGAACGCTGGAACGTCGATGCCGGGGAAGGATACGTGGCTGCGGTCATGAAGCCGGTCGCACCCGTTTCCGCCGTCTGGCAGGGGGCGGGCTTTGCCGCAAGCGTGGCGGCACCGGCCAACTGGCGGTGCTACAATAGCCTCGGAGAACAGCTTGGGGGAGACATGTTGCCCAACGAATACACGGTCAACCTGACGCTCGAGTCGGACTGCGACCTGCGCGCGCCTGGCGGCATCGTGTTCGGCACCGGCGTGAAGATGGATCTGAACGGCCATGACGCAAAGATGGGCGACATCGCCTCGCTCCTGCCGAACGGGACCGTGACCAACTCGGCCGCCGCGCTTTCCACCTTCACGATCGACGTCGCCTCCGGCGCCCTGGCGAATTCCACGGTGTCTATTCACGGCAACATCAAGCTCGTGAAGGACGGTGGCGGCACGTTCACGGCGGCCAAGGCGGGGCAGACCTACACGGGTGGAACGTACGTGTTGAACGGGACGCTGAAAAGCGGCATGAACGGTTGGGCCGACGGGATAAACGACACGTGGCCGTTCGGTAGAGGCAATCTGGTTTACAACGGCTCGTTCGACCTCGACGCGAACGAGGGTTGGTCTGGTGCGCATGGATGGACATGCCATTGCGGGGGCAACGGCGACTGGATTGGCGTGAAACCGTCCACCAGTAGAACCCGTATGAGTGGCCTTGACGTGGGTAGATACGCCCTCGTCATCGCGAATCGTTCAGGATACGGTGAATCGACTGCGGCGCAGACGATCCATATCGCGGAGCCGAATACGTATTGCCTTTCCTTCGACTATGCGGCCAGTGCCACGCCCAGCGAAGTCGGCAACACAACGGATGTTTTGCTGATTCATGGCGGCGAGACGAACGTCGTCGCCTCGGTGAAGCCGGAGGTGCATGCGCTCCAGAAAGCCTTCCGCATCGTTCAGTTCGACGAAGTCGGCGACTATACGCTCGTGTTCCGCAACCGCGCACTGACGAGCGGGGACGACAAGTACAACATTTTCGACGACGTGGAGCTGGTGTGCGCGCAAGACATCACATTGACGGGCAAAAACGCCGTGTTTGACATAGGCGGCATATACTGGTTCTACCACTACTGGTTCGTGCTCGACGGCGGTACGCTCAGAAACACCGTCGATGAAACCTCTAGTAAGTCGAAAATCCAGAAGATCCTGCTGCGTTCCGACTCCACGTTCGACATGCAGTCGAGTTATGCGATGTGGGGAGAGAGCGCGGGGCTGTCTCACATTGAACTGGGCGGCAACACGTTGACCTTGTCCATCGGGGCGGGCAAGACGTTCACGATGATCAGCACGGAAATCAGCAGCGGCCGAATTGTCATCCCGTCCACGACCGGCACGTTGTACATAAGAACCCAATGGGGGCCCGTGACTGCGGCAGACGTCGATTTCGAGGTGGGGAGCGCGCTTAACGTCGAGACTGGATTCAGCGTCCGCGACTACGTGGCGAACTACTCCGGTGCGAACAACTCCGGGGATGGGTCCATCGAGGTGCATGGCGCGTTTCGTCCTACGGTGGACCGCTTCCACGGCGTGACGCTCGCGGACGGCTCCGTCCTTGATTTGCGCGAGTGGCCGGAGGAGGCCGGATGGCCCGTCGCTTCGCGCTTCACGGGCGGTGCGACCAACATCCAGTTCGCGGCAGGCGCCGCAGTCTCGGTGGCGATTCCCGTCCGGAGCGACCTGAGGCGGCTGGCGCGGTCCGCCGAGACCTACCTCGTCACGTGGGATTCCGAACCGCAGGACGTGACGTTCACGCTTGACGCGGAAGCCGACGCTTTCGGATTCAAGCTGCGCAAGGAGTCGGGGGGCCTGCGGATATTCCACTCGGGGAGCACGACGATTTTGCTGAGATAGAGGCGATGGCGATCAACAGAAGGGAATTCATCGGCGGGGGGATTGCAGCACTGGGAACGGGTGCTTTTCGGGCGGCCATGGCCGCCCATCCCCTGGCCGGTACCGTCCTGCCACGGTGGGAGCAGGGGCACTTCCGCATAACCATGCTCTACACCGGCAGTTCCGAGGCGTCGTTCCTCGTGTTCCCCGACGGGACGTCCATGCTGATTGACTGCGGCGACTACGGTTGCTACGGAGTGCCCTTGATGCCGGACGGCTCTCGCCGGGCGGGGGAGTGGACGGCGCGGTACGTCCTCAGGGAGAACCCCAATGGCGCCAAGGTTGACTACTTCATGCTGTCGCACTACCACAGCGACCATTCCGGAAACGGGACGTACAGCGCGGGACGCAGCGCCGACGGCACGCACGCGCTGAGCGGAATCGGCCAGGCCATCGAGAGCCTCGAGTTCGCAACCATCATCGACCGGTCCTATCCGGACGTCAACGACCCGGCCCCACGCCCCGACACGTTCGACGAAGGCACCGTGAAACACGTGAAGGAAGTCTATGCCGAAGCCGTCAGGCGCGGGGCGACGGTGGAGAAGTTCCGCCTTGAGAAAAACTCCACGCAGATATCCCTCCGGCACGGCGGAAGCCCCCTGTTCTCGTTCACGCCGCTATGCGCGAACGGAAAGGTGCTGCGCCGTGACGGCACGGTGCTTGACCTGGGCACGGTCGGGGGCGAGGGTTGCACGCAGCGGTCGGCGTTCAGCGAGAACGCGCTTTCGATCGGGCTTGTGTTCGGGCATGGAGACTTCAGGTACTATACGGCAGGGGACTTCGAGGGGTATGTGACATGCGCCGACGGCAGCAAGATCAACATTGAGGACGAACTTGCGAAGGAGTGCCCGAGGGTTGACGTGGCCAAGGCCGACCACCATGGATGCTACCAGGCGATGCCCGATTCGCTTATCGCGGCGTTGCACGCCCGTCTGGTGGTGGCCGGGATGTGGCATACCGCCCACATGGGCCCGGAGGCGATGGAAAGATTTGGGAAGGCCACGTGGCCCTGCCTGTACGCCCCGGGGTATTTCCCGGATGGCCGCCGGCAGGCGGGGGCCGGACGGCCGTGGATGAATGATATGGCCGCCGAGTCGTTCGAGGGGGCGCACGCCGTAATAGACGTGGCGCCGGACGGCAAGACCTACCGTCTGATGATGGTGACGGCCGGCGACGAAAGCGGCACGATACTGGGCGCATACGATTTCACGACGTCGACGAAGGACGACGCCTCTGGCGGCTCGAGCGTGACGTTCGTGCCCTTCGTGAGGACCGGCGTTTCGCCCGTGAACAAGCCATACGTGAACGCCGGTGTCGTCGCGCGGTCCGGCACGAAGGTGGAGGCGCGCTTCAGCGGATGCGCGGGGAGCGACAAGATCCTTCTCGGCGCGGCAAGGAACGGCATGTACGTGACGTGGATGTCGCGCACCGGCGGAGGCAAAAGGAAGATGTACGCGGGGTACGCAAACGCAGGTGGCGGCAGATGGTGGGGCGACGGTGTGACGGAGATGTCCGAGGGCGCCTATCACGAAATGACGTGCGAGATCACGCGCGGGGGCACGGTGAGAGGCTCTTTCGACGGTGGTGAGACGGCCGTGTGGAGAGGCAAGACGAGCGGAAGGGCCGCAGCGGATCTCGGCGATTTCGACACGGGCCTCGACATGTTCATATTCGGGCTCAACTACAACGGGCGCCTGTGGGATGGCTGGAGCGGCGAGACCGCTCTCTACGGGCTGAAGATATGGCAAACGGGCGACGACGGCGCGTACCGGCTCGTGCGCAGTTTCAGGCCATGCGTGGATGGCGACGGAGTCGCCGCGCTTTACGACGAAGTGTCCGGGGCGCCGTTCTATCCGTCCAACGGTCGCCTCTACGCCGGATGAAAGAGTTTTCAGTGGAATTTGGCGGGGGATGCTCATGCCGTAACGGGCAGGACGGACTCGCCAGGACCGGCGTTCCGTTCGACATCTGCACGCTCTCCGACCTGAAGACGCGCGACATCTCCAAGACGAGGGTGGTGGTCTATCCCGCCGCGATCAACATCACGCCCGAGAAGAAGGCGCTGATCGACGAGAAGATTCTCGCTGAAGGGCGTACGGTCGTGTGGTGCTACGCGCCCGGAATCTCCGACGGCCGGAATCTCGATGTCAAGCGCGTGAAGGAATACGCGGGCGTGCCGTATGGGACGAAGGGCGTGAGCACAACGAAGATGGCGGACGGCTGGACGAGCGTGTACGCACGCGACTACAGGCTCTACACGCCTGAGAAACTGCGCGAGATCATCGCGGCGGCGGGGGCGCGCGTGTGGGCGTCGAAGCCGTGCGTCGTCTTCGCGAACGAGCGCTTCCTCGCGGTGCAAACCCGTAATAACGCCCCGATTACATTTTTTCAAATTTCCTAATTGACAAAACTGACGGGGGGGGGGTAAAATATTGTTTGTTTGAGTTTTACGTCAAAAGGACAAATCAAAAATGAACGCTAGAAAACTGATGGCAGTTACGGCAATCTGCGTAGCGACGGCGTCCTCGACGTCGTGGGCGGCGGATATGACGATCAGCACGGACTATGTGCTGAACGACGACCTGACAGTCGATGGAACGCTCACCGTCGCAAGCGGCGCGACCGTCGATCTCAACGGGCACAAGCTCTCCGTAAAGGGCCTCGCCGGCGCGGGAAGCATCACCGATTCGAATCAAAGTTACGAACTACTCGACTACATCGAGTCAACCGGCGCGCAGCACATTGATACAGACATCATCCCCGGGGCCAATACCGCAGTCGATGTCGTGGCAACCGCTACTACTGCCGTAAACAACAATCAGACGCTTTTCGGCGCCGGCTGGGGAACCTTCTATCTGTGCTTCGCGCAAGGCACTACATGGTACTGCCTCTACAACAAATCGTTTGCCGATCCGTCGTTGAAGGGCAACCGGCGCCGCGTTGTCGTTGGCAACGGAACCGCAACGGTTTACGACGGTACGACCGGTGCGGTAATCGGAACCACACAGCCGAGCTTCTCCAACACCAGCGGGAATGTCCTCTCAATCTGCGGACTTTCCAACAACTCCTATCACGGCTACTGGCGCATACACTCCTTCAAAATCTCGCATGAGGGTGAAATGCGTTTTGACTTCGTACCGGCGCGTGAACGCACGACAGGCCATGTGGGGCTTTTGAACCAGCTTAACGGCAGGTTTTACGTAAGTGAAACGGACACCGAATTCATCGCCGGGTCTGCGGTTGGAGGCTTGCACGTGGAGGCCGCGAGCGAAGCCGCGCTTGCGAACTTTTCGGGAACGATTGATTCAACGGTCAGCATGGCTCTCGATGGCGAATGCACTTTGACGGCGAACGCCGACTGGAGACGATTCACCACATTGCACATCGAGGGCAGTGTCAATCTCAACGGCCACGAACTGGTGCTTGATGGACTTCCTGGCTCTGGCACCGTCACGGATCAGGGTGACAACATTCTCGAATACGTTGAAGCCAACGGCAATCAAGTCGTTAACACCGGCATCATCGCTTCGACCGACACCGCTGTGGAACTCGACGCCACTTACCTCTCCACCGCCGACGGTAGCGCCCTTTTTGGATGCGACCAATGGAATTCCTACCGTTACATGTTTGTATGGACCTCTGGCCAATTCTTCTTCTTCGGCAAACGCAGCCCTTTGGGTGCGCCAACGGAGGGTGTCCGGTACTTGATCACGGTGACTCCGGGTACTTCGCCCAATGGGACTGTGACTGTGGTCAATAAGTCGACCGGTGCCTCTACTTCGAAGACAGACAGCCTTACAAACAACGGCAATTCCGAACTTCGGCTTTTTGGCTTTGGTGACGGCACAAGAAAGGGCAAGTTCAAGCTTCACTCGTTCAAAATCACGAAAGCGGGCGTTTTGAGGCGCGATCTCGTGCCGATGCGCAAGAACGGAGTGGCGGGGCTGTACGATCGTGTGTCTGGGGATTTTCTCGTCAGCAACACAGACACGGATCTTATCGCCGGGCCGGTGGCCGCAGACACTGCGAATTGGGGAACTCTGCATGTCGATGTCGCGGAAGGGCGCACGGTCGTGGCTGACACGCTTGCTCTCTCCGGGTCGCTGGCACTGGTCAAGAAGGGAGCAGGCACGCTCTTCATGAACCGTCCTGGGCAGACGTACATGGGCGGTACGTGCGTCGCGGGCGGCGTGCTGACCACGAAATCGGGTGGGGCGCAAAACGTGTCCGTCGCCGGAGACGCCTACTTCGGCAAACCCGGATCGCGCATCATGGCTGACGCCGGCGGCGTGTTCGACTTCAATGGAAACAGCGACTACAGAATCTACAACATCGTCCTAAACGGCGGCACGCTCCGCAACGGCGGCTATGACCAGGCGCAGAACCAGGGAAGTCTCGGACACCTGACTATCACAACGAATTCCGTCATCGAAACGGCGTTCAATATCACAGTATTCAACGCAGCTACGGATATTTGGAACCTCGGCGGATACACTCTTTCTGTAGATACACTTGGCAAGACGCTCTATTTCCGCGATTCCGTAGTCCTTACAAACGGCGTGTTCTGGCTGAAGGGCGACGGATGCTGGCATGTCAACGCCGCCGTCCAGGCGCGTGGTGTTAACTTGCGGGCGGAGAGTACGCTGTGGCTCGGTGCGAAGGTGGACGTTGACGACTACTATGCCGCTTGCACGTTCGACACGAACAATGGCACGGCGGCGATGAACGTGTATGGGCGCTTCACACCCGCCACCGATTACTTCTACGGCTGCACGCTCCAAGATGGCGCAACGCTCGACCTAAACGGACGCAACGGCACGTGGTCAACCACGTCCGCGTTCACGAGCGGCGCCAACCATGTGACGTTTGCGTCTGGCGCGACAATCACGGTGGACGTTTCCATGCGTCCGACGTTCAAAGGCAAGATCGTCGATTGGGGCGCTGGCAACACGCCGTCTGACGTGACGTTCAAGTTGGATGCCGCCTCCAAGGCCATGGGACGTATGCTCCAGGTGAAGGACGACGGACTTTACGCTGCTGGCGGCATGATAATCATCATCCGCTGAGCGAAGCAAAAATGAAAAGAGTCCTGATAGCGGCGGTCATGGCGATGACGGCTTGT
This sequence comes from uncultured bacterium, assembly GCA_902761035.1. Classification (GTDB taxonomy): domain Bacteria; phylum Verrucomicrobiota; class Kiritimatiellia; order RFP12; family UBA1067; genus RUG572. The sequence goes on along the minus strand of CACWIW010000116.1, from coordinate 6,508 downwards.
GTCGCCATCGCCATGGATTCGCGCGTGCCGCCGCTTTTCACGGGAAGCGTGATGACGAACGAGACCGTACTCTTCATGGGGACGGACGATGCGGCGCCGCTCATGTACCGGGCGGACGAGATTCTTTCCGTCACGAGCTTCGACCTCAAGACCAACTACGTGGAAGGGGTTGACTGGACGTTTGACGCCGCCATGCACACGATACGTCCCACGGCCAACACGCGGATGCCGTACTACACCGAGGCGGAGTGGTATCCTGAAAGCGGGCGTTTTGCGTGCAACCTGTCCGGCAAGCCCTACGTGTTCTTCTCCGAAGGCAGCGTAATCTCGCTCCACCAGGTGTGCGTGACGTACCGCCATTCCGATTCGTGGGAAGGACCCGCGCCGCGAAACGACGCAGAGGCGTTCGCGCCGATGTTTGCGGAACTTGCCGTCCGTCCTGACGGGAAGACGCTGTTCTACGGCGACTCAATCACGACTGCGGCCAATTCGTCCGGCGCGATTGGCTGCGATCCCTACATCCCCGGCTGGCCGAAGCAGGTACATGACGGGATCGTGGAGGCAACGGGCAACGTCGGCCTTGAATACGTGAACACGGCCGTTGGCGGCAAGAACACGCAATGGGGACTCGACAACGTGCAGGAATGCGTGATCGCTCACGCGCCGGACTTCGTGCTGATCGCATTCGGCATGAACGACACGCTTTCCGCCGCCGACTACTCCGCCAAGCACGAGGCGATGGTGGACGCGATACACGCGGCGCTTCCGAATGCCGCCGTGATGCTGGTGTCGCCGATGGTGCCGAATCTCGAAACGACATCGCTGGCTTCGCGCGGGGCGCTCTTCCCGCAGTACGAGCAGGCGCTGGTCGCGCTCGTGGCGAAGTTTCGCGCCGCCGGCTTTTCGCGAATCGGCTGCGCGAACGTGAACACGATGCACGCCGCCGTCCTCGCGAAAAAGCGCTTCCGCGACATGACCGGCAATAACGTCAACCACTGCAACGACTTCTCCGCGCGCATCTACCGCGACACGATTCTTGCGGCGATGGGGCTGCCGAAGAAACCGGCATCGGACTGGAAGCCGCGCCGCACCGGGAAGGTGCGCGACTGGTTCGACGTGGGCGTGGCGGAGGGATGGCCGAATGCGGCGTCCAAGTTCGGCGGCGACTGGCGCAATCCGCAGGACGGCGAGTTTTCGCAGGGTGCGGTGCGTGGGCGCGACGACACTGCGATGCTGGACTTCGCCGCGGAGAGGACGGTGGATGTTTTGGAGACGAATGTGGTTATCTCGGCGAGAATGGAGTTCCAGCCTCTTGTCGAGCCGCCACTTGCGCCCGCCGATGCGCTTGCGGCCGTGACGGCGGTGTGGGAGGGCGGCGCGACGAACTACTGGGGGCTCGTGAAGGGGGGCGATGGAGCGGGCGTCTGGCGGCGCATCCCCGGCTTGCAGGCGAAAGTCGATGTGCCGGTGGAGGTGGAGATCGAGTTCGCGTACGGCGCGTCGGGAACGCGTGTTCAGTACCGGATGGACGGCGAGGCGTCGGAATGGCTTGAAACCGTCGTGGGGAGCGTCCGTGGTGTCGGGGTGAGGGGTGCGCTGCATGCACTGTCGGGAAGGTGTGAAAACCTGGTGCCGTCCAACGGACTTGTCATTCACCTGGCCGGCACGACTGCGCCCATGCCATGAATCAACGACACTCCGAAAAAAACTTTCCGTTTTCGTCGCACACCAACGAGTTTTTTTTGATATAATGTGCGGCGATGAGACCCATAGCCACAGACGCACATGACTTCCCGTTTATACGGCGGGACAGGTGCATCTATGCTGAGAAGAAAGGAACGTACAAAATGAGATTCAAATCAAGCTGTTCCGACATCATCGCCGCAGGGTTTGCACTTGCGGCAATTGCCTTCAGTTCTCATGCAGCCACCCTGCCGGCTGAATACATTCAGCTCGAATACATCGAGGGAACGGGCACGCAGTGGATCAACACCGGCTACACGCCGCAGAGCACCGACACCATCGAAGTGGAGGTGGAGTTCTCGAAGGTGAACTCGAACCAGGCGTTCTGGTGCGCGCGAAAGGGCGGGGCTGATAGTACGTTCACGTTCTTCTGGCTTACGTCCGGCCTCCGCTTCGACTACAACAAGACGCAGGGCGCCATTCAACTCGCCACATTTACGGCGGCGATGGGAACGCGCTACCACGCGAAGGCGGACGGCACTACGGGAGAGGTGACGATCAACGGTAATGTGGTGTTCACCTACTCGCCCGCGTCCTTCACGGTCGGTGGCCCGCTCTCCGTGCTGGCCTCCCAGTCGAACGGCTCGTCCGCAGGCAACTACGGATATCACCGCTTCTATTCTCTCACCATCACGAATTCCAGCGGAACGCCCGTCGTCAACCTCGTTCCCGCCGAGCGCGCCTCAGACGGTGTCATCGGCGTGTACGACACGGTCCGCAACGTCTTCAAGACGAACGCCGGCAGCGGGACTTTCCTTTTCGGACGCCTCGTGCCGACCGCCCGGGCGCTCTGGACGAACGCGGACGGCGACGGGGATATTTCCAACGCCGCCAACTGGAACTGCACCGACGCCAATGGCGATACGGTTGTTGGCGCCCTGCCTGACGCGAACACCCCCGTCGTGTTTGCCGGCAACTTCGCCGTGCAGATCCCCGCCAACACGCCGCTCGCCTGCAGCCGCGTCTACTTTGCAAGCAACGCGACGCTCACGGCCAACTGCGACTGGCGCGGACTCGGCGCCGATCCGAAATTCACCGGCTATCTCGACCTCGCCGGATTCAAGCTGTCTGTCGCCGGCCTCACCGGCGACGCCAACATCGGCAGCTCCGCCGGCAACCTCTTCACCAACCCCGGCTTCGAGCAGGACATCATCAACGGGGGCGAGTACAAGGGAATGACGCCGACCGGCTGGGTTTCAGGCGGCACAGTGGGCATTTTCAAGAACCATACGGGCTATGGCTCCAGCGTCAAGGACGGATCAAACTGGTGCCGCACGGATCACAATGGGTACATTGAGCAGACGGTCGTGGTCAACAAGACCGCCACATACAAACTGACGTTCAACTTTAGCGTATCGTATGGCGGCGGGAACTGGGTAAATTCATTCTACTACGTCAATTTAGATGGGATTGCGCTGACACCCAACACCACACGCGTCGGCACATATAATAAGACGTCGTATTCCAAGACGTTTACGCTCGCGCCCGGTTCGCATACGATCAGAATGGGATGCCCCAATACATACAGCAACCATGCCGTCATTTTCGACAACATGGCGCTTGTGAACAACACGCTCAACAAGCCTTCGGCTGGAGCAAGCGTCCTGGAGGTCGATGTACCCGATGGCGAGACGGTCACGAACTCGGGGATCACTTTATCGGGCTCGGTGAAGATGAATGTGCACAAGATCGGCAAGGGCAAGCTTGTGATGTCGAAGGTGAACACGGGATTTGGCGCGCGCTACGCCCCGTCGCTCTACGTGAAGGACGGTGTTTTGGACAAGACGCCTAACGGCGCGACGTGCGGTGCGCAGTATGCGAACATCACGGTGGAGGACGGCGGCCAGATTCTCATTGGCGGAAAGGGATACTGGGACTACAACTACAACATTGCGGGTGACGGCCCGGACGGCAGGGGCGCAATCGTGAACGACACGGAAGTGTCCGACGCCTGGACCAAGTCGGCGTCGTACGGATACTTCCGCAACGTCGTCCTCGACGGCGACGCTACGATTGGCGGCTCAAAGAGCTGGGGCTTGCAGTTCTACAACTACGGTGCGACAACGATGACGATGAACGGTCGCACCTTAACACTCACAGGAGCCGTTCTGTACGCTGGAAACCTGTCATATTCCGGCCCGGGCAGGATCGTGATCGCGAACGGAGGGACGGTGGAGTACTATGCGGCCACGCCCACTGCGGCCGACTGCGAACTCGTGGTGCATGGTACGTTGCAACAGCACGACAACGCGCTGTCGCCTGTGAAGTCCATTCTCTTCGCGGCAGACGGCAATTTCAGCAATCCGTGGACCTCCCGTCCGCTCTTCGTCGTGCGCAACACGTATGCGCCGAACCTCAAACACGGCGATACCTCCCCGGAACATCCCACGGTACAGCTGGGCGCGAGCGGATACGAGGAGACGACGCTTGACCTCTCGCTCTTCACCAATGCCTTCAACAGCGCCACCACGACGTTCTTCGCCGGGTCTGAAGTGACGGTCGAGACGGGTGCGCGCGCGTTGACGAACCGCGAGCAGCTCGTCGCATGGTCTGCCGCGCCGGCGGACGTGACGTTCCAGCCGTGCGCGACGATCGCGCACCGCTTCACCCTTGCCGCGGAGGAGGACGGCCTGTACGCGGTCGCGTTGGATGCAAACACGCCGTTCACGGCGGTGTGGACCGGAAACGGCGCGGAGGGCGACCTCTACGACCCGCTCAACTGGACGTGCTACAACGGCGACGACCAGGAGGTTGCAGGCGCAATCCCCACCAACGTCACTACCGTCGTGGTCTCCGGCACCACGAAGTTCTCCATACCGGAAGGGACGGAGCAGTTCCCGTGGAAGGACGTGAGGATATTCCCCGAGCGGACGACTACGACGCAGTGGGGCCGCATCTTCTACAATGCGGTGCGCAACAATGGTTCCGACATCCCTGGCGTCGCGTGGAAGGACATCGCCCTCTTCCAATATGAACCCAAGGGCGTTGGCGACCTTGCGAACCTCGTTGGGAAGAACACGACATGGTCAAACAACAATCTCGACAACTCGCAGCTACGCTTTGACGGGTGGTTCTTCGTGACGCCGGCGCAGGCGGGGATGTGGAGAATCCGCCAGATGTTTGACGACTACTTCGCCTTCAGCATAGACGGCAACTGGGTGGTGATTAACAACACGTATCAAAATGAACGCTCGTTCACCACTTCCGTGACGGAGGGCTGGCACCGCTTCACGATCGTGTGCGGAGATACCTGGGGCGGCCAGGGAGGAATCCTCTCGCCCGGCAATGTCCCGATGCTGATCTCCATCGAGGGCGGCAGCGAAATCCCGTTCACGACGGCGAGCTTCACGATGGGGACCGAGCAGTCTGAGACGCTGACGCTGGCCGCCGACTGCGACTGGAGCGCGATGGGCGAGATCGCGCTTAACAACTCTGCCACGTTGGACCTGAATGGACATAACCTCAAGGTGGCGGGGATCACCGCCGGCGGCTTCCTCGGCGCCAAGATCGTCAACAACTCCGAAACGCTTTCGACGCTGACGGTGACGAACGCCTCGGGCACGACGGCGCTTGACGGCGTGGCGGTACAGGGCAACATCGCCATCGTCAAGAAGGGGGCTGGCGCGATGGGCGGGACGCCCACCTCGACGTACACCGGCGGACTCGTCGTGGAAGAAGGTCTCGTCACTTGCGGCGGGAACAATGCGCCTCTCGGCTCGTTGTCGACGAACGGCGGTGTGACCATCTACACCAACGCGGTGCTGGAGCTGAACGGCAAGTACGACATCACGGGTTATCCAATCACCCTCGTCGGCGGCGAACTGAAGAACTCGGGCGCGGACGTGGGGGACGGTGCTTCCCAGCTGAAGAACGTGAAGCTTGAAGCCGACTCGACCTGGACCATTGCGATGAACTATGGCCTGATCGGATCCGGTTATGCCGCCACCACCCTCGACCTCGGCGGTCACACGCTCACCGTGCCGCTTGCCAATGCCAAGCACTTCTGGCTGTACAACGCAGAGGTCTTGAATGGCCTGGTGAACATCACGAGCGGCGGCTGGCTGAGGGTGAACAAGACCTCGTGCCGCGCCTCCACCGCGGACTTCCGCATCAACTGCGCCATGAACATACAGGTGCCGATGGACGTCAGGGACTACATAGCCGTTTACGGTGCCAACTACAACGACGGCAACGGCATCATCAAGGTTCATGGCACGTTCGTTCCCAGCGAGACGCACAACTACTTCCACGGATGCGAGATGCAGAACGGCTCGACCATCGACTTCGGCGCGCGCACGAACGCGCTGAACGCCACGTCGTCGTTCGGTTCCGGAGCAAAGACGCTCAGCTTCGCCTCCGGCGCAACCGTCACCGTGGACCTCTCGAAGCGGACGGACAATCTCCGCCAGTTCGCGAAGTCCGCAGATCCTTTCCTCATCGTCTGGACCACTCCCCCTGATGCCACAGTCAAGTTCAACGTCGATGAAGAGACTAAACGCAGGGGACTCAAGGTGAAGCCCCGTACAATTGAGATTCCTGTTGAAGGGTCCGAGACGCCCGTGACAAAGAGCGGCCTCGTGCTTATGGATGCAGGCGCGTTTACCCTGTATGTGAAGTAATTATCACTCGCTCTCGTGCGTTTTCAGGAAGGCTTGCCGTTCTGTCATTCACGCTTACCCCGATTTTTAACGGACATTCCGTGAAGGCATAGCGGCGGGCTGGGCGGAGGTTCGCTCCGCCCGCCCGACGCCGCGCCGCATGAAAA
>CACWIW010000115.1 GCA_902761035.1 uncultured bacterium | reverse complement strand
CAGGAATATTGCGAATGGCGCCTACCTCTACGGTTTCAGCGTCACGACCAATGCGATGCTCGCCTGCAATTACCTGCCTTGTATGCTGGGCGGACGCGCGGGCGTTTACGATACCGTCACTGGAAACATCATGTATTCTGCCGTCGCTACCGACTTCGAAGCGGGCGGCAGCCCGGTCGCTTGTTCGTTGCTCGCCGGCGAGGCGCAGCTCTCCGCAGCGCCTTCTGTGGTCGATCTCTCCGTTTACGACGATCCCGAGACGGGCGCGATCTGGAAGGGGACTGCCAGCGGCAACTGGAACACCGTGGACGCCAACTGGACGATTGACGGCGTGGCGTCGCAGACCTGGCAGAACGGCAATGACGCCGTCTTCAACGACAACGCCTCCGCCTATACCGTGACCATACCCAGCGGCACGACGGTGACACCGGGTTCTATCCTCTTCGACAATGCGACGGCCTACACGCTCGCCGGGGCGGGCGTTATCGCCGGAACAGGCTCCTTCAGTAAGTACCAAGAGGGCAACCTCACAATCTCCGGCATCAACCATACCTTCACGGGTGATGTGCTGCTCGCGGGCGGCGAAATCTTTCTTCCGACCGATAATGACACCAGCGACGTCGTCACCGGGTCGCTCGGCCACCCGCGCGTGCCGCGCTCCGTCGTGGTCTCCAACGCCACGCTCAACATTCAAGGCAAGAACCCCTTCGGCGGCGGCGGGCGCAGTTCAACGCCGATCCAGGCCGTGCTCAAGTGCTACAATTCCACGCTGGAACTTACGAAGGATTTTTGTTTCAACGCGGGTGATGTCTATCTCCACAACTCGACCGCGAATTTCCACGGCGGGCTCAACAACTATAAAAGCGGCAGTACGCTCATTGTCGGAACCGTCGGTGCCCAGAATTCAAAGACTTTCTGGGGTTCGTTCAGCATGGCCAACCTCTACTTTTCCGGAGATCGGCAAGTCGTATTCGCTGCTTCCGGTTCAGGAATCAACAACAGTTCGGGGATGTCGATCGGCAAGTTCGGGGCGCAGAGGCAGGGCGTGATTGATGTACCTGACATGACGGGGAACGACAACTCCGACGTCATCATTCGCGTGCCGATCATCTGGTCGTCCGGCAACACGACCGATCCGGGCATCGCATCCGGTTTCCGCAAGACGGGCGCAGGTACTCTCGAACTCGGCGATGGCACAGCGCATGCATACAACTCCACCTATACTGGCGACGTGGACGTTGTGGAAGGTACGCTCTTTATGAATACCGGGAATGCGGTTGACGCCGCCGACAGAAGCAGCGTGTTCGGCGCGCAACGCTATCCGCACACGTTTACCGTCCATCCCGGCGCGACGCTGCATCTCGGGTCCAGTGATACGATGGGGCAGTTCTACGCCGAGAATAATGTCACGGTACACGTCAACGGAGGGACGCTGAAACAGACGGCGAACAAGACCAACGGATTCGGTCCGCTCATCCTGGAGAACGCCACGGTTTCCTACTCGGGCGTCACCGGTGCGTGGCCGACACTCGGCTTTGGCGGCGGTCTCACCGTCATCGGCACCAACACGCTCACCTTCGCCAATACCGACAACGCGACGCTTTTCTTTGCGAAGCGCGATGGTTCGGCTTCCGACTGCTACGTCGCGGAGATCAGCGGGAAAGGCACCGCCGACGATACGACCGATCTCAAGTTCAGCGCGCGCATTGCCGATGCGCCAAATTGGGGCACTAAGCATAGCGCCGTCGCCTTCAACATGCGCAAGACGGGACCTGGAATGCTCGAACTGGCAAACGCCTCCAGCACCACGACGGGGCGCATTGAAATCGTCGAGGGAACCGTCAAGCTGGCAACCGCATTGTCAAATACCGAATCTAATTTCGAGTGCCCGGAGAAATCGACGATTGGAAACCTTTCCAGCTCGGACCTCAGCGTTTCCGTCAACGGCGGAGCGCTCTGGATCACCCAAAACGACCAGTTCGGACAGGCGAACGCGGTCAACAACTTCACGCTCGCCGTCACCAACGGAACGATACGGCAGACGAGCGGAAAGGTCAACGCCATGCCGTTTCTCGATCTGTACGACGCCACGCTCGACTACAACGGCGCCAACACTGGAGCGGGCTACGACACTGAGCAAATCGGGCCCTACGGGACTTTCGTGTTCGCACAGCGTGTCCGTTTCGACGGCACACGCCCCTACGACCTACAGAATGTCGGCGGCACCTGCTACTTCTCGCTCGGCTGGCAGAACGATTCCTATCAGGAAATCGACGGGGAGAAGATCTACCAGCACGGCAAGACGGAGTTCCATGTTGCGGACATCACGCAGAACGCGGAGCCGGACGTGACGATTGGCGTGGTCCTCAAGCCCGCGGCGCGTTGGGCCGGAAATAAGTCAAACAGCCTTTACGCCAACACCTACTTCCGTACGGGTCTGCTGAAGACCGGTCCCGGAACGCTGCGCCTGAACTGCTGCACGGCGGCGGACAAGTATTATGCCGAGGCGACGCGCGTACACGGCGGCACGTTGCTCGTGGACGCGGCCACGTTCAACTCCACGAACGTCATCGTGCAGGCCGGGGCTTATTTGGGCGGCACGGGCACTGTCGCGCGCGCCACGATCGAGGCGGGCGGCGGTTTCACGGCTGCGCCGGGGCAGACGCGCCCGCTCACGCTGACGGCGGCGGAACTGCCGACGGACGGCGTGGTGACGCTTGATGTGCCCTACACGGGCGACCTTACCGACCCGAAGAGCGTGCGCGTGTGTGTGCCGGTGGTGACTGCAGACGCGCTCGCGGGTGCGAACTGGCGCGTCACTCTCAACGGCTCTGCCCTGCCGCGTGGCCTTGTGGGCAAGGCGAGCATACGCGACGGCATCGTGTATGGTACGGTTAAACATGGTGGTCTGATGATCATCATCAAGTGAGTTGAAGAACATGAAAACGTACATTACATTCGCCGCAGTTGCGGGATTGGCGTTTGCCCTTTCCGCAAGCGGTGGCAACGCGGTCGTCGCTGCCGTGCCGCCGCAGGGGACGGAGCTGTTCAAGTGCCAGGTGCATCGCGGCGGCGGACGCGACACGCGTCCCGACAACGCGCTGGAGACGTTCCTCTGGTGTTGGGGACACGGCGTTGCGCCGGAGGCCGACGCACGGCTCACCAAGGATGGCGTCGCCATCGCCCTCCACGACGCGACGCTCAAGCGCGTTGGGCGCGGCATTCCCAAGAGCCTTGCGACGGCGAAGATAAAGGACCTCAAGTGGGCGCAGATTCGGGACGTGGACACCGGCTCGTATCTCGATCCGTCGTATTCGTCCGTGCGCATCACGACGATCGACTCCGTGCTCGCCGCGATGGCGGGACGTCCCGACAGGCTTCTCTACCTCGACGAGAAGGGCGCGCCGCCGGAGCTTGTGGCGGAACTCGCACGCAAGCACGGCGTGGAAAAGCAGATCTACTACACGTCGCCGAAGTTCGAGCTGGTGGCGCGGTGGCAGAATGTCGTGCCGGGCGGATTCGGCATGGTGTGGCTCGGGACGTGGCCGAAGGACAACTCGCCGAAGTCCGTCGCGCGCGCCGACAAGTTCCTTGAAAGCACGCTCGACCGCATGGAGGCGACGGGATGGAAGGGAATCAGCCAGGTGCAGATCCACATCCGCACGGACTTGTCGCTTCCCGATCCGTTCTGTCCGTCGTCCGACTGCATCCGCAGGGCCATCGGGCGGCTTCACGCGAACGGCATAACCGTGCAGGCGTTCACGTGGACCGAGGGCGCGAACAAGGACGCCCTGCGCAGGATCTGGAAGCTCGGCTTCGACAACTTCGCCACGGACGATCCGCTTGTGCTCTTTGAACTTCTGCCGGAACTCGGCAACCGCGACGTGTCGAACAAGGGAGGGAAGCGTCGATGATGGCAGACGCTCTTGCGAACGCGACGGACACGAAGGCGTGCGTGGTCGGCCCCGGCGCGGCGGACGGCGCGGCGGCGATGTTCCGCGAGCTGTTTCCGTCGGACGCGAAGGCAATCCTGATCGAAGACCCGCGCACGAAGTCCGTCGCGGGCGACAACGTGGCTTCCCGCCTCAAGGGAGCCGGAGTCGAGGTCTCGGAATACGTGGTGAATCCCGACGGGTCTGACTTCCACGCCACATACGCGAAGGTCGAGGAGGTGCGCGAGGCGATCCGCGCGAGCGGAGCCGTCGCGGTGGTGGTCGGGTCGGGGACGCTGAACGACCTGGCGAAGCGGGCGTCGGACGAACTGGGCCTGCGGTACATGGTCGTCGGCACGGCGGCGTCGATGGACGGCTACACGGCCTACGGCGCGGCCATCACGAAAGACGGTATGAAGCAGACGCTTTCCTGCAGGGCGCCGCTCGGCTGCATTGTCGATAGCGCCGTCGCCGCATCCGCCCCGCGCGAGATGACGGCGAGCGGCTACGCCGACCTCATCGCGAAGATTCCGGCGGGGGCGGACTGGATGCTTGCCGACGCGATAGGATCGGAGGCGATCCATCCGCTTGCGTGGCGTCTCGTGCAGGAGTCGCTGAGGGAGGCGCTGTCCAATCCGTCCGGGTGCGCATCGGGCGACGAACGCGAGGTGCGAAAGCTGTGCGAGGGACTTGTCATGAGCGGCTTCGCAATGCAGGCGATGGGGTCGTCGCGTCCGGCGAGCGGCACGGAGCATCAGGTCTCGCACTACTGGGACATGGAATCCCTCTCCTTTGGCGGAAGGCCCGTTTCGCATGGCTTCAAGGTCGGCATCGGCACGCTCTTCTCGACGAAAGCGTTGGAGTTCCTTCTCCGCCATGACCTATCCAGACTCGACGTGGAGAAGGCGGTCGCATCGTGGCCGTCCTCGTTCGGCGCGCTGAAGGCGACGTTCCCCGCCATCTACGGCGACCGTCCCGCGCACATCCGCCGCGCCGAGGACGAGATGTCGAAGAAATATTCGCCGCCGGAAAGGCTGCGCGAAGAGCTTTCGACGTTCAAGCGCGTCTGGCCGGAACTTTCGAAACGCCTCAAGGCACAGCTCATGCCGTTCGGGGAGGTACGTGAAAAGCTCCGCCTCGTCGGTGCGCCGGTCGAACCAGAACAGATCGGCGTGACGCGCAGCCGCTTCCGCGAGACGTGCCGGGGCGTTCCCTACATGCGCAACCGCTATTTCGGGCTCGACCTCGTTGAGAGGCTTGGGCTTATGGACGAACTGCTGGGCGAACTCTTCGGCCCCGGCGGAATCTGGGAGGCAAAGGAATGAGTGGCAATGGGACAACGTGGAACTTGTCGGGCAAAAAGGCGTTCGTCTGCGACCTTGATGGGACGCTCTTCATGGGGCAGAATCCCATCGAGTCCGCCGTCAGGTTCGTCATCGACAACACGAAGAGCGGGCGGTTCAAGTTCTTCTATCTCACCAACAACACGTCGAAGTGTCCCGAGGAATACCTGAAGAAGATCGCGGGCGCGTCGATTCCCGTGACCGAAAACCAGATCCTGACGCCGCTCATCACGCTGGAGGCGTACATCCGCGAGAAGGGCTACAGGTCGGTCTATCTCATCGCGGGCGAAAAGGTGAAGGCGCACATGGCGGAACGGCTGTCGGACGCGGGCGTGTCGCTGGACTACGACCCCGAGGCGAACGAGCTCATCGCGCTCACCTACGACAAGGAGCTGACGTACGACAAGCTCGCCAAGGCGACCGGCCTCTGGAACATGAGGAACGTGCCGCCCTCGCCGATGTGCCCGATACGGACGAAGAACCAGACCCCCGTCGATTTCGTGGCCACCCATCCCGACAACTGCTGCCCGAGCGAGCGCGGCCCCATCCCCGACATCGGCGGGATGATGAAATTCCTCGAGACCACGAACGGCATGAGGCCGAGCCATGTCTTCGGAAAGCCGTCGCCCACGCTCCTCGCGCCCGTCCTCGCGCAGTTCGCGCCCGAGGAGGTAGCCGTCGTCGGGGACAGGCTCTACACCGACAAGGCGATCGCGGACAACGCAGGCGTCGATTTCGTCTGCGTCCTCTCCGGCGAGACGACGCGCGAAGACCTCGCCGCCTACAGGGGAACGCCGCCCGCGATCGTCGTGGAGACGTTCGACAGGGTTGAAACGTCCTGCGGCGTAAAGGAGACCGCATGAAGGACGAGAAGTTCATGACGGACCTTCAACTGGGTGTGTCATTTAGACTGACTAACCTCATTGAAAATGCCCGTTTTGCCAGCTGTTTTGCTTCGCGCGAGAACGCAGATTTTTGGTATAATTTGCGCCATGGAAAAGTAGCGACAGGCGCACGGTGCCATCGCGAAGTGGTTTTACGAAACTAAGAACGGCAAAAGGACTGACAAAATGACAAGTAGAAGAATGTTTCTGAAGGGCGTCGGCATTTTTGCTGCCGCGCTCGTCTCGTTGGCGGGATGCGTGGGGCCGGGATCGGGGCAAGCCCCCGGATCGACCGGAGAAAAGCCGCTGCGCGTGGCGGTGTTTGTGGACAAGGGAGCGCGCAACTGTGGTGTCTTTCGCTGGCTTGAAATCACGACGCGTATGAAGGGCGCTGTGTCGACGCCCGTGGACGGCGCGGCGGTGCGCGCGGGCGTTCTCAACTCGGTGGACGTCCTTGTGATGCCCGGCGGCTCGTCCGTCACCGAGGCGAAGACCCTTGGCGCGGAAGGGCGCGAGAAGGTGAAGGATTTTATTCGGCAGGGCGGCGGATACGTCGGCACGTGCGCCGGGTGCTGTCTCCTCATGGAGCCGGCGAATCACCATCCGGACATGCTGCATCTGATCCCGTTCAAGTTCGGTCCGTCCGGCGGCAAGGCGGACATGTCGATTGCCTTTAACGAGCGGGCGACTGCTCTTGCGGGCATCAAGAAGGGCAAGGTGAGCGTACGGTTTTCGGAAGGTCCCGTGCTACTCCCGTCAACGCCGGTCGAGGGTGCCAACATTGAGGTCGTTGCGACATACGACAGCGATCTCAACTCCATGGGCGAGAAGGAGCGTCCGTCGCGGGCGGGCTGCGCAGCGGCGGTCGCGGGGACCTACGGCAAGGGACGCATCTTCGTGTTCGCCGTCCATCCGGAGTACGATGTGGACGACCACTTCCTCCTGAAGGGCGCGTTCCGCTACGTGACGGGGCGGAAGGAGTTCGAATGGGACTATCCGCAGCGTCGGCGCGGGCAGCTCGTCGTCGGGTTCATGTGCGACGACTCGTTCGGGGTGGAGACGGCGCGGCTTATCCAGCGGCTCGTCACGAACGGTGAGTTCGACGTCGTGCCGCTCAACAAGAAGGAGGTCGAGTCCGGCGGGCTCCGGAACGTCGACGCGGTGCTTGCGCCCGATGGTGCCGGGGTAGCCGTGCTCAAGGCGAGTCTCGGCGGCGAAAACGCGGGGCGCACGAAGGAGTTCCTCGCGCGCGGCGGGCGCGTCTTCGCCTGGGGTTGCGCGGCGGAGGTCGCCGGCAAGCTCAACCTCGGCGTGACGTGCGTGGCGGACGCGGAAGCCGCGCTCGCGGCGCTGCGCGTGTTCGCGGCGGAGCCGGTTCCCGCGCCCGCCCCGATCCCCGCGAAAGTGGCGAAGCCCCTCCGCGCCGGCATCTACCAGGACCCAAAAAACTCCAATATCATCATCGCCCGGTTGCTCGCGTTCGCGCCCGAGTACGAGCTGAAGTTCCTTTCGCCGGAGGACTACGTCAACGGCGGACTCGACGCCATCGACCTCATCGTCCAGCCCGGCGGCGGCTGCACCTCGCAGTACAAGGCGCTCGGCGAGAAGGGCGCGGAGGCGCTCAAGCGCTTCGTGTTGAACGGCGGGAAGTACTACGGCGTCTGCGCCGGCGCGTTCATGGCGCTGCAGCAGTCGCTTCCGAACCGTCCGCGTCTCGGACTCGCGCCGTTCAAGGGCGACGACCCCGCGCACTACCGCGGCTCCGCCCCGATCAAGGTCAAGTTCACGGAGGAGGGGCAGAAGGCGCTTGAGGGCGTCGGGAAGTCGCGCACTGTGGTGTATGCGGGCGGCCCCGCGCTCGTTCCGGGCAAGCCGGTGGCGGATTCCGACATCAAGATCCTAGGCAGCTACGCCGGACGGAAGATCAGCACGACGAACGGTAAGCCGGTGGAGGACATGCTCGGCAAGGGCGCGTTCGCGGGCGGACGGGCAGGAAAGGGCAAGGTGTTCATTTCGTGTCCGCATCCAGAATTCGAGGAGGCGAACCACGACATCGTGCGGAACGGAATCAAGTACCTCACGGGCGTCGCGCCGTCACCGGCCTATCTGAACAGGACGCGTGGCGCGCTTGCGCTCAGGTACCGTTCGTCGGACAAGGCGTCGGCGGAGTTCCTGTTCGGGACGCTTCTGCGCGACAGTCGCTTCTATGTGTGGCCCGGAAAAAATGCAGGGATGCTTGCGCACCTTGACGCGGTCGTCCTCACGGACAAGACCGATGCGGACGAGGCGAAGGAAATGAACGCCTTCATCGCGCGCGGCGGCAGGGTCGTCGCCGTGTGCGACACCCCGGAGAAGCGCAAGGCCGCCGAACTGCTGAAGGGCGCGGTCGTTGTAGGGGCCTACGGCGATGTGATCGCCGCTCTCCTCAAGTGAATGTCACGCGCTGGAGCCATGGCATGGTGAAGCTAAAACCTGCATTAGCAGGTTTTAGCAGTTTTTTGTCTGGGAGAATGACGGATATGCCAACGGCGTGGTATAATAAAGGGCATGAAAAATCAAATCCTTAAAAGAATTGTTGCACTCGGCTTCGCTGGTGCCATTGTTTTGCCCGGATTCGCCGCACCCGTAAAGGTCATCTTCGACACCGACATGATCACGGACTTCGACGACGTGGGCGCGCTTGCGTGCCTGCACGCTCTTGCGGACGCGGGCGAATGCGAGATCCTTGCGACGGTCAGTTCCACGCGCGGCAATGCGTCCGTCGGCGCGATCGAGGTGATTAACCATTACTACGGACGCCCCGACCTCCCTGTCGGTTCTCCCAAGGGCATGGGCGTTATGGGCGACAGGGCCGGCGCGAAGGAGAAGGTCTGCCCCTCCGCCCCGCTCGGCGAGAAGAGAGGCAACGACGGCGGACACTACAAGTACCGCAAGTTGCTCGCGGACTATCCCGGCTGGTACCGCCATGCAGATGCGGACGATGCGCCGGACGCGAACGAGACCTACCGCCGCGTCCTCGCCACGCAGCCGGACAAGAGCGTCGTCATCTGCTCCGTCGGCTTCACCACCAACATGCGCCGTCTCCTCGAGACGAAGCCGGACGCCATCTCGCCGCTCGACGGCAGGGAGCTCGTTGCGAAGAAGGTGAAGGTGTGGGTCGCGATGGCGTGTCAGTATCCGTTCGGTCAGGAATACAACGCGAAGTGGGACCACGAGTCGTCGCGCATCGCGTTCGCGAACTGGCCCACCCCCATCGTGTTCTCCGACGCGAAGTACGGACGCGACTGCTTCGCCGGGCGCGCCGTTGCCGAGATGGAAGGACAACGTAATCCCGTGAAGGATGTCTTTGCCGGCAATATTCCGTCGCGCGAGGAAATCCGCAAGGACTCCGCCAAGTGGCTGCGGCGCTGCTACGGGATGGGCGGGCGCTCCGCGTGGGATGAGACGGCCGTGCTTGTCGCCGTTCGCGGCATCGATCCATACTTCAATTTCGAGCGAGGGACATTCCGCATGGTCGGTAACAAGGGCGACAACGAGTGGGCACCCGACGCCGAGAACGGCTCGCATATCCGTATCACCGAGAAGGTCTCCAAGTTCGAGGTCGCCCGCGTCATCGACGAGCTGATGACCCGCAAGCCGAAGCACGGCGGCAAGTGACGCGCCGTAAAATCCCGTATCCCGTATCCGCCACTTGCGCGGATTCAGGTATTTTTGATATAATTCCCGCCAAAGGAGAAAAACATGAAGAAGTATTGTGTCAAGATGGTTAAGGCGGGAATCTGTTTTTCCGCAGCAGTTCTGCTGTGGTCTGGCTGCGTTTCTGCGGAGTTTTCGGTACCAGCCGAGCGCCCCGTCAAGGCGGGCGTCTACGCCGGACGCGGCATCAGCGGCAACGGCGCCGTGGAGTGGTTCCGCATCGTGCAGTCGTCGCCGGAGCTTGAAATCAAGGTACTCGACTCCGAGATGATCCGCAACGGCGGCCTGGACGGACTTGACCTGCTCGTCATGCCCGGTGGGAGCTCCCCCGCAATCAAGCGCGACCTTGGCACGAACGGTACGGAGCGCGTCAAGGACTTCATCCGCAACGGCGGCGGTTACGTGGGGACGTGCGCCGGATGCTGTCTGATGATGGAGGAAGCCCCCGACCCCACGCGCGGAATCGGCGTGATGCCGTTCTACAGATCAGGGTCGAAGGGCCGTTATCTTATTCCCATCGAACTCAACGGGAAGGGCGCGAAGGCGCTCGGGATCAATAAGGGCACGTACATCGTCCAGTACAGCCACGGCCCCATCCTTGAGCCTAGCACGCAGCTCGTGGAGAACGCCTCGTTCGAGGTGTGGGGGACGTTCCGCACGGATGCCGGCAAGTACGGCAACCAGCCCGAAATGTACGGGCGTGCGGCGGTCGTAGGCGGAACGTACGGCAAGGGCCGCGTGTTTGCCATCTCATGCCATCCCGAGTTCTTCGAGAACTCCCGCCTGATCGTCAAGGGTGCGTTCCGCTACGTGACGGGACGCAACATCACGCTGCCTGTCCGTCCGCGCCGCCGTCGCGCGTTGACCGTCGCCGCATACGCCGTGTACCCCATCGGCGTAGAGACCGCTAATACGCTGCTCGCGATCGACGGGGACGCCTCGATGGACCTCTTCCCGGTGAACGACGAGGATATCCGAAGAGGGCTCCTCGACCACTGCGACGTGCTTTTGTTCCCGCACGCGGACAAGGGGAAGCTCGCCAAAGGGCCGCAGAAGATCGTCGACCGCTTCGTCTCGCGCGGTGGATTCGTCCTCGGCTGGGGCGGCGGTACGTCGCGTGTGCCGAAGGAAGGGAAGTGCTGCGCCTCGGCGGAAGAGGCGCTTTCCTCCTTGCGTGAATACGCGGCAGGGGAAGCGCCGCAAAAATGACAATAAACACGCTTGATTTTTCGGCAATCAAGCCGGATCTGCTGGGTGCCGTGCGGACGGTCGCCGGTCTCGTGAAGGAGGCCGGAGGCCGTGCCTTGATGGTGGGCGGTGCCGTACGCGACCTGCTGTTGGGTGCAAAGAGCGTCAAGGACGTGGACATCGAGGTGTTCGGCATCGATCCCGAGCGTCTGCAGAAGATCCTCGGCCAAAAGTTCGCATTTGACCCCTGTGGAGTCTCGTTTGGCGTACTTAAGCTCCACCATTTCGACATCGACGTTTCGCTGCCCCGTCGCGAGTCCAAGCGCGGTATCGGGCACAAGGGATTCCTGATCGACTCCGATCCCAACCTCTCCGTCCCCGAAGCGGCCAGCCGACGTGACTTCACCGTCAACGCCATGTACTACGACCCGCTCGCCGACGTATTTGAAGACCCCTACGGCGGCCGTGTGGACCTGGCGTCGCGCACGCTGCGGCATGTCTCGCCGAAGTTTGTGGAGGACCCTCTGCGCGTTCTGCGCGGCATGCAGTTCATCGCCCGCTTTGACCTCCATCCCGCGCCTGAGACGATCGAGTTGTGCCGCACAATCACGATGGAGGACCTTCCTCCCGAGCGCCTCTTCGAGGAATGGGCTAAGCTGCTCACGAAGGGTAACCAAATCGCGCGCGGGCTCGCCTTCCTGCGCGCGACGGGCTGGGTACGCTACTTCCCAGAACTCCAGCGTCTCATCGGCTGCAACCAGGATCCGAAGTGGCACCCGGAAGGGGACGTATGGAACCATACTTGCATGTGCCTCGATGCGTTCGCGCGGCGTCGGACGGGCGATGCGGATGAGGATCTCATCGTGGGACTCGCCGTGCTCTGCCATGACTTCGGCAAGCCCGCCACGACGGCGCTCGACCCACGTTCCGGACACATCCGCAGCCTCGGACACGACGAGGCGGGCGTCGCCCCCACGCTTTCCTTTCTGCGTCGGCTCACGAACGAGGAGCGCATCCTGCGCGAGGTGCCGCCGCTCGTTCAGTGCCACATGCAGCCGTTCTCGCTTTGGCGCGCGCACGCGGGCGACGCCGCGATCCGGCGTCTTGCGATGAAGGTGGTGCGCATCGACCGCCTCCTGCGCGTGGCGCGTGCCGATGACGAGGGGCGTCCTCCCGAAAAGGCGGGCGGGACCTCATGCGGCGAGGACCTCAAGTGGCTCGGCGCGGCGGCGGAGCGTCTGCGCATCGCCGCGAGCGCGCCGAAGCCCATCCTCATGGGGCGTGACTTGATAGCCCTCGGCTACAAGCCCTCCCCGCAGTTCGGCGTGTGGTTGGATGCCTGTTTCGAGGCGCAGCTCGACGGTGCCTTCTCCGACCACGATGGCGCACTTGCCTGGTTCAAGGCGAATCTGTTGTAGGATCATCCGCAAAAACGCGATAATTGATTTCTTTTTTGCTAGAGACGCATATTATGCCACAATTCGCCCCAGATTATCAATGGTTGCGGCACATTGTGCTATAATATGCGCCGATTTACGGAGGATAAGAAAAAGTGAAGAAGACCGCGAACAAGCCACTCAACGTGGCGCAGAAGATCATCGCCGCCCACCTTGTGGAGGGCGACCCCGCGAAGGACGCCGAACTCGGCATCCGCATCGACCAGACCCTCACGCAGGACGCGACGGGCACGATGGTGTACCTCCAGTTCGAGTCGATGGACGTGCCGCACGTCCGCAACGAACTCGCCGTGAGCTACGTGGACCACAACACCGTGCAGATCGGCTTCGAGAACGCCGACGACCACGACTTTCTCCAGTCCATCGCGAAGAAGTACGGCGTCATCTACTCCAAGTGCGGCAACGGCATCTGCCACCAGCTCCACCTCGAGCGCTTCGGCAAGCCGGGCAAGACCCTCCTCGGCAGCGACTCCCACACGCCCACGGGCGGCGGCATCGGCATGGTCGCGATCGGCGCGGGCGGCATCGACATCGCCGTCGCGATGGCCGGCGGCGCGTTCCACATCCCCACGCCGAAAGTGCGCGGCATCAAGCTCACGGGACGCCTCTCGAAGGGCTGCAGCGCGAAGGACGTGATCCTCAAGGTGCTGGAGAAGTACGGCACTAAGGGCAACGTGGGCTGGATCTTCGAGTACTTCGGCCCCGGCGTGAAGACGCTCGACGTGCCGAGCCGCGCGACGATCACGAACATGGGCGCGGAGCTGGGCGTCACGACGAGCGTGTTCCCGAGCGACGCGGTGACGAAGCAGTTCCTCGCCGCGCAGGGACGCGCGAAGGACTGGACGGAGCTCGTGGCGGACAAGGGCGCGACGTACGACGACGTGTTCGAGCTCGACCTCTCGAAGATCGAGCCGCTGATGGCCGCCCCGCATTCGCCCGGCAACATCGTGACGGTGAAGTCGCAGAAGGGCAAGAAGGTCAACCAGATCATGATCGGCTCCTGCACGAACAGCTCGTACCGCGACATCCGCACCGTGGCGCTCATCCTGAAGGGGAAGCACGTGGCGGATGACGTGGAGGTGGGCATTGCCTGCGGTTCGCGTCAGGTGGTGAACATGCTCGCTGCAGACGGTTCGCTCGCGATCCTCATCAAGGCCGGCTGCCGCATCCTCGAGAACGCCTGCGGCTTCTGCATCGGCGCGCACATGAGTCCGCGCACGGGCGCAATCTCGCTCCGCACGAACAACCGCAACTTCGAGGGCCGCAGCGGCACGAAGAGCGCGCAGGTGTTCCTCGTCTCGCCCGAGACCGCCGCCGTGAGCGCGCTGACGGGCAAGGTGACCTCGCCGCTCGGCGCGAAGATACCGTCCGTCCCCGCGCCAAAGAAGTTCCCGGTCGACGACTCCATGTTCCTCTACCGCGCGACGGCGGGGAAGGGCGTGCGGAAGACGGAGATCGTGCGCGGACCGAACATCGCGACCGTGCCGAAGGGCGTGCCGCTTGCGGCGTCGTACTCCGCCGTATGCGCGATCAAGGTGGGCGACAAGATTACGACGGACCACATCATGCCGGCGGGCGCGCGCCTCAAGTTCCGCTCGAACATACCCGAGTACGCGAAGTTTGTGTTCGAGCCGTGCGACCCCACGTTCCACGACCGTTGTCTCGCGAACCGCGAGAAGGGGATCGCAAACGTGATCGTGGCGGGCGAGAGCTACGGGCAAGGCTCCAGCCGCGAACACGCGGCGCTTTGCCCGATGTACCTCGGCGTGAAGGCGGTCCTCGCCAAGTCAATCGAGCGCATCCACCGCGCGAACCTCATCAACTTCGGCATTGTGCCGTTTGTATTCGACGATCCGAAGGACTACGACCGCCTCCAGGCGGGAGACGCCCTTGAATTGACGAACATCCGCGCGGCTGTCGAAGGCGACGACAAGGCGACGTTCAAGGCGGGCAACACCACCTTCACCGCCACCGCCAAGCTTTCCGCGCGCGAGAAGCATCTTCTCCTCTGCGGCGGCCTCTTAGCCTCTCTCAAGTAATGCCGAATTATGGTATACTTACCGCATGGCAAAAAAGCGCACAGACCTCAAGATCCCCTACGGCGTGTCGGATTTCAGGACGATCCGCAACGAGGGGCTTTACTACGTTGACAAGACGGAGTACCTTGCGCAGATGGAGGCGCGGGACCGTTTCATCTTCTTCGTGCGACCGCGCCGGTTCGGCAAGTCGCTCTTCATATCGATGATGGAGAGCTACTACGACCTCAATAGGAAAAAGGACTTCAAGAGGCTATTCGGCGATCTCTGGATCGGGAAGCACCCCACGGAAAATGCCAACCGCCTCATGACGCTGAAGCTCGACTTCTCCAAGGTCGGCGGGACGGGCGAGGTTCTGGAGCGCGCGTTTGAGGATCATATCGGCAAGCAACTTGATGACATGGTGTTGCGATATCCGTCATGCTTCGACGCTGAATTCCGCGCTTCG
>CACWIW010000114.1 GCA_902761035.1 uncultured bacterium | reverse complement strand
ACGGTCAACGAACTGCGCGGCGCCGTCATGAAGGACTTCACGCGCGCGCTCAGCTCCAGATACGGCGTCTCCATCGCGCAGCAGGCCATTTCGATGGCGGGGCTTACCTCGAAGTCGGAGCTGAAGGGGTCGAAGATCGCACGTGCCATAGACGCCGCCAAGAGCATCCGCGCGCAGATGCTGCAGCCGGCGGAAGGGCAGACGCTGCGCCTCGGCAATACCGAAGTCTCCCGGAATGCGATCGCGGGCTTTATACAAGGACAACGCGGTGACGAAGCTCCTGAAAGAGCATGCCGTCGCCGTCCAGCTGCTCGGGGAGATGCCGCTCTGCGAGGCCGAATACAACGACTTCCACGACCGTTTGTGGGATCTCGTGTCCAGGCTCACCAATCTCATCGACTCCGACAATATCCCCGAGGACGTCCCGGCCGAGGATTTCAAGAGCACCGTGAGAGGGCTTGTCAAGGCTCTGACCGACAAGGACGCAGAGGCACACGAACTCATCAACAGCAAACCGCTCGGCGAGACTAACCTCAACGAATACAAGGAGGTCTGGTGCGAGGCCGCCACCCATGCGATGGTAAATCTTGCCAGCGAAGCAATTGCCAAAGGGGAAAATCAAGCTGCGGCTGCGATCACCCGTGCGATTATAGCCCTTGGTGGCGATAACGACGTGCGCAGGCAGTTCAACGACAGCATTGTCCAGTTCTCGCACGGCGCCTCCAAGAACTACGTTGCGCCGTTCGTCATCAACTTGATCAAGAGGCAGTTCGCGGCGGAGAACGTCAGGAACTTCAGAATCGGCAAGGCGGGCCTGATCAAGAAGATCGACGCCGGATTCCAGAAGAATCTGAACGAACGCCCTTGGTTGGCGGTCGACAAGTCCATTTTGTCCACACTCGGCAAACGCCCTGTTTCCCTCAAGAGCACGATTGCGCCCGCAGAGCAGCTCGGACACGCGAATGGGTCGGATCGCGGTCCGATCGCGTCCCGTTATCCCGTCTATGTCCACGGCTACATGTGCGACAGCTCGAAGGCGGATCACGCCGTGAACCTTTCCGTCTCGAGCATCGCAGTCGGCGATCCGGACGGGGAGCATCGCACCGCGTTCACCGGCGTCCGGCACGGCGTACACTCCGCGTGGGGAATACGCAACGCCAACGAGCGCGCCGCCGCGAACGCCCGGCGTGCGGAGGAGGCCGTGATCGCCGCGTTTCTGGCCAAGTTCGACGCTCCCGGCAACCCGCAGGACCTCCCGGCCCAGGGCGAGGACGGCAAAACGACCGTGAACCTGAACATCACTTCGGTTTCGCTGCTGACGCCCGGCTCGGCGCGCCATTTTTACGCGAGGGGAAGCGACAAGGACGAACGCCGGATGCTCATGGACCAGAGCGCCGCCTGGGAGTCGGTCGAGCAGAACGGCGTGGAGTTCCAGTTCAAGGGGCGGACTGTCAAAATCCGCCCGCGCATTCTGAAGTTCAACTTCGGCGTCAACGAAGGCGCCATAAACAAGATCTTCAGGCTGACGCCGAACATGTTCGGCGGCTGGGACATTTCCAAGAAGATGAATAAGACCGCCATATCGGCCCTCGGAGAGGAAGTCAACGCATTCCTCCATTCGAACGCCGACCAGCGCACGAAGGACGCGGCTCTCATGCTTTTCAACCAGTGCCAGCGGGTCTTGGACGACAAGGCGGAGCGCAAGGACAACCACGACGCCTTCAAGGTCGCGGCCCGCGTCGCGGTGCTGAGCAACCTCATCGGGAAGGTGCCGTGCTGGAACTGCAAGAGCGGGAAGGACCGCACCGGCCAGATGGACGTAGAATGCAAGTTCCTCGCCACCCTGATCGCGCGCGGCGAGCAGATACCCGAGCCGGGCGCGCGGCTCTCGAAGGAGCATCAGATTCTCCTGCGCTCGATCGCGCTCGAAGGCGGAAATTTCGAGATCCAGAAAATGAACACGGCGATCGCGGGCTTCAAGACGGGTTCCGTCAATTCCGTCACCGAGAGACTCGGCGGCAGCGCGTACCGCCAGTTCCACCGCGGAGGTTCCGACCACGTCAACGTGTGACGCGCCTCGCGGCGTGTAGATATGGTAAAACAAAAAATTCAAACGCCAACACAGAGTTTTCAAGCCGGGTAATCCGCCGTCCTGCCGATTTGATATACTATTAACGTGAAACCATCACCAGAGATAGAAAAAGCGACTGCGAAATTCCCGTTCGTGGCATGTCCGTACGCTCGGGCGTTGGCGGCTCGGAGCGAGGCGTTCCGCAGACAGATGGAGCCGGACGCGCGCGAACTTGAGGATGACGAGGAGTTCGGCCCAGACCCATTCGACGAGGAGGGCGAGGCGAGCGGCTGTTTCGGTCTGAAGCAGCGCTTCCCCGACCGCGTGCTCGTGATGACCTCGAACGCCTGTTTCATGAACTGCCGACACTGTACGCGCAAGGGACTTCTGCGCCATGCGGAGGTGGTGCGCTCGGACGAGGAACTGACCGCTTGCGTGAACTACGTGCAGGAGCGTCCGGACGTTCGCGACGTGTTGCTTTCAGGTGGCGATCCGCTCGTGTTGCCGGATGACGAGGTGATGCGTTTTGTGCGCGCCTTCGCCGACCTGGGTCAGGTGGACGTGGTCCGTCTCTGCACGCGCGCCCCGTGCGTAAACCCATCCCGCGTCACGCGCGATCTTGCGGCTCAGCTCGGTCATGTGGGGAAGGTGTGGGTGAACACGCAGTTCAACCATGCCGACGAGATGACGCCGGAGGCGGTCGAGGCGTGTGCTAATCTCGTGAACGCGGGCATTCCCGTGTCATGCCAGACCGTCCTGCTCGCCGGTGTGAACGACTCCGTCGAGGCGCTTCTGGACCTCTTTCGCGCCCTCCAGCGCGCACGGGTACGCCCATACTATGTTTTCCAGTGCGATCCAGTGGAGGGAACGGCGCATTTCCGAGTACCGCTTGAGAAGGCGAAGCGGATCGCGCGGAAATGCGCGGAGCGGATCGGCGGGCTCGGGCTGCCGCGCTTCGTGGCCGATATTCCCGGCAGTACCCGTAAGATGCCCATTGAACTGCTTTGACGCTTGGAGGAAAATATTAGATGTCCATGAAACTCAACGTCGCCACACACAACGCGCACAAACTCCGCGAAATTGGGGAGATTCTGCCCGGTTATGACATTGTGGCTGACGACCCCGACGTGGAGGAGACCGCGCCCGACTTCGCCGGGAACGCGCTGATCAAGGTGCGGGCCATCGCCGCGCGGCATCCCGGCGAGTGGTCGATGGCGGACGACAGCGGACTTGAGGTGCGCGCCCTCGGCGGCGCACCGGGCGTGCGGAGTGCGCGCTACGCGGGCGAGCCGTCAAACACGCCCGCGAACAACGCCCTCCTGTTGAAGAATCTGGAGGGTGTGGATGACCGCGCAGCGTGTTTCACCTGTACCATCGCGCTCGTCGACCCGGAGGGGCGGGAGCATGTTGTGACGGGACATTGTCCCGGACGCATCGCGCACGCGCCTTCGGGAACGGCTGGCTTCGGCTATGATCCGCTGTTCATTCCCGATGGATACGAGATGTCCTTCGCTGACCTTGGCGAAGAGGCGAAAAACAAGATTTCGCACCGCGGCCGCGCGCTCACGCAGGTGAAGGAACTACTGACGAGTCTGGGTGAGCTGACGCTCGAAGATGTGCATGCGCTCCTCCGCGCCGGCAACCGCGTGCTGTTGATGACGCGCCACGCGGAACGTCCGCACATCGACCACGAGGATCCCTCTTTCGGTGCCGCGTTGCCCCTCACTGCGGACGGCGAGGAGATGAGCCGCGCGTTCGGACGGATGATTCGTCCGTTTGCCGATGTCGTGCAGTTTGCCTCGAGTCCGCTGCGGCGCACCATGATGACCGCTGAATGCATCGCCGAGGGCATGGGCGTGGCGCATCCCGACATCTCGCCCGAAGACGCTCTTGGCAACGGAACGTTCTATTTCGTGGATCAGCACGCCGTGTGGGAGGAGTTCCGCGACGGCAGTTTCTTCCAGAAGTGCTTCGACTACTTCGAGAAGGGTACCTATCGGGGATTCGCCGACCTGCACGCCGCGTCGGATGCACTGGAGGAATGGTGTCTCGCGCACTTTACCGCGCCGTTCGCCATCTTCACCACGCACGACCTCTACATCGCCGCCTACCTCGCGGCCCGCACCGTAATCTCACGCTTCACGCTTGAGAACTGGCCGCGGTTCCTCGATTCGGCGGCAATCATCATAGCTCCCGATGGGACGCGCCGTTACGCGCTCGTCCGCGCCGGCCTTTCTGACCGCGTCTCGGGGGTATAACTTACCAAATAACTTCTATCATCTACTAACTAAAAGGAAAAACAATGTCACATTTTGATGAACAACGTGAAACAATCCTCAAGGAGTACTTTGAGCTCCTGCGCTTCCCGACCGTCGGGGCAGAACCGATGCGTCTGAAGGATTGCGTGGACTGCGCGATGTGGCTCAAGAAGTGGCTTGCGCCGCAGGGCTTTGCCGTGGAGTTGATGCAGGCGCCGAAGATGCTTGGTACGCCGCCTATCCTTTTCGCCGAGCGCAAAGGTGACGAAGGCGCGCCGACGGTTCTCTTCTACGGGCACTACGACGTGCAGCCTGCCGATCCGCTGGAGGCGTGGAACACCCCGCCGTTCGAGCCGACCCTGAAGGATGACCAGCGCGTCTACTGCCGCGGTGCCCAGGATGATAAAGGACAATTTTTCGCGTTCCTGTGCGGAATGCGCAATTTCCTTATTGATGCCGGAGATGGTAGGGCGCGATCACCGAGCGCGCCGCATCCAATCCCCACGATTAAAATCGTGCTGGAGGGGCAGGAAGAGAGCGGCAGTACGGCGTTGACGGCGCTGGCACCGACGATCAAGGACCGGCTGCGGGCGGACGTGCTGCTCGTGTGCGACACGGGCGCAGGAGCGGATTTTCGTCCGGCCATCGTGGCCGGACTGCGCGGCGTGTCGCACTTCACGGTGCGCCTCGAGGCGGCGAACTACGATCTCCACAGCGGCGAGCACGGCGGCATTGCGCCGAATCCGGCGCAGGGTATGGCGGAGTTGATCGCGAGCTTGCACAATCCGGACGGCTCAATCGCCGTGCGCGGGTTCTGCGACCATGTGGTGCCGCCGACGGACGAAGAGCGCGCGGCGGCGGAAAGCGCGGCCGTGTCGCCAGAGGAATACGAGAAGATCACGGGCGTGCCGCCAGTGGGCGGTGAGCAGGGGCTTACCCTCACTGAGCGCAACTCGTTCCGCCCGACCATCGAAGTAAACGGCATCCACACGGGTTACGGCGGGCCGGGGTCGAAGACGGTGATTCCGGCGGGCGCGCTTGCGAAGATCTCAATGCGCCTCGTGCCGGACCAGAATCCGGACGACGTGATGGCGGCGCTGGAGCGGCATTTGAAGCAGCACACGCCGCGCGGGATGAAGCTGTTCATAGAAGACCTCACAGGCGGGGCGGCTGGGTTCCGTCTGCCGCTCGCGTCGCCGGTGTTCCGTCTGGCGGCGAGCGTCCTGGAGGAGATTGACCCGCGCGGGGCCGTGTTCCAGTGGGACGGTGCGTCGATTCCGGTCGTCTCCACGCTCAAGGCGTGTTCGGGCGCGGCACCGTTGCTCGTCGGGTTCGGCCAGCCGGAGGACCACATGCACTCGCCGAACGAATCGTACGGTCTCAACCAGTTCTCCCGTGCGATGGCATGGGCGGAGAAGATACTCGCCGCTTTATAGCCATTCGCAAAACTTTAGAGCCTGTTGCAAAACCGTGTGTACATGATAAGGAAGAACGATGGACAACCTAATTTTGACGGGCTACGGCTGGACCGAGTACGCGGTGGCGGCGGCGGTTGCGCTGAAGGGCCTCGAAGGACTGGCCGATGTCGCGGGCGTCAGCAAGCGGCGTCTCCCGGAGTTGCTTGAGGCGACGGAAAAGGGCGTGCGGAACGTCTACATCCTCGGCGTGGCGCTCGGCGGCGACGAGGAGCGTCTCGCCGCCGCGCTGAAGGCCCTGCATCGTCGCGGCGTGGACGTGACGTGGATCAGCGCGGTGGCGGCGAGCGAGTCGCAGCAGAAGGATGTGCTTCCGCTCATGGAATCGGTCGTGGACGAGACGGTCACTCTGCCGGAAGTGGTGGGGCGCACGTTCGACGTGGACGCTGCGCCGTTCATGCCATACGCGGAGGATGGCGGGCGCGTTTCCGCCGTCGTGCGCGACTACCGCGAGCTGTTCGAGGCGGCACAGTTCTTCTATCGCTACTACCAGGACGAAAAAGCATACGGCGCGGCGATCCGCAGTCTCGCCGCCGGCGTGCAGCCTGTTGCGTGGGGCGATGACGTGCGGCGGATCGTCGCGCACTACCGCCGCTACCGCGGGCGCGAGCTGGTGGGCAAGTCGCCTCAGATACGCACCTTGCAGGAGCGCGTCAACCGCATCGCGCTCTTCCCCGACGCGCGCGTGCTCATCCTCGGCGAGAGCGGCACGGGCAAGGAGACGGTCGCCCAGCAGATCCACAACAAGTCTCCGCGCGCGAGAGAGCCGTTCTACGCGTTCAACTGCGCGAGCGTGAACCCTTCGCTGCTGGAGAGCCGGTTCTTCGGACACGAGAAGGGCGCATTCACCGGCGCCGACCGCGCGGCACCGGGTCTGTTCGAGCTTGCGAACGGCGGCACGCTCTTTCTCGACGAGATCGGCGAGATGCCGCTTGACGCGCAGGGCATTCTCCTGCGCGTCCTCGAGGGCGGACGCTTCATGCGCATGGGCGGCAACGAGGAGCGCTACGCCGACGTGCGCCTTATCACGGCCACGAACCGCGACCTGCCCGCGCGCGTGCGCGAGGGGAAGTTCCGCGCCGACCTCTACCAGCGCCTCAACGTGGTGCAACTGCGCATCCCCGCCCTGCGCGAACACAAGGAGGACATCCGCGACATCGCGGATGGCTGGTGGCTCGGCCACCACCACCGCCACCTCACCGACGAGCAAATCGCCGCGCTCATGGACTACGACTATCCAGGAAACGTGCGCGAGCTCCTCAACCTCCTCGACCGTGCCACGGTGCTGGCCGAAGATGATTTTGCCGCCCTCGTTGCGGAACACCGCGAGATGAACGCCGGTCTCGCGGATGACCAAGCGGCCGCCGGCGCGTTGCCAGACGAGCTGGACGCGGTTATCCGCTGGCACGTGCGGCGCGTGTTCGACAAGTGCGGACAGAACCTCAGCCGAGCCGCCCAGGCCCTGAAGGTTGCCCGCAACACCGCGAAGAAATACCTCTAACTAAACCAGGTGCGGGTGGGGAGGTCCAACCCAAGGCCCAGCATGTAGTTGTAGAGGGCGAGCCGAAGGCCGCGGCCGAGGCGGTCCCAGTCGGGCGCGTTCGGCTCTTCGTATGGGATTTCGTTTCGCGCGAAGACGCGTCCGCGCGGATTCGCCACGGGCGGAATCCGTATGCCGAACTTCTCCGGCGCGCGGGCGATCGGTGAATGGACCGTAAGCGCGAAGCGGTGGAAGAACGCGGACTGCACCGAGCCTTCGCGGAAACGGTCGCGCACATACCGTAGCGCGGCGTATACCTCGCGTTCGGTCTGAGTGGGGAAGGCGTACATGAGGTAGGCGTGTACTAGGATACCAGCGTCCGCGAACGCGCGCAGGGCCGCGCGCGCGGAGGCGAGCGTGATGCCCTTGTTCATCAGCTTGAGGAGGCGGTCGGTGGCGCATTCGAGTCCGCCAGTCACGGCGATACACCCCGCCCGTGCCATGAGCCGCGCGAGCGCGGGCGTGAACGCGGTGTCGAAGCGCACGTTTCCCCACCAACGACATTTGAGTTTCCTGCGGATCAGCTCGCGCGAGAGATCGTGCGCGAGCTTGGGCGGGATGGCCTCGTCGGTGAAGTGGAAGCCTCTTTCGCCGGTCTCGTCCACAAGCGCCTCCATCGCGTCCGCGAGAGTGGATGCGGACGGCATCTGGAAGCATTTGACGTAATCAAGTGAAACGTCGCAGAACGCGCACTTGTGCCAGTAGCAACCGCGCGCGAGCTGTATCTTTATCCAGCGTCCGTCGCTCCAGAGGCGATGCATCGGGTTCGCCGTCTCGGCGAGGTTGATGTACTGCGAGAGATCGATGCCGCGGTAGGAGGGGCGCACGAAGGCAGGGACGTCCGCCTTCAGCCCGAGCAGGTCGCACCACGGTTTGTAGCCCTCGTCGTACATCACCACGTCGAAGAAGCGTCCGACGCGCTTGTCGTCGAGGGTGCGGAGCTCCGTGTTCACGTAGCCGCCGCCGAGGGCGAGTCGTACGTGGGGCGCGAGGCGCCGGACGGTGGCGGCGATGCGGAACGCGCCGAGGAGCGTGCCGGGGAAGGGACACGTCACGCCGACGATGGTCGGCTTTGTCTCGCGGAGGGCACGCGCCACGCGCGCCTCGAGGATGCGGTCCACGGGACTGCGTCTGCGGAGGCGGCGCAGAAGGGTGCCGAAGTCGGGCACGGCAGCGCCGAGATGCTCGGCGTAGCGGGAGAAGCCGAAGTCTGGGTCGATCTCGTCGCGGATGGCG
Source organism: uncultured bacterium (assembly GCA_902761035.1). Classification (GTDB taxonomy): domain Bacteria; phylum Verrucomicrobiota; class Kiritimatiellia; order RFP12; family UBA1067; genus RUG572. Next base: position 6,716 of record CACWIW010000114.1, on the reverse strand, counting down.
GCGGCGAGGTCGTCGAGGTAGAGCGAGCAGAGCACCTTCGCGCGGTCCTGCGGGTCGGGTCCAAGCACGTCCGCGCGCATGAGGCCTGTCCCCTCGGGGGCGAGGGAGTCGAAGGCGGGGCCTTCTGGAAGGTAACCTGGTTCGGCGAGCGTTTCGGCGTTGTCTGGCGCGCGGTCCTGGAGAAAGGCGATCACCTCGTCCGTGAGGGGCTGTTCGCCGTAGGTGCGCAGAACCTCCAGCGCGACCTCTATGGAAAGGTCGCGCTGGAAGGCGGACACTCCAAGGGACGTCAGCCAGCCGACGAGCTGCGTTGTGGCCGGATATGGCGTGTTAAGCTGCACGAACGGTGGCGTCAGGAGCAGAATTTTTTCGCGCTGGCGCATTGCTGGTGCTATTCTACCATATATTGGCATGGCCGCGCAATGGACTGTTTTATGGAGATTTTTCGTCTGCGGAAGCATCCCCCTTGCGCACGCGCCGTAATTCTGATAAAATATGCGCTTTCAAGTTTTGGAGAAAGTTTCAGAAATGGCAATCGTACTCGGCCTGCCGAAGGGCAGTCTTCAGGAATCGACCTTCGCGCTGTTCAAGCGCGCGGGGTTCACTGTCACATGCTCTTCCCGTTCCTACATCCCCATGATCGACGATCCGGAGATCAAGTGCCGGCTGCTGCGTCCGCAGGAGATGAGCCGTTACGTGGAGCTTGGCCTCCTCGACGCGGGCATCTGCGGCTACGACTGGGTGTACGAGAACGGCAGCGACGTGCAGGAGGTGTGCGAGCTTAACTACTCGAAGGCCACGTCCAACCCGGTGCGCTGGGTGCTCGCGGTGCCGAACGACTCGAAGATCAAGAGCGTGAAGGACCTCGCGGGCAAGCGCATTTCGTCCGAGGCCGTGGGCCTCGTGAAGCGCTACCTGAAGAAGAACGGCGTGAAGGCGGACGTGGAGTTCAGCTGGGGCGCCACTGAGGTGAAGGCCCCGGAACTCGTGGACGCGATCGTGGACCTCACGGAGACGGGCAGCTCGCTCCGTGCGAACAACCTGCGCATCGTCGATACGATACTCACCTCCACCACGCGCCTCATCGCGAACAAGAAGGCGTGGAAGGTGAAGGCGAAGCGCGAGAAGCTCGAACAGCTGAAGATGCTGCTCCTGGGTGCGCTCGACGCGCAGAAGCGCGTGCTCATCAAGCTCAACGCCCCCGCGAAGAAGTTGGAGAAGATCACGGCCGCGCTGCCGGCCCTGCACGCGCCCACGGTGAACAAGCTCAACGACGCGGACTGGTTCGCGGTGGAGAGCGTTGTGGAGGAGCACCAGGTGCGCGATCTCATTCCCGTCCTGCGCGCCGCCGGTGCCACGGGCATCATCGAGCTGCCGCTAAACAAGGTCATTTTCTGATGCGTGGCGCGAAGGCGCCGCCAATCAATCGTCAACCACGAGCAAACCAAAGAAAAGGAGAACGCGATGGGTTCCATCAAGAAGAAGCGCCGCAAGAAAATGTCGAAGCATAAGTACGACAAGCGGATGAAGGCGCAGCGCCACAAGAACAAGTAAGCTCCTTTGAGCAAATGGAAAATGGGAAATGGAAAGTCAAGGTTTCATTTTCCATTTTTCATTTTGGGCAAGCGAAGGGCCTCAAACTCAGGGGCTTGATGTGAGACGCGAGACGTGAAAGGATTTGACGTGAGACGCGAGACGTGAGACGAGCAATGGTCTAATCGTCTAACGTCTCATGTCACGCTCGTCTCTTGTCTCACGTCTCTCGTCCCCATGAAGAGAAAAACAAGCTAAAGGCAAGGTAAATGATGATGCAAAAGAAACTGGTTGTAATCGGCGCCGTTGCGGCGGTTGCCGTATCTGCATGCACGGCGGCCGAGGTCGGTTCGGCCGTGTCGCCGGACGGGCGGAACGCCATCCGCCTGCACGCCGCCCCGCTCGCGTATGAGGTTTTGCGCGACGGCGTCGTGGTCGCCGCGAAGTCGGGAATCGGCGTGTGCCTGGACGGAAAGTGCCTTGTGAAGGGCGTTTCCGGGGCGGCGTCCGTCACGAAGCGGACGCTTGCGGGGACTGTCCCCGCTCCGACCTACAAGAAGGCGGGCGTCAGCCTCGCGGGGAACGAGACGTTCGCGGACTTTGGCGACTTCGCGGTGCGGCTCGTCGCGCGCAATGACGGCGTCGCGTACCGTCTGGAGTTGAAGAAGACGGGCATCATCACGAACGAGAAGGCGGACCTCACGGTCCCGAAGGCCGCCCGCTGTTGGTACAACCGCACGCCCCGCGGTAGCCTTGGCTGCGAGGAGACCGTTCCGCAGTTTTCCGATGCCACCGCACTCAAGACGGACGCGAAGGCGGCTTTTTACCTCCCGTTCGCGTATTCGGTCGGGGGCAAGACCGTGGCGTTTACGGAGTCCGGCCTGACGGACTATCCTGCGCTTTATTTCGGCGACGTGGAGCAGACCGATGCGGGTGCACGGCTCTCGTCTCTTTTCGCGAAGTACCCTAAGGCGACGACCCGCGTGGGCGGATGGGGCAAGGAGAAAGGACTCAAGACCGGCGGACGCTGGGTGCGCGTGACGGAGACAGAGAACTTCATCGCGAAGGCCGATGCGCCGCGTGCGCTTCCGTGGCGCACGTTCATTCTGGCCGATTCGCCGTCGAAGCTCTGCGAGGCGGATATCGTGTATGCGCTCGCGGAGCCTGTCGCGTCGGGCACGGACTTCTCGTGGGTCAAGCCCGGCAAGGTTGCATGGGACTGGTGGAACGCCTTCGACAACAAGGGCACCGAGAAGGGCTGCACGACTGAAGGCTACAAGCGTTTCATCGACTTCGCGGCGAAGGCCGGCGTCGAGTACGTGATCTTTGACGAGGGGTGGAGCGAGGCGCTCAACATCTGGAAGTACAGTCCGCGCGTGGACGTCCCGTATCTCATCGAGTACGGCAAGAAGAAAGGCGTGGGCATCATCCTCTGGATGGCGTGGGCGCAGATGTACGGCGAGGAGGAGCGCGTGGCGGAATACTTCTCCAAGCTCGGCGCCAAGGGCTTCAAGGTCGACTTCATGGACCGCGCCGACGCGGAGGTGACTGCGTTCCTCGAACGGTGCGCGAAGGCGTGCGCGAAGCACAAGCTCCTCGTGGACTACCACGGCGTGTACCGTCCGGTGGGCCTCCACCGGACGTATCCGAACGTCATCAACTACGAGGGCATCCACGGCCTCGAGCAGATGAAGTGGGCGCCCGCCAACAAGGACATGGCGCACAACGACGTCGCGGCCTTCTTCCTGCGCCTGACCGCGGGTCCGATGGACTATACGCCCGGCGCGATGGACAACTATCCGATCGGCGCGTACAAGGGCAACGGACGCAACCCGGGCTCGGTGGGAACACGCTGCCACCAGATGGCGCTCATGGCGCTCTACGAGGCGCCGCTCCAGATGCTGAGCGATTCCCCGACGAAGTACGAGAAGAACATGGAGTGCTTCTCGTTCATGGCGGCGACACCCGTCGTGTGGGACGCCACGGTCGGCCTCGGGGGATGTCCGGAATCGTTCGCCGCCGTCGCGCGCAAGGCGAAGGACGGTTCGTGGTATGCTGCCGCGATCACGAACAAGGACGCGCGCGACTTCGAGTTGAAGACCTGTTTCCTCGGCGACGGGGAATGGAAGGCGGAGCTGTTTAGGGACGCCGACGTGGCGGATGCCCAGCCGACGAAATACGTTCACGAGACGCGGACGGTCAAGGCCGGAGAGATGCTTAAGTTTCACATGGCTTCTGGCGGCGGCTTCGTGGTCAGGTTCTCGAAATAAAGAGCTCTAGAAGTTAAGGGCGGAAGGCGATGAAAGAGAAAGTGTCGGCAATCGTTTTTCTGGCGGTATGCTATCTATGCCTGCCGGTCGTGGCAACAACTGCGACTGCTGTAGATACCCAACTCGGCGTGCCGCCGGAACATGAGATGTGGCAGCGCCCCGTTGAACTGTGCAGGGGCGTCGCGCTCAGGGCATACGCGCTGGACGAGCCACAGCTGATGAAGGCGTTTGTGGCGCGGATAAACCTCGACGAGCCCGGCATCGGCTTCACCGCAACCGACCGCGACGAGAAGTGGGGCGAGCCGATGCCCGACTACACGAACAGGACCGTGCTGATCCACACGAAACGCGAGACTACGCCCAACTTCATGATGCAGCGCAGGGCGGCGGGCGAACCTGTCGTGCTGGCGGTGAACGCCACTCCGTGGGGGCCTTGGGACTGCGCGGCGGCGTTTCGTTCCACGTACGCGTCGCTCAGGGGATGGAACGTCTCGCACGGCGTAGAGCTGTCGCAGTCCAAAAGGCCAAGGAGTGGGGCTCTCTTCGTCGTTTACAAGGATGGCAAGGCGGATATTGTCACGTCCGTTGCGGAAGAACGAGTAAAGGACGTTGCGTTCGCGTTCGGCGGGTTCGACCTCATCATGACGAATGGCGTGCCCACAGCCTACGCGCGCCGTCTGATGAATCGGGCGCCTGCGCAACGTACAGCATTCGGACTCGACGCAAGTCGAAAGACGCTCGTGCTGCTCGTCGTGGATGGCCGCAAGCCGAACTACAGCATCGGCGCCTTCGGGATGGATCTTTACGAAATCCTGCGCAGGGAAGGCGTGACGGACGCAGTCAACATGGACGGCGGCGGTTCCTCCACGCTCACCGTTTTTGACGCAAAGCGCGGGAAGCCGTGGACGTTCACCCGTTCAAACCCTCGCCGCAACGCCTTGAACGTGGGGATCACGCTCAAAGGCGCATCCAATAAAGCGCAATAGCCTTCGCAAGACAGGCCTCAGTATCTATTGAATCATCACGTGGACGTGATGATTATGTGATGATTATGTGAAATCCATGTGATGATTATCACGTGGAGATTGGGTATACTGATTGCGCTAACGGTAACTAGGTAGAGGTGCTAGAAGTGCTAGAGGAGCTAGAAAAGCTAGAAAGGCTAGAATTTCTAGATAAGCTAGGAGTACTAGAGAGGCTAGGCTTCCTAGCCCATCTAGCCCCGCTAGATCTTCTAGCTCACCTAGCCCCTCTAGCCCATCTAGCCCCACTAGAAAGGATAACCCATGAAACCAGAACTCCCGATACTCAAAAAGCAAACCAATTGGCAGAATCTCTACTTCTACCAGAAAACCGTGGTGCTCTACCAGATGACCGTCGTGTTCTGCAAGCGGTTCTTGCCAAAATTCGGCGACCGCACGGTCGATCAGATGGTACAGGCGGCGCGGAGCGGCAAGCAGAACATTGTCGAAGGATTCGCTGACGGCGTAACTTCCACGGAAATGGAACTCAAGCTCCTGAACGTGGCGCGCGCGAGCATCAAGGAGCTCAAGGAAGACTATCTCGACTACCTGCGGGCGCATGGGTTGTCCCTTTGGCAACCGAAGCTCCATCCGCGCTATGACGGAATGCTGAGATTCTGCCGCGTGCGTAACATGCTTGATGACTACGAGCCTTACTTCCCCAAATGGAGCGCAGAGGAATTCGCCAACTGCGCCAACACGCTTTGCCACATGGTGGATCGAATGATGAGCACGCACATGGCGAAAATGGCCGAGGACTTCAAGGAAAACGGCGGCATCCGCGAACGCATGACCGCCGCCAGGCTCGGTCGCCGCCAAACCCAAAACGAGGAGATCGCCGCCCTGAAGGCGGAAATCGCCACCCTCAAGACGGAAATCGCCAGGTTGAGAGGGCCGCGCAACGGCGAGAAATCAATAAGCCCCGCTCATGGCTAAGATCTACCCGTGCCGGGCGATTGCGTGGGAGAGGACGGCGAGGGGCTGCGCGAGGTCGACGTTCTGCACGATGACGCCCTCGGGGACGGAGAGCTGCGCGGACGAGAAGTTCAGGATGCCGCGCACGCCGGCCTCCACGAGCGTCTCCGCGCACGCCTGCGCGGCGGCGGTGGGGACCGTGAGGATCGCGAGATGCACCTTGAGGCGGCGGACGAGCCGCGCCATCTCCGCAAGCGGGCGCACCTTCACGCCGTGCACCGTGGATCCCGCGAGGCGCGGGTTCGCGTCGAACGCGGCGACGATGGAGAGGTTCTGCTCCTTGAAGCCCGCATAGCCGAGAAGGGCGCTCCCCAGGGAGCCGGTGCCCACGAGCACCGCGTCCGTGGCGCTGTCCCATCCGAGTGCCCGGTTGATCGCCGCGCGGAGCTCCTCCGCCGGATAGCCGCGGCGCGGCCGCCCGGGCACGCCCGCCATCGCCAGGTCCTTCCGCGTGAGCACGGGGTCGAGTCCGAGGCGCTCCGCGAGCACGCTGCTCGAGATGAACGCCTCCCCGGCGTCCATCATCTCGCCGATGGCGCGCAGGAAGATCGGGTACCGCCGGATCGTCGGCAGCGGAAGCGGGTTTTCGTTCGGGTTCTCCATAGCGCGCGCTAGTATACCACAAGGACGGTTGAATGTACACCTGGGGTAGCGATAAAAAAATAATAAATATTTTTATATCGCTACTTGAATACCGATTCAGAAAGTGCTATACTATGCGCGTCCGCCGGAAAAGGTTCCGGCGGCAGACCGAACGAAAGAGAGAAGCACGAACATGGACAACGAAGCAGGAATCGCGCCGGAGAACCCGGTAGCCGACCTCGAGGCGACGCTGGCGCGGGTGCGCGCGGCGCAGGCGAAGTACGCCACGTACACGCAGGAGCAGGTGGACGCGATCTTCAAGGCCGCCGCGCTC
>CACWIW010000113.1 GCA_902761035.1 uncultured bacterium | reverse complement strand
CAGTTTTTGAACCCCCTGAAAATATTTTTGAGCCAATGTTTTCAAGGGTACGACGCGATTTCGGGATAACTCATCCCGAAAAAGTCGGGATAAGCGTGTTGGAGCGGTGAGGTTGACGCCAATCGGGGGGAAATGATAAAATGCGCCTTGCCCCTTTAAGATAAACAGAAAAGGACTATCATGAACAGTAAATCGTCTTTGAAATCAACTATCAAGGCTTTCGCAGGTGCATTCTGCGTGGTGTCGGCGTGTGCATACGGCGCGAATCTTCCGCAGACCGAATTCCATGTGTCGCCCACGGGCGACGATTCGGCAGACGGTTCGCGTGAAAGGCCGTTTGCCACGGTGGCGCGCGCACGTGACGCCGTGCGTGTACTGAAGAAATCCGGCGCACTGCCCAAGGGCGGCGTGAACGTGTGGCTGCGCGGCGGCGAATACCCGATGTGCGAATCCCTTGTGCTCGGCAAGGAGGATTCCGGTGCGGACGGGGCGCCCGTCGCATACCGCGCGTGGAAGGGCGAAACGCCCGTGTTCACGGGCGCGTGGACCGTACCGCCGTCCGCCTGGCGTCTCGCCGACGATCCGCGCATCCCCGCAGAGGTGAAGGGCAAGGTCTGGGTGGCGGACGTGAAGTCGCTCGGCTACGATGCGCTTGAACCTGACGCGCTATGCGGCTTCCACACCGCGCGGCCCAAGTTCCGAATCCGCTCGCTCACCTGCAACGGAAAGCGTCTTACGCTCGCCCGTCACCCGAACACGGGATTCCTCCGCACCGGCACGGTCATCGACAAGGCTGGTGTGTTCAAGGCGGATCTCGGCGACATGACGCGCTGGTCGCGCGCGAACGCGCCGGGTCTTGAGGCACTGGGATATTGGAGGTACCTGTGGGCCGACCAGACGGTTCCAGTCAGCGTCGATCCTGCCGCGGGGACGGTTTCGTTCACGCTTGACGCGGCTGCTTTCGGCACGGACGCCGAAACGTCGTTCCACCTGAGCGAGACGAGCGCCGCCGCCGCGAAGTCCGATCGGCTTTACTGCATGCTCCTTGTCAAAGGCATGCCGTTCTACTTGCAAAACGCGCTCGCGGCCCTCGACGCCCCGGGCGAATGGTACCTGGACCGCACGACCGGGCTTCTGTACGTCCGCCCCGAAGACGCCAAGGGCGATCCTTCCAAATGCCGCTATGAGCTTTCTCTAGCGGCGAAGTCGCTCGTCTCGGCGAAGGACGCCGCGCACATCCGCTTCGAGGGAATCGCGTTTCGCGACGGACGCCACCACGGCGTGGAGATGCGCGGCGTCTCCGACGTGAAGATCGAGCGCTGCGACTTCCGCAACTTCGGCGGACACGGCCTCGTGCTCGACCATGCGCGTGATTCGCTCGTGCGCGGCTGCTCGTTCCGCACGTTCGGGCACTGCGCGATGACGCTTGACGGCGGCGACAGGAAGACGCTTACGTCGTCCGGCGTCACGATTGAATGCTGCGATTTCAGCGACACCGGTCTTGCGATGCGCACCTACACGCCGGGAATCTGGGTGATGGGCTGCGGACACCGCATCGTGCGCAACGATTTCCACGACCTCCCCTCGAGCGCGGTGCGGATCATCGGAAACGAGCATCTCTTCGCATCCAACCTCGTCGAGCGCGTGGTGCAGGAGTCCGACGACCAGGGCGCGGTGGACATGTGGGGCGATCCCACGTATCGCGGCAACAAGTTCATCCACAACATCTTCCGCGACGTCGGGCGCGGCGGCGCGTTTGTGCGGTGCGGACAGGGCGGCATCCGCTTCGACGACTCCATCTCCGGCAATTTCGTGTACGGCAACCGTTTCGACAACTGCTCAAGGGCGCACTTCGGCGGCGTGCAGATGAACGGCGGACGCGACAACGTGGTGCGCAACAACGTGTTCACGCGTTGCCGCTACGGCGTCACGTTTTCGCCATGGTCGCAGGACCACTGGCGGAAGTTCCTCTCCGGCGCGCGGGGCAAGACCTCCCGCGAGGCGGCGAACGTCGAAGGCGCGGCGTTCAAGGCGAAGTATCCCGAGTTCGCGTCCGCCCTCGACACGCCCATGCGCAACACGCTCGAATGCAACGTGTTCGAGGGCGACGAGAAGTCGTTTACGTGGCGTGCGCCTGCGACGACGGTCATGCGCGGGAACGTGTACGTGCCGAAGCTTCCGGCGGACCTTTCGTCCATCCCCGGCTTCGAGCCGCTTCCACCCGAAAGCGCAATCGGCGCGGCGGTTTCCGCCGTTGCATACGTGGCGAACGACGCGCGCATTGACGAAATCGCGCAGGGACTGCCGGAAACCCCGCGCGCGGACGGCGCACCGGCGTGCGACCGCGCGAAGTGGGATCCGCTTGCCGCGACAAAGGAAGGTCAGACGGCGATTCGGAACGCGGAGAAAATCAGCGGCGAACCCGTGCCGGATACGCCGGACGAACTCTACCTTGAATTCTCGCAGAACGGAAACCGCTCGAACTACCAGAAGTGCTTTTTCAGGAGGAAGGCCAATTTCGTCTGGCTCTACGTGGGCGAGTGCCTTGAGCGCAAGGGACGCTTCATCCCGAAGATCGTCGAGTACATGGACGCATTCTGCGCGATGAAGAGCTGGACGCTTCCCGCGCACGACGGCAACCTCACCTGCTTCAACGGAACGCCGCATGTCGACCTCTGTAGCGCGGAACTCTCGCGCGAACTCGCGTACTGTCTCTCGTGGCTCGGCGACGCCATTCCCGCGGGGACGCGCGCGAAGGTGTATTCGGAGATCGACCGCCGCACGTTCCAGCCGCACCTCGCCCATGCGCGGGGCTTACGCAAACTGCGCGAGCACTGGTGGTTCCACGGCGGCAACAACTGGAACAGCGTGTGCAACTGCTGCGTCGTGCGTGCGGCGCTCGCGCTCATCACCGACCGCCGTCTCCGCGCGGAATTTGTCATGCACGCCGAAGGGAGCGTGCCCTTTGCGCTGCGCGGCTACACGGACGACGGCTACTGCTCGGAGGGCATGGGCTACTGGAACTACGGCTACGGGCATCATATCATGATGGGACTCTCCCTGCGTGCCGCGACTGGCGGAAAGGTCGATCTTTTCGCCAACCCGAAGACGAAGACGGTGATGGAGTACGCCTACGGGTTCCAGCTCCAGAGCGGAAGGTCTCCGCACTTCGCAGACGGCGGCGGCAACCCCTCGCCCGTGCTGCTCGCGCTCGGACGGCAGATCTGGCCCGACCTCGTCTCGACCACCGCGCTCAAATCCCCTGCGTTCGGGTTCGACACGGCGCAGTCCTCCCTGCGGGCGTTCGGACAGGAACCGGCACCGTGTGCGCCGACTATGGACGTGCTGCCCGTCCGCACATGGTTCCCCAACGCGCAGGTGCTGATTTCCCGCAGGCCGAACAACGACAAGAAACTTGACTGGAGCGTCGCCATCAAGGGCGGACACAACGCGGAGCTTCACAACCACAACGACGTCGGCTCGTACACGATCATGATGGACGGCGTGGAGATGTGCGGCGATCCCGGCGGGGAGGTCTACACGCGCCGCACGTTCTCGAAGGACCGCTACATCTCCAAGGTGCTAAACTCATACGGGCATCCCGTGCCCGTTGTGGGCGGCAAGTTACAGAAGGGCGGACGCAAGGCCGCCGCGAAAGTGATCAAGGCGGAATTCACGGACGCCAAGGACGAGATCGTGCTCGACTATACGGCAGCCTACGGCGTGCCAGCATTGAAGTCGCTCGTGCGCACGATGACTTTCGACCGGAAGAACTGCTCGGTGGCGATTACCGACGCGGTTGCCTTCACGGAGCCGACCGCGTTTGAGGTGCCCGTGGTCACGTACCGAGAGTGGACGGCGAATGATGCCTTCACCGAGTTCTTGTTTAGCAAGTCGCCTACGACCCATCGCAAGATGAAGATGTCGGTGAATGCTTCAGCACCTGTCGCGTTCACTAAGGAGCTGATCGACAACCCCGGCAAGCCCTCGCCTCAGCGCCTTGCCTTTGCGTTCAAGGAACCGGTCACGGAGGCTACGTTCACGACTGTGTTCTCGACTCGCTGATGGTCATTTGACGTTATGCGTAGAGGTCTACCTTCGTGGGGAGGTAGACGTCCTGCGCGTCGATCCAGGACTGGAAAAGGTCGCTGAGGTTTTTGTTGGCGATGGCGTCGCGCAGGCCGGTGGAGCCGACGAGCTTGTCAAGCCATTCGGTGCGGGCGTTCTGCGTCATCTCGTCCCTGTGGCGGTTGAGAAGCGCGGCGAGGACGATTGTGCCGGCCGTCACGGGGTAAAACGCATCGGGGTTCTCGACGGAGAGCAGCAGTCCGTTCAGGACTTGTCCAGCGTATGTGCCGCCGGTGGGACGGTAGCGGATGGGGCGCACGCCCAAGCCGCAGGCAGGAAGGGGATCCATGAAGTCGTCTAGGAGCTTTGCGATATCGAGCCACGGGGCACCGACTACGCGGAATGCGAGGGCGCCGTCGCGGTCGCAGTCGATTGCTGGATAGGCTTCGGTGAAGACGGTGGCGGGGTACAGCGCCGCGCAGTCCCAGCTGCGAATTGCGGGCGAAGGCGGCATGAAGTCGAACCACGGGGCGCGGTCGGCATGTGACCAGTCGCGCAACTTGATGGGTGTGAGGTCGAGGTCGAGCTGCTCCGTGTCGACGATGAACTTCGCGCACTCCGCCGGCGTCATCCCGTGGCAGAAGGGTACGTTGAGCGGGGCGACGAAGGAGGAGAAGCCCATGTCGCGCATCGGTCCGTCCACGAGTCCGCCAAGGGGGATAGGGCGGTCCAGCACGGTGACAGCCACGCCCGCCTCCGCGCATGCCTCCAGCATGAGTTTGAGAGTGGCGAGGTAGGTGTAACACCGGACGCCGATGTCAGGAAGGTCGATGACCATGCGTCCGAGTCCCGACAGCATTTCCGGGGTGGGCTTGCGCACGTCGCCGTAGAGGGAATGGATGGGTATGTTCCAATACGGGTGCATTTCGCCGTTTGTCCGTTCCCCAGCGGCGGCGAAGCCGTACCAGCCGTGTTCCGGCGAGAAGAGGCACTTGAGGCGTTCGCCGAATTCGTTGCTGAGGATGCCGGCGGTGGGCAGCGTGCCGCGCGAGAGAAGTCCGAACGGTTCGGATCCGACGACATGCAGGTGCTTGACGAGTGCTTCGTATCCAATGGTCATTGCTGGTTCTCCTTTACTTTTCAAGTGCCACGCGGAGTGACGCGATGGCGTGTGCGGTGTTGACGATGGACGGATCGCCCGGCGGATCGGCGGCGACGAGTGCGTCGCTGGCGGCTGAGTGCAGCCAGACAGCGCCGCAGGCGGCGAGAAACGCGGCGTCGGGATCGGGATGGGACTTGGAAATGTACGCCCAGCGGGCGGCGAGCGCGCCGGCGAGCAGGTCCCCCATGCCGCCGAGTGCCATGAAAGGATTCCCCGCAGGGCACTCAAACACGTCGTCGCGGTCTGGCGCGGCGACGAGCGTGTGCGGTCCCTTTAGGACCACGACCGCACGGTAGCGCTCCACGAGGCGGCGGACGGCGGAAGAGCGGTCGGACTGGATTTCGTCGGTTATGCAGCCGAGCAGTCGGGCGGCCTCGCCGACGTGCGGAGTGAGGACGAGGGTGCAGCCTTCAACGGACGGAAGCGCGTCTGCTGCGCGCAGGCGTGCGAGGACTGCGAGAGCGCTTGCGTCAACGACGAATCTTCCGGCGCAGGAAAGGACATGCGCGACGAGCGCTTCGCTGTCTGGGCCATCGCCGAGTCCCATGCCGAGCGCAGTCACGTCAGTGCGCGGCGGCGTGACGCCGGGCGCGAGTTCCGCGAAAGTGGCCTCCGGCACAAGCGCGCCTGCGGCTGTGCGCGAGGCATCCGGCACGGCGAGCTGCACGAGTCCCGCTCCGCCCGCGCGCGCGCCGAGCGCCGCGATGACCGGCGCGTGCGGGTAGCGCGCGCAACCGCCAATCACCGTGACTACGCCGGCGGCGTATTTGTGCATATCTGCCAGACGTTTCGGGAACGCGGCAGCAATGGAAACTGGTGGCTGGGGTGGCATGTCAGAATCAGTATACCATATTTTCTCTGTTTCTGGGGGATACTATGCGCAGTTTGTTAGAATCGTAGTTTTTGAATTTTCCCTATGGATTTATCGTCTGATTTTTTGGTAAAATATTTGCCATCTTTTTAGACGGTAGAAGGAAAGAATAGGAGACAATGAGCAAGAAACTCTTGATCGTCGAGTCGCCGGCGAAAGCGGTGACGATCGGCAAGTACCTGGGCGGGGACTTCACGGTGAAGTCCTCTGTCGGGCATATCCGGGATTTGCCAAAGAAAGGCCTGTCAATCAAAATCGCCCCGGTGGAGGGACGCGAAGGCGCCTGGACGTTTACGCCGAGCTACGAGGTGTCGGCCGAGAAGAAGAAGGTCGTTGACGACCTCCGCAAGGCCGCGCGCGCGGCGGACGAGGTGTTCCTCGCGCCCGACCCTGACCGCGAGGGAGAGGCCATCGCGTGGCACCTCAGCCAGGTGCTGGCGGACGTGACGAAGGGCAAGCCTGTCCGTCGCGTCACCTACAACGAAATCACGAAGAAGGCGGTGCAGGCCGCCGTCGCGAACCCCGGCGAGATCGACCTCGCACGCGTGGACGCGCAGCAGGCGCGCCGTATTCTCGACCGCCTCGTGGGCTTCAAGGTGTCCCCGCTCCTCTGGAAGAACCTGCAGTACGGCTATTCCCTCTCGGCGGGCCGCGTGCAGTCCGTCGCGCTGCGCCTTCTTGTGGAACGCGAGCGCGAGATCACGGGGTTCAACCCCGTCGCGTACTGGGTGCTCGGCGTTGAGGCGTCCAAGGGCACTAAGGAGACGGCCTTCATCGCGAAGCTTGCGCGCCTTGACGACGTGAAGCCGAACGTGCGGAGCCAGGAGCAGGCGGCAACGCTTGTGGACGACCTCGACGGCGCGGGTCTGCGCGTGACGAACGTGAAGGAGCAGCCGAAGACGCGCCATCCGTATCCGCCGTTCACCACCTCCACTTTGCAGCAGGCAGCGTCGAGCGTGTGCGGCTTCTCGCCGCAGCGCACTATGTCCATGGCCCAGAAGCTCTACGAGGCCGGTCTCATCACCTACATGCGAACGGACAGCGTGAATGTGGCGGCCGAGGCGCGCGCGGCGGCGAAGGACCTGATCGAATCGGAGTTCGGCGCGGCGTTCGTGCCCGAAAAGCCCAACTTCTACAAGTCCAAGGCCGGCGCGCAGGAGGCCCACGAGGCGATCCGTCCCACGGACGTGCGCCTGCATCCCGCAGAGGCCGGGCTTGACGCCGCATCCACGAAGCTCTACGACCTCATCTGGCGCAGGTTCGTCGCCTCCCAGATGGCAGAGGCCCGCCTCGTGCAGAAGACGGTGGCTCTTGAGGCCGAGAAGGACGCCCTGCGCCATTCCTACCTCTTCACCGCCTCCACGACATCCGTTGAGTTCGAGGGCTTCCTTGCAGCGATGAAGATCGCGAAGAAGACGAAGCCTGCCGAGGAGGAGGACGAGGAGAGCGACGAGGTGAAGTCGCTGCCGCCACTTGCCGTGGGCGAGGCGCTCACGCCCGTCCGGTGGCTTTCGGACCGCAAGGAGACGAAGCCGCCGCCGCGTTACTCCGAGGCCTCCCTCGTAAAGGCGCTCGAGGAGAACGGCGTGGGCCGCCCGTCTACATACGCCCAGACCATCGAGGTGCTCGTCGACCGCCTGTACGCGACGCGCGAGGCGCGCCAGCTCGTGCCGACGCAACGCGGCATGGACGTGAACGACTGGCTCGTCAAGAAGATCGAGCCGCTCTTCAACGTGGGCTACACCGCGAAGATGGAAGGCGAACTGGACAAGGTGGAGGAAGGCGAGGAGCAGGGCAATGACATGCTCTCCGGCTTCTACCGACAGTTCACAGCCTGGGTGCGCGACGCGCAGGACCCGCCGCCGCCGATCGAGAAATTCAACGCGCTTCTCGAGCTGCTCGACGAGGTGAAGAATTGGCGTCCGCCGATGACCATCGGCAGGCGCACGTTCGGCGACAAGGAATTCGTCGACTCCGTGCGCCGTCAGATCGCCGATGGAAAAACGTCCCTTACCGAGAAGCAGCTCCAGGCGCTCGTCAAGCTTGTAGTGGCCTACCGTGACCAGATTCACGACGGCGAGATGCGCATCGTCGACCTCGGCTACGGCCCGGAGGTGGACCGTGTGAAGAACGCGCCGTCGGACGAGCTAGTCAAATGGTGTTTCCAGACGATCGACCGCATCGGAGGCCTCACGAAGAACCCGTTCCTCAACTCCCTGCGAGAGCAGGTTGACCGCGGCCGCCTGCTGACGGCGAAGCAGTTCGCGATCCTCGCTCGCAGCGTGGGCGAGAACGCCGGAGCGCTGGACGATGCCGACCAGGTGCGCGCGCGCCTTGCTCCGTACGTGCCCGGCGGTTTCGAGATCGCCCCCGTTGACCCGGCGGTGCCGGACCTCCTGGCCCTGCTTGAAACGGTCAAGGAATGGAAGGAACCCGTACACCGCGGCCGTCGCGTCTACAACGACGAGGAGTTCGTATCGTCCCTGCGCGACCAGTACGCCCGCCGCAGTTCGCTCTCGCCGCGTCAGGTGCTCGCACTACGCCGCGTGTGCGTGAACTACCGCGACCAAATCCCGACGTTCGACGAAGTCGCCGCCAAGCTGGGGCTTCTCGACCTGCCGCAGCATGAAAAGGCCACCAGCGCGGAGAAGGACGCGAAGGCGGCCGCGCGCGCTGAGAAGCGGAAAGGAAGGGGAGCACGTCGCTCCTGACAAATCCCGCCGTTCGCGGCGACGCCGTTGCAGGGCGCTTCCGTGCGTTCCTGCTCGGCGAGCGGAACGCATCCGAGCGCACCGTCTCCAGCTACGAGATGGACCTCGCGCAGTTCGCCGCATTCCGCTGGGGCGCCGATGCGTCCGCTCCGTTCGACTGGGCGTCCGTCACGCCCGATGACGCCCGCCGCTTCCTCATGGCGTTCGCCCACGAGGAGGCCTGCGCCACGACCACGCGCCGCAAGCTCGCCTCCCTGCGTTCATTCTTCCGCTTCCTCGTACGCGAGGAAGTGGTCGACACGAACCCGTTTTCAGGCTTGCGCGGACCCAAGCTGCCCAAGCCGTTGCCGAAGGTGCTCTCCACCGAGGAGGTTAAGCGTTTCCTTGCCGCGCCCGGGGAGGAGTTCGCCCGCCGCGTGAAGGAGCACCATGAAATCACTCCGCAGGAGGCATACGCCTACGCCCGCGACACGGCGCTCTTTGAGACGCTCTACTCAACTGGCTGCCGTATATCAGAGGCGGTGTCCCTCGCGTGGGGGCAAATCAACTTCGAGACGGGCGGCGTGATCGTGACCGGAAAGGGGTCGAAGCAGCGTCTCTGCCTTCTCGGCAAGCCCGCGCGCAAGGCACTCCGCACGCTCCGTTCGGCCGCGTCTGAGCTCTTTGCTGACGGCGGCGCACCCGCCACGAACGTGTTCCTCAATGAGCGAGGCACCGTGTTCCGTCCGCGCGAAGCCCAGCGCCGCATGAAGAAGTGGCTTGCCGCCGCCGACCTTCCAGCCGACCTTTCCCCGCACAAGCTGCGCCACAGCTTCGCAACGCACCTCCTTGACGCCGGCGCCGACCTGCGCAGCGTACAGGAAATGCTGGGGCACTCGTCCCTTGCCACAACGCAGATTTATACGCACGTCTCAGTGGAGCACCTTAAGGACGAATACATGAAGGCACATCCCCGCGCCCAGTGAACTTGTATGCATTTGTATACATTTTGCCTACATTTCTCAGACAATTTCCATACATTTTTTTGCGTTTCTTTTGACAGTTTACCCCCTTGCGCGCCACTGCGTTCGCATGGTATTCTTTTACGCGTGGACGGCGGATCAGGACGTCGCCCAGCGAAAGGAACATGCAATGCTTGCAAAGTGTCATTCAGGAGCCGTGTACGGCGTTGACGCGCAGACCGTCGAGATCGAGGTGTGCGCGTCGGACGGCGCGCCGCAGTTCACGATGGTCGGTCTGCCCGACCAGGCGGTGAAGGAGGCGAAGGACCGAGTGTCTACCGCAATCGGCAACTCTGGTTTCAAAAAGATCGAGTCAAACATCACGGTGAACCTTGCGCCGGCCGACGTGCGCAAGGAAGGTCCACTCTACGATCTACCGATCGCCGTTACGCTGCTCGCCGCCACGAACAAGGTGAAGGCGCCGGAACTGTCCGACTACGCGCTCGCGGGCGAACTCGCCCTCTCTGGCGATGTGCGGCGCGTGCGGGGCATTCTGCCAATCGTCCTTGAGATGCGCCGGATCGGAAAACGCGGCATCCTCGTGCCGGAGGAAAACGCGGCTGAGGCGTCAGTCGTAGAGGGCATCGACGTCTATCCCGTCCGCAGCCTGCGCGAGGCGGTGGATTTTCTCTCCGGCGCACTTCCCCTCGACCCGGTGCGCACCGACCTCGCAGCATGCGTGGCTGCGAACCGCGATTCGGGGGAGGATTTCGCGGACGTGAAGGGACAGGACGGCGCGAAGCGCGCAATTGAGGTGGCCGTTGCGGGCGGACACAACATCCTTATGGTCGGGTCACCCGGCGCGGGCAAGACGATGCTCGCGCGGCGCATTCCGTCCATTCTTCCGCCCCTCACTCCCGAGGAGGCACTTGAGGTCACGCGCATCCACTCCGTTGCGGGCGTTCTGAAGGCGCGCGAGTCGTTTGTGGTGCGCCGTCCGTTCCGTGCGCCGCACCACACCGTTTCCGACGCGGGGCTGCTCGGCGGCGGAACGCATCCCGTGCCCGGCGAAGTGTCGCTCGCGCATCGCGGCGTGTTGTTTCTGGATGAATTCCCCGAGTTCAGACGCAATGTACTGGAGGTCATGCGCCAGCCGCTTGAAGACGGACACGTGGCCATCTCGCGCGTGTCCGCCGCGTGCGACTTCCCATCCCGCTTCATGCTCGTGGCCGCGATGAACCCCTGCCCTTGCGGCTATTCCGACGATCCGAAACACGCCTGCCGCTGCACGCAGCGTCAGATTGCCGCTTACCGCGCGAAGATTTCGGGACCGCTCCTCGACCGCATCGACATCCAGATTGCGCTCCCGCCCGTCCCGTTCCGCGAGATCGTGGACCTGCCCGCCGGTGAGTCGTCCGCCGCCATCCGCGCGCGCGTTGTCGCCGCCCGCGAAATCCAGAAAAAGCGCTTTGCGGGCGAACGTGGAATCCACTGCAACGCGGAAATCCCCGCGCGGGACCTGCCGCGTTTCTGTCGGCTCGACGCCGCCGCACAGGAGGAGATGCGCCTCATGCTCGCGCAGCTCGACCTCTCGGCGCGCGCATACGACCGAGTGCTGAAGGTGGCACGGACGATCGCCGACCTCGCCGGCTCGCCGAACGTCACAGCGGAGCATGTGGGGGAAGCCTCCACGTTCCGCGAACTCGACCGCACGTACTGGGACTGACCGGTGCCGTTCTTCGTGGGCAACCGAGACGCCTGCCGTCTTGCAGGACGCACGGTCGCGCTCGTCGCGGGCGCATGTGCCGCGTTCGCCGTCCCCGCCTGCGCGGAGCTATGGCCGCTTTTCGCCTATTTGGCCATAGCCGCTTTCCTCGCGGCGTGGGGATGGGGCGCGCGCGGGCTGCGCGTGCCTGCGCTCATCGTGCTGGGAATGATACTGGCATTCCGGGCGGACAATGAGCGCGCGCGCATCCTCGCGGCGAATGCGCGTCTTGGCGGCGAGCGTCCCATACTTGAACTTGAGGTGGAGAGCGATGCGCGGGAATGGGCGCGGAAACGCGACGGTGCGGCGTTAGTTTCGTTCGAGTCGCATGTTGGCCCCTTGCCGCTGTCCGTCGTGATGCCCCGTCCGACGGGTGGATTGCCGCGCATCGGCGAGAAGTGGAGGTGCGCGGGCTGGATATCCCGCACGGCACCGCACGGAAACCGCTTCGCCCGTCGGACGCTCTGGGTATCAGGTGGAGGTGCGGATTCTCCAGGACCATCAGCAGCCCGCATTGCCCCCGCCAAACCTTGGTCTCCGACGGTTGTCTACGCCGCCTGCTCGAAAGAACTTGCGCGCCGCGCAGCGGCGGGCTTGGACTGGTGTGCGGAACTGGCTGGGTTCAACCAAGCCATATTACTAGGGAGTCGTGGCGGACTTACGCAAGAACGGCGTACGATGTTCGCGGCTGCTGGGACAATCCATGTGTTCGCGATTTCTGGTCTGCACGTGATGGTGGTTGCCGGGCTCATTACGTGTCTGCTCAAGCGCTTCGACGTGCCGCTTAGCGCGCGCGGGCTGGTCGCGGTGCCGCTCGTCGTTGCGTATACACTCCTCACGGGGGCGCGGCCGAGCGCTGTGAGAGCGGCGACGATGGTGTCGTTATGGTACCTGGCACCGGTATTCGGACGCCGTCCCGATCCCCTTGCGGCGTGGTCCGTGACGGCGTTTGCCGTCTACGCGATCAGCCCCGAACGCCTGTTCGACGTAGGCTGCACGCTGTCGTTCGCGGTGATGTTCGGGATCGTGTTGTGGATTGACGGCACGCGGTATCTCGTCTCCCCCATTCCTGGCACCGCCGTACAGAGATGGCGCCAGTACGGATGGCGGGACTGGCTTCGCCGCAAGATCAGTGCCTTTGCGCAGGCGATGGGCGTTTCGCTTGCGGCTTGGGTGGCGAGCGTGCCGGTGACGGCATGTGTGTTCGGACGGTTCACGGCGGGCGGACTTGTGGCGAACGTCGTGCTAATCCTCTGCGCGAAGTGGATGGTTACAGCAGGCGTGGCAGGTCTCGCGTCGAGTTTCATCTGTCTGCCTCTCGGCGCGCTCTGCAACAATGCAGCGGCTGCATTGACGGGCGTGATGGTGATGGCGTCCGAACGAGTGGCGTCGTGGCCGTGGGCGAGCATCGAGGTGAAACCGTGGAGCGCCTGGTTGTGCCTCGCGTGGTATACGGTGTGGGGGGTACTCTTCGCCGTACTCTGCCGTTTTTGGCCACGCCGCGTGCCGTTTCCACGTATATGGTGGTCTGTAAAATAGGATTAACGGTTAAGCTGGGCTTTGATTTCTTCTCCAAAAGCCTCTACCCACTCGTTATACTCCTCCTTGGTCGGATACCGGGGGTGCTTTTTCTGAAACTTTTTAATCCTCTCTAAAGCTTTTTCTCGATCGTTCTCTGCTTTTTCCAATTCTTTCTTAATCAAGTTCCTAGGTAATTTATTGTCTCTTTGCTGATCTTTTAGATATTCATACTTCGCTACCGAATTATTGTAACTGTTTTTTATATACTCGAAATCCGCATATTCCTGCCAGTTCTCCCTACTATAATTCTTGTACTTGCTGCCCCCGAGTTCTAAATACTTCTTCCAGTATTTGGCGATTGTTATGCTTTTAGGATTATTCGTCCATGTTACCATGACCACGAGGTTGGTCGTATCTTTTATACTGGTACACCTCACTGTACACATCTTATCTGAAACCGTCAAGACCTCTGGCAGGCACTTATGACGCACTGCGGCATGCAGTACCTCATCCAGTACATCCTCCATCTTCATATCCATTGGAGGATTACACTTAACATTGTATGGATCTTCATATCGGTTGAAATTTTCACATCCAACGATACCGAATCCTAAAGCCGCGATGAATAACGCGATGACGAAAAATCTTGAATTCATGGTTTAATTTCCTTTCATTTGTTTTCCGTTACTAAGAATTCTTTTTCTCCAGTGGCACTATTATACCATATCGGAGGCTTCAGCGTAACCCCCTGTTATTGGTACTTCGAAACTTTGAAGACAAAAAACAATATTAACAAGTTGGATTGCACTGGGAACGAAAATAGTGTATAATTTTACGCGCTGTAGTAAACTGGCGTTGTTACGAACTAAAAAATGCAAGACACTCTTAAACCTAGTATTTACACCTCAATGGGTGACGAGCCCACAGAGAGGATTACGCCTACGATAAAGGTACCCGGGAAAGTCCAAAAGGGGTTAGCTCCTGGGGCCATGATCGACGGGCGTTACGTAGTGCTGTGTAAGCTCGGCGAGGGTGGGATGGGAGTTGTCTATAAGTGTTTCGACAATCTCGGCGGCGTGGAAGTGGCCGTGAAGGGGCTTCCTCCGGAGGTGAGCCGCAACGAAGACGAGATGGAGGAGATTCGCGCCAACTACCAAATCGTTGGTAATCTGCACCATCAGAACATCGTCGGGGCCCGTACCTTGGAGAAGGACAAATCGACAGGTGACTTCTATCTTGTCATGGATCTCGCATCCGGCACGAACCTTAGACGCTGGATGCGGCACAATCCACAAGTGTCCATGGAGTCGAAGCTCTCCATCCTGCGGCAGGTTGCCGCAGCCCTTGACTACGCACATTCACAGAAGGTGATTCACCGCGACGTGAAGCCGGAAAACGTCATGGTGGATGGCGATGGATGCGTAAAGGTACTAGACTTCGGCCTGGCCGCTCAGATTCGTTCGAGCCAAAGCCGCACGCGCCCCGCCGAAACATCGCGAAGCGGGACTCCTGGCTACAAGTCGCCAGAGCAGTGGCTGGGATGTCCGCAGCACTCGGCGTCCGACGAATATTCCTTTGGCGTGCTGGCGTATTGGATGTTGGCGGGGGAGTTGCCGTTTGACGGCGACGATCCTGTCGTGCTGGGGCAAGCCGTGTTGACTGCGCCAGTGAGACCCGTGCCGGGTATTTCCAAACGCATGAACGCCGTACTCGCGAAGGCACTCGCGAAAAAGCCGGAGAAACGTTTCGCGAGTTGCGGAGAGGTGGTGGATGCGCTTGAGGCGAAGGGGGGGTGCATCGGAAAGGTGCTGACGGCCGTGGTGTTGTTGGGACTGGCTGCGGCTGGAATCTGGTGGTGGAACGCGAGAGCAACCAACAAAACGGAGATTCCACAAGGTGGCACAAAAAAAGGTGAGGGAAGGGAGACAACCACCAACAAACCACTGGAGACACTAACGATGTTGGTGGGACGAACTCCAGCGGAACGGGGCTTGTACACGGTCCTACTGATGGCACAAACGATGTTGGTGGGACGAACTCCAACGGAACGGGACTTGCACACGGTTCTACTGGTGATTCAAAAGATGAGAAAGTGGATTGCAAAAGGTTCTACTGGTGGCACAAACGATGTTGGGGGGACTACCTCCAGCGGAACAGGGATTGCGCAAGGTTCTACTGGTGGCACAAACGATGTTGGGGGGACGACCTCCAGCGGAACAGGGATTGCGCAAGGTTCTACTAGTGGCACAAACGATGTTGGGGGGACTACCTCCAGCGGAACAGGGATTGCGCAAGGTTCTACTGGTGGCACAAACGATGT
>CACWIW010000112.1 GCA_902761035.1 uncultured bacterium | reverse complement strand
GACCACCGTGGATGAGGCGAAGTTGGGCGAAAACCCGTCCGCGCTAAAGCTCACGTACAAGGCGAAGGACGGCACGTTCAAGGGGTCGTTCAAGGTTTATGCGGACGTTGGCGGCAAGCCGAAGGCGACGACGGTGAAGGTGACGGGCGTGCTGGTTGGTGGCATCGGCTACGGCGCTGCCACGGTGAAGGGTAGCGGAGGTGTGGCTGTGACGGTGGAGTAGGGGGGCGGCTCGCCCCACCTAGGGTTACAAGCTCCATAAGGAATGGCAATGATGCTTATTAACATAAAAATTGAATCGTTTTAGAAGGAGGAAATGAAATGACAAGTAAAATCTTTACTTTACTGGCTGTGTGTGGCGGCGTTATGTGTGGCGTGTATGCCCAATTCACGTGCAAGATAAACGTGCCTGCCGGTGCGCTGGGTGAATCACGCACGGCCGTTGTCACGTATGGAAACACGGGTTCCGAGGATATCCCGGCACCTTTTGTGCGAATCGAGGCAGGGACAGATGCCTACGTGCGCTTTGCGGCGACGGACGCATGGTCGAAGTCCGTGGAATTCTTTGCCACGTCCGAACAAGTACAAGGATATTCCCTCATTGCCGGAGAGACGGTTAAGTTGCCGGTTTACGTCTGTACCGATGTGGAAGACGCCCAACTGACATTGTCATGGTTGGAGTCGAGCAAGGATGAGTTCCCATGGTCGAGCATAGGTTCGTCCCTGAAGCCGTCATACGTGTCGGATGAAGCCTGGACTTTCGCGCTTACGACTCTAAAATCGCGTTTGGGCGACACTTGGAACAGTTATCTTGATCAGCTTTGCCTTGATGCGTTCGATTTGGCTAAAGCGGGGAGCAATGTCAGGCGCGTGGACCGGCTGCTGCAGGTCGAGGTCAATGCCGCGCTTGGCGTTGACGCCGCCGTGCCGGTGCTTGCAAGCGTGACGGACGCGGCGCGGCCGGCACGCGGCATGGGCCTTTCCTTCACGCGCTCGTATTCGTCGGCGATGCATGGCCGCTTCTCTAGCGGCATTCTCGGCTACGGCTGGACGGACAACCTTTCCGCATACGCCGAACTTACGGATGACAACACGCTCGTGTTCCGCATCCCCGGCGGCGGTTCGTACGCCTTTACCAAAGTGACCGGAACATGGCAGCCCGAAGACGCCCGCGACAAGACGGTTTTGACCGAATACCCAAGCGACTACACGCTGGAATACCAGAATGGCACGGTGCAGACCTTTGCCAAGTCCAACATGCGCACGGAATCCATCACCGACGCCTCCGGCAACGCTCTGTCATTCACGTGGAGCGGGACTAAGCTGCATGCGATCGAGCATACGGACGGACAGACCCTGACCTTTGAATATTCAGACGAACTGCTTTCTTCCGTGGCGGATGACTGCGGACGCACGACGCGATACACATACTCCAATTCGTTGTTGACGAAGGTGACGGCTTCCGACGGACTGGAAACATCTTACGAGTACCGCCCTGCGGACGGTACGGCGGCCGCCCGCGCGCTGTCGCGTATCGTATATCCCGACGGCACGACGCGCGAATTCTCCTACGACACGTCCAGCGGCCTCGTCACGGCCATTTCCGTGAATGGCGGCAAGGAAAAGACGACGATTTCCCGCAACGGGTTGAATGTAACGCTGACCGGCCCTGACGGCGCGGCGACGACCGTCGCGACGGGAGTTCATGGCGAGGTGCTGAAGACGACGGATGCCCTGGGCGGGGTCTCGACGAAAGGCTACACGGACGACGGCCTTCTGAAATCCGTCGTCTCGCCGTCTGGTCTGACGGGGTCGATATCCCATGACGCGCTTGGGCGCGTGAGCAAGTCAGTCTCCGCCGCCGGGACAGCGACGGCTTTCACTTACGAGGAGACATTCGGTAACCTCAAGTCGGTGACGGACGCCAGGAACAACGCCGTCACATACGGCTATGACGAATTAGGGCGCGGCACGTCCGTGATGTTCGCGGATGGTTCCGCCTCGACGCTCGAATACAACGGCTTTGGTGACGTTGTGAAGTCCACGAATCGTCGCGGACAGTCAATCACGTATGAATATGATTCCCAGGGGCGGCTCACGAAGAAAACATGGTCGAACGGGCGTACGTTCGCATACGCATACGACGAAGAGGGCAACATGGTTGCCGCCTCGGATAGCGAGACGGGGCAGGTGTCGATGTATTACATCGTCGGAGGGCGTCTGAATTGCATATTCTATCCAAATGGACGTGCGATATTTTACAAATACGACAGCGAGACGGGCAGGTTGGTGCTCAGAAAGCACGGCAAGGCAACTGTCACGGGGCGACCGGAATCGCCAAACCCCGAATACGATATTTGGCAGGAGGAATTCAAGCTTGAGTATGACGAAGACAGCGCAGAGGTCTTTGCCTACGATGCATCGGGTCGGCTGGCGTCTGTTTCCGACGGTAACGGCAAGGTCTACCTCAAGAACACCTACGACGAGACGACCGGACGTCTCGCGAAACAGGAGAACGGCAACGGAACAAGCGTTTCATACCTCTACGACAAACTCGGGCGCGTCGTCTCCATCGAGCATCGCGGCGCGGACGGAAAGATCGCGGAGGCGTTCCAGTACTGTTACGACGCCGACGGGCGCTGCATCCGCGCGGCATCGCTTCTCGGCGAGGAGCGATACGGGTACGACAAGGACGGCCAGCTGACGGCGGTGGAATATCCTGACGGGGCGAACGAGTCCTTCGCCTACGACGCCGTCGGCAACCGCACGAGTAGAACGGGCGGCTCGCCCGTTCAGGAAACATACAAGGTGAACAACCTGAACCAGTACACTGAAATAGTGAACGCGCAGGCTGCGCGTTCTACTATGTCCTACGACAAAGACGGCAACATGACCTCGATGACCGACGCTACCGGCACGACAACCTACACCTACGACACTCTCAATCGCCTAGTCGCCGTCGAGAACAAGGCGGCGAATATCCATTGGAGCTGCAAATACGACGTGTTCGGCAACCGCGTTTCCGTCACCCACAACGGCGTCACCACCGAACGCATGTACCTGCAAGGGTCATTGCCGTCAGTCGCGGCGGAATACGTGAACGGCGAACTCAAGGAGCGACACATAGTCGTCGGCGCAGTCCGTATCGCCGATATTAGTAGAACGGGCGGCTCGCCCGTTCAAAATGAGGAAACCCGCTACTACCACGCCGACCTCATCGGCTCCACGCGCCTCGTCACCGACGGCAACGGCGCGGTCATCAGCCGTCGCGCCTACAAGGCGTTTGGAGAAACGCGCATCGCAGGAGGTTCGCAGTCCTCTGCGACCGCCTCGGTCGGCTACGTCGGCACCCTCGGCGTCGAAACCGACCCCACCGGCCTCCTCTTCATGCGCAACCGCTACTACTCGCCCACGCTTGGAAGGTTCATCCAAATGGATCCGATAGGGTTGAAAGGGGAAGATGAGAATTGGTACAGGTATTGTGGGAATAACCCTATCTCAAGCAATGACATTATGGGATTATGGACATGGGGTGATACCTTTACGGTAACAAAGATAATAGCTGGAGGTGTTGCAATGATTGCGGGTGGGCCTTGGGCAATAGCCATTGGGCTGTCCATACTAGCAGCAGATACAGCATTATATGCTGAGGGAGAACTGATGGATGTTGATACAGGAATATCTCAGTCAACTCTTGTGTTGGATATGGTTGGCCTAGGATTAAGTGCTGGTAGCGAAGGAATGCTAAATGCGGGGTTTGATAAAACGGCAAAAGTACTTGGTTGGGGGTCTAATATGACGACAGCTGGAACTAGCGGATTTGATGCTGGCAAGTTGGGATTTGATATTTTTGGTTATAAAGGGGGGCATGTCAATACAGACTTAATAACTGACGTCAACAATATGATTGCAGAGCAGATTCATTCGGAGTATGAATACACCATCAATATTGATGGCTCTGGTGGCTCTGGTGGCTCAGGCGGCGATAGTCCCGGCAATCCTGATAACCCCGGTGGCGGCGGCTCCAGTGGCGGTGAACCTGGCGGTGGCGATAATCCCGACAACCCTGGTGGCGGCTCTGGTAGCGGCTCAATCATGAACCAAGATGATTGGTTGCGGGTTGCTTGTCATCAATACGACAGCGCTGATCCCTTTAATGCAACGTTTTCGCTCGGTGCGGACATAGAGATCAATCTTTCCAAACCCGGCTACTTGCAGATCGGCGACAGCAAGGTGTATTACACTGAGAGCGAGATAAAGGCTAGTTTTTCAGGGACACTAAACGGCAACGGTCACACAATAACCGTTACAGGCGGCAACTCGGCCGACTATTTGTTCCTCGTACCTAAGGGTGCAAGGTTCGAGAACGTGACGTTCGTCGGAAAGGGAGTGAGGACGGCGTCGAATTGCACTTTCGTGAATTGCGCTTCAAAAACCTATCCTCTCGCAGATAGTGCGACCAGTTGCACATTCACGGGGTGTCATTCTACGGGGGTGAACATCAATCTCCCCGATGGCTTTCAGGTGGGAACCCTTGCGGGAAACGCCAATAGTTGTAGCTTCATCAATTGTTCCGCTGAGGGGTCCTTGACAGGTGAGAACAACACCGGCGGACTTGTCGGTGAATCAAATGGATGTCTGTTCAACAACTGCGTCGCAAAGGTAGCAGTCACAGGATATGACAACGTCGGAGGAATGGTCGGGTGGTCGGAGAACGACGAGTTTTCCGGCTTGACTGCGCAGGGCGATGTCACAGGAACTGGTGACGGGCAGGTCGGCGGATTTGTAGGGATATCAAAAGACAGTAAATTCGCCAATTGCCAGGCGAGCGGTAGGGTTCGTGGGGAAGCTGAGGTAGGCGGGTTCGCAGGCTTCCTTACAGACGGCTCAATTGTTTCGCACTGTTCGACTTCCGGGGAGATAGTGCCCTGCGGCAGTAGTCCATCTGGTATTGGTGGTTTCGCGGGGACAATTTCTGACGGATGTGAAATTTCGGATTGCTTGGCTTCTGGAAATGTGTCTGATGGTGGCGTAGGCACCATCGGCGGATTTGTTGGCTCGTGCAGCGGGAATACGGAGAATCCCAACGCCACGAAGATTCAGCGTTGTTGTTCAAGAGGTTCTGTTGTAGGAGGAACTAATATAGGAGGATTCGCCGGTAGCCTGGAGTATTGCGTTGTCTCTGATTGTTGTTCGTCAGGTTCGACTACGGCTACTGGGCAGACGGTATCGGCAGGCGGCTACACGACCACTTCCGCCAATGCAGGAGGGTTTGCAGCAGTTGCCTCGCCATCTACTGGGGGGGGGACTTTGCGGCATTGCTACGCCAGTGGGCAGGTGACGGTGCCGTCTGCCGCCGGCATTACCGATGTAATCACGTCCGGTGGTTTGACGCCTTTTAATATTCCAGCGGAATACATTGCCTATTTGTCGGCCGATCAGTTGCAGTCGATGTTGGAGCCTTCGGATTGTTGTTATTGGAACAAAAATACGACAGGGCAGAACTATTCGGGAACAGGTACTGGACTGACGACGGGGCAAGCCCAAAACCAGTCGTCTTTTTCGGGGTGGGACTTCAGCGGCGTCTGGATAATGGGAAGCAATGGACCGGAACTGCGGAACGTCGGCGCGACGTCGGTCTCTGCTAATGTAAAGGTCGCTGCAAAATTTAAGGCTAAAGTAGTCAACAACGCAAATGCGGGTTCGGATTTGCCGAAAAACTTAAGGAAGAAGGTGACGACCGATTCCGTGACTGCTGCGGGGCACCGTTTGTACTGCTATGATCGGTATGTAGTGGCCAAGGGGTCGGCGTACGCCTTTGAGCTGTCGGCTGGCGATGGCGCGGCGATTTCAGTCTCGGGGTTGCCGTCTGGTTTCTTGTACTCAAATGGCGAGATTTACGGCTTTGCGTCCGCAATTGGCGAAACAACCGTAACCATTTCCTCGGGAACCACTACTCGGTCTGTTCCGTTTGTCGTTGTCGAGGCTCCTGGGGATCTTGCGCCTTATGTATCAAGCCTGGTCTGCTTTGACGCCGATGGTGGGAGCAGCGACACAGGGTTTAAGGTCATCCCGAACGGCACAACCATAGGCGACATTCCCGTCCCAACGCGGACTGGCTATACGTTCGACGGCTGGTTCACGGCGGCTGATGGAGGCAGTCGGGTGTCGTCCGATACGGTCGTGACAGGAAGCGTGACCTACTACGCGCACTGGACGTCGAATGGCGGCGGCTCCGGCAACGGTGGTTCCGCCGATGGCGGCGGCTCCGGCAACGGCGGTTCCTACGGTGGCGGCGGCTCTGACGGTGGAGGAGGCTCCGGCAATGGTGGTTCCTACGGTGGCGGCGGTTCCGGCACCACTCAGCCGAACGATCCGGCTGCGTATATCCTATATAATGCCGTTGATGGCGTGGTGCCGGCTTTGGCTTCCGTTTACGACGGGTATCTTTACCGGAACGGATCCCTTGCGGGCACGATCCAGGTGAAGGTGGGCAAGCCGAATACGAAGACGGGCCTTGCCACCGTAAAGGCGACGGTGGTCGGAACGGACGGCAATAAGAAGACCCTCAGGGCTGCCGATAGGGGCAAGGTGAAGCTTGCGTCTAACGGCCCGTCCACTGTCTCGCTCGTGGGCGGGGACACCTGTGTGGTGACCCTCGGCGCGAAGGGCATGGGCGGTACCTACGGAAACTACGAGATTGACGGCGGGTTGAACGTGTTTACGTCGAAGGATGCGGCGGATAAGGCCGTGGCGGCGGGTGTGCTTGGCAAGTGGCAGGGGGCGGTGAATGTGGCATGGCGGCTCGCCGGGGACGGCTCGCCCTACCATACGTTGTCCGTGACGATTGCCGCCAAGGGGAAGGCGAAGGTGGTCGGAACGCTTGCGGACGGGACGAAGGTGAGTGCGAAGGGGCAGTTGGTCGTTGGCGAGGAGTGGTGCTGCGTGCCGGTGGTGTACGCGAAGAGGGGGGTAAACCTCCGGTTCGCGGTGTGGTTGCCGATGAACGTGCTGGCAGCGCGTTCTACTAGGGCGGTCGGGCTTCCGGATGCCATTGTGGGTAAACCGGGGACGCTTAAGGACGGGGCGACGTTCCGCCTTGGGGCGTCGCTGGGTGACGCGAAGTACAGCGCCTATCTGCCTGATGGTTTGCCGGTGACGGGCGGCGCGAGGTGGACGCTGCCGAGGCTACGCGAAGGGCACGACCACCGTGGATGAGGCGAAGTTGGGCGAAAACCCGTCCGCGCTAAAGCTCACGTACAAGGCGAAGGACGGCACGTTCAAGGGATCTTTCAAGGTTTACGCGGAAGTCGGCGGCAAGCCGAAGGCGACTACGGTGAAGGTGGCAGGCGTACTGGTCAACGGCGTGGGCTATGGCACCGCCACGGCCCAGAAGTCCGGCGGCGTTGCGGTGAAGGTGGAGTAGGCCTTCTTTTGTAATTGCCCCCACAATTCCGAAAGCAAAAAAGCAAAAAAAATCAAAAACCGCCTTGTGCCGTAAGGTGGTTTTTGATATATTACACCTTTCTCCTGAGGATTGGGTCTTGAAAAGGTTCAATCTAGGGGGCAAGCAGATTTCCCGCGCGGGAAGGAGTGCCATTGCCGTACTTGATTCTCGTTTGGGATTGCGTCGGACGAAGTCCGATGCATCGGAGGAGGGTGTTTTGTTTCCCCACCACTTCCGAGATTGCGAAATGGGAGACGCAAATGAAAAGGAAAAAGGAATGAAAGTACTACGAAAAGTAGTTGTGTTGGCAAGTGCTGCCATGTTCGCCTTATGCGCGAATCGCAGCGCAAATGCTGCTCCTATCGAGAACTTCGAATTTACTAGGGGCGAGGCACCATGGACTGTCGAAGACGACGGTTCGTGGCGTTCTGGACAGGTCGTCGAGGGATACTCTGGTGTTGTTGTACCTGTTGACACTAGTGTATATGCCGTTGGCCCCGCCGTTGTCTCCTTTGACTGGAAGGTTTCTTCGCAACCGCGTGTAGGATTGTTGGATTTTTATTATTGGTTTGATGCTGACTATGCGAGCGAGGTCATTGGATTTGATTATGATTCTTATTCAATAAGTGGAGAATCGCATTGGACTACGGTTTCGTTTGTCGTTACTGATCCCGCATTGATTAATTTGAGCTGGTCTTATTGGAAAGAGGGCAGCGAAATTGCGGGTGAAGACTGCGGCTGGGTCAAGAACCTGCAGGTCAACCCATTCGAAGGCGAGATCCGCGACATTACGCTTGACTACAATATGGAAGATATGGGGACAGATTCAATCCAAGTTGCTGACGGCATCGCCATTGGTAGTAGACTTACATCAGATTACGGGATGTACGGCGTCTATAATGGCTATTGTTTCGTTGGCTGGTTCACAGAACCGGAGGGTGGTGAGCTTGTTACAAGCTCCACAGTTGTTACGGAAGACCTTGAGACGCTCTACGCCCACTGGAGGCTAGCTACCCCCCCGGCGAATGACGAATACGATAACGCTGAGGAAATCAGTGGCGTGTCGGGTTCTGTTGAAGGAACGCTTGTTGACGCTACCATCGCAGACAACGACTGTATCTGGTGGTATGGAGATGCTGAAAGAACGGTATGGTACAAGTGGACCGCGCCATTTACGGGACAGGTGAAATTCACCGCGACCGCTGCGAATGGCCGCGACGACCTTCTTTATCTCGTCGCAACATACGGTTACGATGAAGAAAAAGGCGAGTGGAACGATTGCGGATATGATTATGGCAATACCGTTAGGTTTGCTGTAAAAGAGGGTGAGACCTATTATGTCTCTTTGGCGACGTGGAACTACGTTGTCGAAGGGTTCTCCATCGCATGGGAGAAGTACATCCCCGTGAAATGGACGGTTGAAGAGGACGGAACATGGCGTTCCGGCGCAATCACAAACAGCGAAGCTTCTACAAAGGAGTTGTTCGTGGTTGGCCCCGCGCAGGGATCATTCGAGTGGAAGGTCTCTTCGGAGGCCGGGTATGATCGGTTGATGTTCACCATTGACGGAGATTATGTAAGCGAAGTCAGTGGCGAGACTGACTGGGAAACCATCAACTTCAGCGTGAAGGGAGAAGGCAACCATGTCCTCTCTTGGACGTACTCCAAGGATAGTGACTATACTGAGGGCGAGGACTGCGGTTGGGTCAGGAACTTCCAATGCGATGCGGAAGTAATTGAACCAATTGACGTCGTGACCTATATCTTGACGTTCGACCCTGCGGGCGGCGTGTTCGCCGAGGGCGTCGAGGCTACGCTGACGCTCGCGCCTGGCGATGCATACGGTGAACTTCCCGTGCCTACGCGCGAGGGATACACGTTCCTCGGCTGGTTCGACGCTGACGGAAATCCTGTTACGGCTGATACCTTGATGGGAGAGGCAGACGCGACCATTACGGCCCGTTGGGAGGCGACTACTCCGAATCCCCCGGACAATCCTGACAATCCGAATCCTACGGACGATCCGGACAATCCTGACAATCCGAATCCCCCTGACAATCCGAATCCCACGGACGATCCGGACAATCCGAATCCCCCGGACAATCCGAATCCCCCGGACAATCCGAATCCCCCGGATAATCCGAATACTCCGGATACCCCAGTTACCCCGGATACTCCGGTTACCCCGGATACCCCGGATACCCCGGATACCCCGGTTACCCCGGATACGCCAGACACTACCCAACCGGCTGCAGTTGAGGTCGTTGTAGGCGAGGGCGTGAAAGATTTCGTGATGCCGTCGAACGTCGTGCTCGTTGCGGGCAAGGAGATTGGTGAGGACAACTACGTCAAATTGGTGAAGGCCATTGAGGAGTCCGTTGCGCCTCGTCACGGGCGCAGGCTGGCCGGACTCCTTGACGGCAAGAACTACGCCAACGCCTCTACGATCGTGAGGGACGGCATGAAGCTTTCGGCCGTGTGGGAGACGTTCAACCCGCTCTACGAGGACGACAAGAACGCGGTCGAGGCAATTGCCGCCCAGACGTACGACGGCTACATCCTCGACAAGAACGGCAACAGCGCCGGTTCCATCGTCATCAAGGTCGGCAGGCCCGGCAGAAAGGACGGCCTTGCGAAGGTGTCCGCGACGGTTCAGCTCATCGGCACCAAGAAGAAGATCGCGTTCAAGGCCAAGGACAATGGCAAGGCCGCGCTCCTAGAGACCGGCGCGACGTACGGCGTTGAGCTCGTTTCTAAGGACTTCGCGCCCATCACCGTGGACGTTGCCGAGAACGGCCTTACCGGCACCTGGGGCAGTTATGAAATCAACGGTGCGCGGAATGTGTCGAAGAAGAGGACTGTCGCGGCCGCCGCATACGAGAACTGGACCCGCACGGTGAACGTGGCGTTCAGGACGGTCGACGCGACGGGCGACGGTGCAAGCTTCGCCTGGGGACGCTCCACTGTGTCCGTCGCCATTGGGGCGAAGGGCAAGGTCAAGATAACGGGCACCATGGCCGACGGGTCGAAGGTGAAGGCGTCCACACAGCTCATGATCGCCGAGTCCGGCGCAGAGGCGTGCGTCAACGCATCCATTCCGCTGTACACGAAGAAGGGCGGTTTGGGCTTCATGCTGTGGCTCGCGAAGGACGGCGCCGTGACGGTGGAAAGCGTTTCGGCGTGGGATGCCAAGTCCAAAACCCCCTTTGTCGCCACGCACGAGCCGATTGCGGCCGGGGCGATTGGCGCGGCGGGCGGCAAGCTGTCCTTTGCGCTCGTCGACGCACCTGCGACGATCAGAGGCGCTCAGATCCTTGCCGCCGCCCCCGACGGCACTAGCCTGCTGCCTGACGGAGTCGATGTGGCGGTTGCCGACGGCAAGGTCTCCGTGGCCAAGCGCGCGAAGGTTTCACTCGGCAAGGACGGAACCATCAGGATCAACGGCACGAACGCCTCTGGGCTTAAGCTGAAATGCACCCCGAAGACGGGCGCGCTCAAGGGTTCGTTCACGTTCTACGTGAAGAACGGGGAGAAGATCAAGAAGGTCTCCGTGACGTTGTCCGGCGCCATTGTCGGCGGAAAGGGCTACGGAACTGCCACGATCAAGAAGGTTGGCTCCTTCGGCTTTGAGCTGAAGTAGCCTTTGCGGACGGGGGCGGTGCGCGGTCCGCCGGATCGCGCATCGCCTTCGCCATGGAGACGTTTGATTGAAGATTTCTGCGTCTTTTGCTGGGGCCGTACTTCGTGCGGCCCTGCCTTTTTTAGCCGCCGCGCTGGCGGCCATGTTCCCGCTTTTTGCGACGGATGCGGCCTGCAGGTACGCGCCGATGGCGGAGGCTTTCGCCGAGGGGAACTGGTCCGAGGCGTTCCATCCGCGCTTTGGCGTGGGATTTCCAGTGATCGCCGGGCTGATACGTTTCGTGACGCGCTGTGACGGATATTCGGCATGTGCCGCCGCCTCGACGCTTGCATGGGCATTCTGCGCGTGGCCTGTCTATGGAATTGCGTCACGGATATGGGATCGACGCGTTGCCTGGTTCGCCGTAATCCTGTATGTGCTGTGTCCGCAGCCGCTCGTATGGGCGTTAAAGGGGCTCCGCGAGCCGTTCAAGATGCTTGGGGTTATTATGATGGCCGACGCGATCTTCTCGACGCGCTCGCAGTCGTGGCGCGCTGCGGCGAAGGCGGCTGTGGCGCTTTGCCTTCTTTTCATGTTTAAGTGCGACGCAATTGCCCTGGGCGGCGTCCTCGCGTTTGTTTTTGCACTGCTCGACGGGTTCCGCTGGCGGACGCTCGTCGTGGCTCTTTCGGGCGCGCTGGCCCTGCAGCCGATGTGCGCGCTTGTCTATTCCTGGACGGGATATTGGCTGCCCGCCCCGCATTACGTGCCTTTGTGGCAGAAAGCGTTTGGAGGATAAGGCGGTGGTTGCGGAGTGTGTCAGGTTCTTCTTGGATAGGCCAATCGCGGTTGCGCTTGGTGGAGCGCATTTCCTGATCTATGCGCTGCCCGCGTGGGCTGTTCTGCTGGTGCGTCTGGCCATGGGGCGCATGGGGCGGCGTGAATTGGGGCTTTTTGCGATTTTTACAGGCGCACTGTTAATTGAGGGATTGCAGCTCGCCGTTGACGGTTTTTCGTTTTTCGGCGGTGAGACATGGGGACTTCCCCGCTATTTTGGCGTTTTTGCGCCGCTTCTATGGCTTTGGGCGGCATGGTCGCTTGCGGCGCTTTGGAACGTGTCGTCAGGTTGGAGACGGTGGCTTGCCCGCAGCGCGGTCGTTGGTGCGCTGGGGTGGATTTTCATATCTCAGGGCGTGATGTCGTTCGAGACATTCTACCGCAAGGGTGCCCGGCATGACGCATTGGTCGCCGCCGAGCGCATCGCGCCGACAATTCGCGGCGACTACAGGGGGCCAAAACGGCAGGCAGAGAATAAAAGAACCCTTGCCGAATATTACACGACGCGACGCCCCGTCGTGTTCAGTGACTTTGCCGCGGCGGCATGGATGGTCCGCGGTCAGTCGGAGGGAGCGCTTCAGGGACGCAGACTATGCCCCTATCCCGACGACTACCTCTTCATCCGCGTTGGAAGCGGCTATGGCGGCATGAACACTGTCGATTCTAGGCTATATGACTATGTCAGGAGCGTGCGTGGCGGACTTGGAGCCGAATGGCGGTTATTTCGCCGAAAATCCACCCCTCATCGGTGAAATTATGATAAACTATTGCGTCATCCAAATCTAGGAGAAACAATGACCTACCATCTCGCAATCGACATCGGGGCGTCCTCCGGGCGCCACATCCTCGGCCACCTTGAAGACGGGAAGATGATTCTCGAGGAGGTGTTCCGCTTCGACAACTCGCAGATCCGCAAGGATGGTCACGACTGCTGGGACCACCAGGCGCTCGCACGCAGCGTGCTGCAGGGCATCGCGAAGTGCAAGGAGATTGGCAAAATACCCGCCACCATCGGCATCGATACCTGGGGCGTGGACTTCATTCTCCTTGATGGGCAGGGCTTGCCCTGTTCGGATATGGTGGCCTACCGCGACGCACGCACGGAGGGCGCGGATGCGCTTGTGGACGCCGCGATCTCCGCCGACGAGCTCTACGCCCGCTGCGGCATCCAGAAGATGCTCTTCAACACCATCTACCAGCTCGCCGCGCTCAAGAAGGAGCATCCCGAGCAGATCGAGAAGGCGCAGCGCCTCCTGATGGTGCCGGAGTACCTGAACTTCGTCCTCACCGGCAAGATGGCGAACGAATACACCAACGCGACGACGGGCAACCTCGTCAATGCCCGCGCGAAGGACTGGGACTGGGAGGTGATCGACAAGCTCGGCCTCCCGCGCCGCATCTTCGGCAAGCTGGAAATGCCCGGCACGACGTTGGGCGGACTCACCTCCGCCGTACAGGCGACCGTCGGCTTCGACGCGCAGGTCATCCTGCCCGCCACGCACGACACCGGCAGCGCCTTCCTCGCCGTCCCGGCGCGCGACGACCAGGCGGTGTACATCTCGAGCGGCACGTGGTCGCTCCTCGGCGTGGAGAACGCCGAGCCGATCACCACGCCCGAGGCGAAGGCCGCGAACTTCACGAACGAGGGCGGCGCGTGGTACCGCTTCCGCTTCCTCAAAAACATCATGGGCCTCTGGATGATTCAGTCCATCCGCCGCGAGTTGAACGGCGTGGACTACGTGGAGGGCAAGGAGACGACGGCGACCTGGACGCTCTCCGACTACGAGAAGGGGAAGAAGTATTCCTTCGCCGACCTCGAGAACGCGGCCAAGGCGGCTACGTCGTTCGCGGGACGCGTGAGCGCGAACGACACGCGCTTCCTCGCCCCCGCCTCGATGATCGCGGAGGTGCAGGCGGCGGCGGACGTGAAGCCCGCCACCGTGGGCGAGCTGATGCAATGCGTCTACGCCTCCCTCGCCGACTGCTACGCGAAGATGATCAAGAACCTCGCGCAGCTCACGGGCAAGACCTACACCTCAGTCAACATCGTGGGCGGCGGCTCGAAGGACGGCTACCTCAACAAGCTCACCGCCGAGGCTACTGGGCTTGAGGTGTTCGCCGGTCCCACCGAGGGCACGGCGATCGGCAACCTCATTGTCCAGTTCATCGCCGCAGGCGAACTCTCCGACCTCGCAGATGCTCGCGCGTGCGTGAGCCGCAGCTTTGACGTGACGAAGGTTTAAATCCATGTACTACCTGAACAAAATCGTATGGGCAATGGTAAATCCGTTTGCCATCGGAATGCTGCTCGCAGTGGCAGGAATCGTTTTTGCCTGTCTGCGGAAGCGCAAGACATGCGTGGGGCTGTTCGTGTCAGCCGTCACATGGTTGTGGTTCTGGTCCATGCCACTTGTTTCGGACGCGCTCGGCATGTCGCTTGAATCGGAGTTTCCGCCCGAGCCCGTGGAACAGTTGCCACAGGCTGACGCGATCATCCTCCTCGGTGGTGGAATGAGCGCGGCGACCAACGTCTATCCGTATGCTAACATCTGCGCCGCTGCAGACCGGGCGTGGCATTCGGCGCGGATATTCAAGGCGGGCAAGGCGCCTCTGATCGTGCCGAGCGGTGCAGGATGCGAGTGTACCGAGGTATCGTTCCTCGTTGATTTGGGCGTGCCGCGCGAGGCGATCCGCGTCGAGGCCGAGTCGCGCAACACGGAGGAAAACGCGAAGTTCGTCGCGGACCTCCTCAAAGACCGCGACCATCCGAAAGTGTTGCTTGTCACGAGTTCCTGGCACATGCGCCGTGCGCTTCTTATGTACCGGCGCTACGCACCGAATCTGGACATCGTGCCGGCGGCCTGTGACTACGAATGCACGATCAACCGCGCCCAGTCCTCCGGAATCGGCATCTTCCCCGACATCAATGCGTTTGCGGGCTCGTCTGCGATGTGGAAGGAATTCCTCGGCTACTGGTGGTACAAGATCGCGCGGCGATGAAGATCTGCTGGTGGACAGTCTATCCCACAGCCAATGAGACTGAACTGCTCACGGCCCTGCGTGCCCAGGGCGTTGACGTAGCGGCCTGTTACTACGGCCTATACGACGACTACCGCCATCTGCTGGGTTGGAAAGACCGTCCGCTTCA
The DNA here is from genome assembly GCA_902761035.1 of uncultured bacterium. Lineage (GTDB taxonomy): Bacteria > Verrucomicrobiota > Kiritimatiellia > RFP12 > UBA1067 > RUG572. The sequence goes on along the minus strand of CACWIW010000112.1, from coordinate 15,390 downwards.
GCCGTGGGAATACCGGGTGTCCACAATCGCCGCCGCATGTAAGGCAATACCTGACTTTGAGGATCGCATCCAGACGGTCCCATCATATTCAGATTGGCTTTCATGGCGGCTGATTGTCTGGTGTGTTTGGCATCGCCGTCCGTGGTTCGTGGTGACGGAAGGCTCTCGCATGCGCTGGTTTGCGCGTCCCGTGCTGCGTCTCTTCTGCTGGTGCATTGACCGGTATGCGCTGATGGGGTTCTTCTATGGCAGTGCGGCGGCAACTCAGTATGTGCGATTTGGCGTTCGCGGGTCGAAATGCACCGCCTGCGCGTATGCGCTGCCAAAGGTACCGTCCGACTTGCCGCAGCGGGACGCAGCATTGACGTATGTCTATGCAGGCGTCCTGTTGGAACTCAAGGCCGTGGACGTGATCGCCGAGGCGTTCCGTCGCGTCCATGCGGAGTTTCCGCACGTGCGACTGCTCGTGGTTGGAAGCGGACCGCTTGAATCGGCCTTCACGGGAATGGAGGGCGTTGAATTCGTCGGCGCCGTATCGCCAAACGCCGTCTGGCAGTATCTCGCGCGTGGGCACGTGGTGTTGCAGCCCAGCCGATGGGAAGGCTGGGGGCTTTCCATCCTCGAAGGGGCCGCATGTGGGTTGGCGATGATCGGAAGCGACCATACGCCGTCGGCGGTGGATCGGATTGTGAACGGCGAGAACGGATACATTGTTGCCTCTGGCGATGTGGAGTCCCTCACCGATGCGATGCGTCGGTATGCTGCCGATCCCGACTTGGCGGCGCGACACGGCGCACGGGCGAAGGAGTCTGTACGCGATATGACGGGTGCTGAACAGGCTGCACGGATGGTTGCGGGGCTAGAACGTAGCAAAAATCTGGCCGCAGCAGAAGCAGGGGAACGTCGTTCCCGATCCAGACGGAAACTCCTCTTCAGTGCGTTCCGTCGACAGGAGGGCTGGCTCGTGGCCCAAGTGTATGCCCTTACGGGTGCGCGTCGGCGCGCGCTTATGCGATGCCGCGTGCCAGGTGCCGTTTTGCCGATCGTGTTCCACGATTCGCCTGCAAAAGAGGTGGAGGGCGTACTTGCAACGCTGAAGAAATGGGGCTTCCGGTTCGTCTCGTCTGAGGATGTGCTTGCTGGGCGCGCTGCGGATGGAAACTGCGCGTGGATCAGCTTTGACGACGGGTGGTGCGAGACGGCGGACGCGCTTCCCGTCCTTGAACGCTTCAATGCGCCGGCGAGCGTGTTCATCGCGCCCGGCGAGACGGCGCGCGGACGGGTGTGGACCGACGGCCTGTGGAACATGCTACCGGATACAGAATGGCATCAGTGGTACGCGCTCCCGGCGGAAGAGCGGTATGCGCGCGTCGATGCGGCGTGGGCGGGGTGGGTGCATCCGCGCCGTCTCCTCGACGAGGCGGGTGTGCGGAAAATGGCGGCTCATCCCCTCGTGACGTTGGAAAACCATTTCTGGACGCATCCCAGCGCACCGCATCGTCCGGAGGCGGAGGTGCTCGACGAGCTCGACCGCGTGCAGCGGACGCTGACGGACTGGACGGGCCGCGCGCCGCGTCTTGCGGCGTATCCGTTCGGACGCGGCACGCCCTCCCTCGACGCGGCCCTGCGTGCGCGCGGGCTCGTACCAGTTTATACGCGCCAAGGTCTTGTGACGGCTGAGACGTTCGGCGCGTCGCGTAACATGGCGCTCGCGGGCATGACGCGCGCGGAGAACCTCGGGCGCATCCTGCAGGCCTGGCCGAAGGTGGGGGTGACGCTGTGAAGATCCTCCACGTTGTACCGGGGTTGGGTGATCCGGCCAACGGCATCGCGGCGGCGGCTACGCGCCTCGCAGAAGAGCAGCGCGCACTGGGCGACGAGGTCTCGGTGTCCGCAAGCTGCACGGCTGCCGACTGTCGGCTGTCGGATGTCGTATTCGTACACTCCATGTGGACGCCGCCCGTGTTGCGGGCGTGCCACGCCGCGTTGCGCGCCGGCACGCCGCTTGTGCGCGTGCCGCACGGGTGCTTGAATCCGGCGGCACTCCACCACAGCGCGTGGAAGAAGGCGCTCGTTTCGCCGCTCGAGCGCCATTACCTGCGCCGCGCTGCGTGCATCCTCGTGACGACGGACACGGAGAAGGCTGCCGTCGAACGGTGGGTACGCGGCGCGAAGCGCGTCGAAGTGGTGGGCATGGGCATTGATGATCTGCTTACGCAGGACTTTCCGGACTTTCCGGATATTCCGGATCATCCGGATTTTCCGGGCTTTCCGGATATTCCGAAATTGCCGCCGAAGCGCATGGATGACGGGCCAAAAACTTTTCTTTTCGTGGGGCGCCTGCATCCCTTGAAGGGCTTGGATATGTTACTCGCGGCGTTGCCCACCGGTGCGTTCCTGCGCGTAATCGCACCCGACGCGGACGGCGCGTGGGCGCGTTACGAGCGGCTGGCGCGGCAACTCGGAGTCGCAAACCGCGTGACGTTCCTCGGCGTGAAGACGGGAGTTGAGAAGATGCGCGAGCTGCGCGCGGCGGATGCGCTCGTGTTGCCCACGCACAGCGAGAACTTCGGGTTCGCGGTGGCCGAGGCGCTCGTTGTCGGTACGCCGGCGATTACCACGAAGGGTGCGCCGTGGGAAGGGCTGGGGACGCATGGCTGCGGCTGGTGGACGGACGTCAATGCCGCATCGCTGCGCGCGGCGCTTGCGGATTGTGCGTCGCGATCGCGCGCGGAACTCGCCGCAATGGGTGCGCGCGGCCGCGAATGGATGCTTGCCGATTTCACGTGGCGAGCCTGCGCCGAGCGCGTGCAAGAGGTGTTGAGATGCCTGAAGTGAGAGTATCTAGACGGGGGTTCCTGAGAGATGCCCTGGCGGCACTTGGATTCGCCGCAATCGGCGACCGTTCGCTTATCGCGGCGTCGGAAGGCTGGGCACCGCCGAAAAATGCGCGGCTCGTTCTGGGCGTGATCAGCGACACGCACCTGAGAACCGACTACACTGGTCTCAAGGCCGCACGGACATTCCCTCATAAGTACCTCTACGCGGCGTTGCGGTATTTCCGCGCGCAGAACGTGGACGCCGTCGTACACTGCGGCGACGCCGCGCACCGCGGGCAGATCAGGGAGCTCGAGTTCCACGCGGAGGCGTGGAACAAGGTATTCCCCAAGGGACTGGCCCCAAATGGACACAAGGTCGAGAAACTTTTCGTCACGGGCAACCACGAGATCGACGGTTGGCAATATGGCACGGACGTGGGCTTCAAGGTCGAAAGAACCTTCAAGGACCCCGTGGAGCGGGCAAAGCGCATCCTCGCGACGGACATTGCGTCAAGTTGGGAGCGCGTATGGGGCGAGCAGTACGAACCCGTATGGCACAAGGAGGTGAAGGGATACCACTTCTTCGGGCGCCACTACGGCGTGGCGGAGGGGCGAATCGCCAAACTTGTGGGGGAGTGCGCGAAGACGCTCGGCTTCCGCGACGGACGCAAGCCGTTCTTCGTCCTTTCGCACATTCGTCCCCACGCAGCGCTCAACAGGTCGATGGCGCGATACCCTGAGGCAATCAGCCTCTTTGGACACTGGCACCGCAGCGCGTCCAACTGGAACATCATCCACGAATGGAGCGGCTCCATTGCCATTCATGTTCCGGCATGTGCGCCCAAGGGGAAACTCCCGTTCGCGGGCGACGAGTACATCACGAAGGCGAAACTCGAGGGCGGCGAGGAAGAGAAGGTCGGCAGCAGCCGTCAGGGGTACGTGTTCCGTCTCTATGACGACATGTTGGTGATTGAGCGGCGAGAGTTTGGCGAGGGGGGAAGTCTGGGTGCGAATTGGATCATGCCCATAGGCACGTACAAGCCACACCCGTTTTCGAAGGATGAGCTGAAGAAGGTCATTGGCAAGCCTGAGTTTCGGGAGGGGGCGAAGCTGATTGTGGAGGGGTCTCGCGCGGAAGCGCAGGGGTACGGAGAAGGAAATGTCTTGAAAATTACCATCCCGCTTGCCGACGGGAATCCAAAGAGCAGGGTTTATGCGTACGAAATGACGGCAAGCGTACAACAACAAGCAGTCATCACGAAGGCCGTGTACGCGGCCGGAGGCAACATGGGCATCGGACACGAGACGGATGGAGGCGTGACCACGATCGAGATTCAGAAAAAGGATTTGCCGGGGGACGAGACGATGACCATCGCCGTTACGCCGATTTCATCCCTTGGTACGCGCGGCAGGCCGATAACGGCTTCAACCGCAGTCTGCAACAAACAAGGAGCCTGATAAATGCACAAAAAGATACGAATTCCCATGGTCGTGTTTGCGATGGTTGCCGCAACGATATTTGGTGCGGACGATGCGCCGATTGGCGTGTTTGGCTCGGTGGTGCCTGTGCCGGTCACATACATCATGGTGTGCTGCCACGGGGCGGACAAGGGAACGAAGTTCCTTGCGAACGGCGAATGGGATACGAAGCACGACTATCGGGATTACGCCTTTGCGCGTGACCAAATGCGGAAGATCAAAGAGGCTGGAATAAACGTCGTCGGCGTGGACTTCACCAACCCCTCGCAGTGGGACCAGTTCAAGGCACACCACTGGCCGATGCTGGAGAATGTCGCCAAGGCCGCGGCGGAACTAGACATGCAGTATTTCATCTTCATGGGTAACACGCACGCCCACACCATGAAGTACTGGAATGAAAAGGCGAAGATCGTGTGGGAGACGTTCGCGCAGGACAGGCATTACCGCCGGTACGGATTCGGCGACAACCGTCCGATGCTGACGATCTTCCTTCCCGGCAAGGACTTCAAGAGCCATTTCGAGCGTACGCCTGAAAACGAGAAATGCTGGCTCGCGAAATTCAGGATCGGCACGTGTCAGGTGAACGATCCGATCGTTCCGACGCCGACCGACGGTTGGGGTTACCGCAACATGTCCGCAGGTTCCACCGACCTTGCGCGCTTCGTCGCGCCGAACTCGGGCGTAGGACCGAAGGAGTGGGCGCGTGTGGACGCGAACGAGTGGCGCAGGCGCGTGAAGTGGTGCCTTGGCGCGAAGGAGTATGCCGTCATCGGCACGTACGACGACACATGCGACTGCATCTTCTGGGGTATTGCCGATGTCAGTGGTGCCCGGAACAAAATACACGTACACGAATCTACCAAGTCCGACCCATACGCCTACTACAACATCGTCAAGGAAGAGATAGATAAGTACGGGAGACATTGACATTGGCACATGGCCCAGACGGGGTCCCGCATTCCGAATGGTCAGTTATTTCAGCCACTAACGAAAGAGTGTTCAAGAGGTATAAGGATGAAGACCAAACTCGTTTTACAGTTAATGCTGATTATCGCCTTGAGTGCGCACACAGCGTATGCATTTTACTATAGGAGTCATGTATATGGTCCTAGAAAACATGTAACGAAGCCGAGTGAAGGCACGAAACGTGTCGGTCGTACAGGTGAATCCCCAGAGGAAAAGCAGAAAAGGATTGCCGAAGAAAAGCGAAAAAGAATTGCAATTCGTGAGGCCGTGGAAAAGGCCAAGACCATAACATACAGTAAGGTTGAGATTCCAGAATGGGCCGTTCCAAGTTCTTCTCCAAATCCTCCTGTATCGCTCAGATTTCCGATTAATCGTGAAATGAGGATTGAATCGCTTTGTGGCTTTGCACTTGGGCGCGTTATTAATTTAGCACGCGATTCCGTTGTTCTGGATGACGACTGCAACATGGAAGTTGTCGTCCAGTTAAAGCGGCCGTTTCGCCTCTGTACCCGCGCCAAATTGCGGTACTCAAGAATAAACCATGGTCTTTACAGCATAAGGCTCTATTCTTTGCCACAGGAGAAAATGAGCGACGAGGAAGTTTTGACCGAGGTTGAAAATATGACTGAAGCGTTCAAAGAAAAGTTTGGAGACCGATTTTCAATGTGGAGCACATTTTATCCAGACATGTCACGACATCCACCTGTTGCAAGTGGGAAAACGGCAATTTGGAAAACTCACACAGGGCAATCTCTGTGCATTAAGGCGCACGAAGATGTTATCGACCGACATCGTATGACACTCAAAGGTGCAGTGGACAAATCAAAGATCAAACATGGCTGGACTTTCTCGGTAGAACTTGTCGATTCCGTTCTCCGTGACCTGGATCTAAAGCCACCTCCGCGCAAAGAGGTGTTCGTTGAAGGTGTTGACGTGCTGTAGAAAGGTGGATGGGAGACTTGATGGGTCTGACGGCTGGGATGCATCTGCGAAATTCACCGCCGAGTCTTCTGAAGATTGGAAACAACTATTTGAAACAACTGGCCTTCGGCGCGCGGGCTAACTCGCCTGCGCCCATTTGCCGATTCTCAAACTGCCACGATTCTGAATGTTCAAGGTGTGTCCGCAGGACAATGTTGTTCTTGAAAGTTGTCTTGGTTGTTTCCAAATCCCAATACGCATGGGTGAAAAACGGAGATGCGCCCTGACGGCTGTCGTGCGCGCGCTGCGCCTTTTTGTGATATACTATCCCCATGAAAACGCCTAGATTGATTATTGTTTCTGTAGTGTTCGCTGGACTGTGCGGGTGCGCACTGTTCAGGAGGGAGCCGCCACCCAACATGTTGACGCCCGAAGAGGAGGTTCTGGGATGGATCCTCCTCTGGGACGGAGAGTCTCTCACAAACAGCTGGGTGGACGTGTCGGCCGGCAGCTCGAACTTCACGGCGCGCGGGTGGTGTGCAACGAACGACGCGCTCGTGGCATCTGCCGGGGCGGACGCCATCCGAACGGCGGATTCCTTCACGGACTTCGACTTCAAGGTCGACTATCGTCTGTCTCCTGGGGCATCAGGCCAAATCCTGTACTTCCACAACGCCGAGACGAACGTCGACACGTCGATCGCCTACCCGCTGACGCCTTTGCCGCCCGATGCAAAGGATCCTCTTGCGTGGCAGACGGTACGCATCGTCGCGCGCCGGAAGCCTGTCACGCACTGGCTTGACGGGAAGATCGTAGACCGGAAAAAACGCGACGACGCCGAGTTGCAGGGACGCATTGTCCTAGAGCCGGACGGCGGCACTGTCGAGTTCCGTAATTTAAAGATTCGTACATTTGGGAAATGGTGACTGCACGGACGGCATTTTTTTGGTATAATATTCGGCAAGGAATATCAGCTACATGAATAAAGTCCGGCAAATAGATGTCGATCGCGGTGTGGCGTTCGGCGATGGTTCGTTGACGTTCGTCGCGGGCCCGTGCGTGATTGAGAGCCGTCGAATGGCCCTCGATCTCGCGGCGCGTCTCGTAGAGGTCGCCAACGACCTTTCGCATACTTGCCGAGATACGCGAGACGTTCGAGGTGCCGGTGCTGACGGACGTACACGAGCCCTGGCAGTGCGCGCGCGCGGCGGAGGTGTGCGACGTGCTACAGATTCCCGCGTTTCTTGCGCGGCAGACGGACCTCGTGGTTGCTGCGGGCGAGACGGGCGCCGTGGTGAACGTGAAGAAGGGGCAGTTCATGGCCCCCGAGGACATGGCGAACGTCGTGAAGAAAATTGAGTCCACGGGTAACCGGCGCATCGTCCTCTGCGAGCGAGGGGCGAGCTTCGGCTACCGTAACCTCGTGGCGGACATGCGTTCACTGCTGATCATGCGTGACCTTGGCTATCCGGTGATTTTCGACGCGACGCACTCGGTGCAGCGTCCGGGCGGTCTCGGCACGGGATCGGGCGGCGATGGTAAGTACGCGCCCGCGCTCGCTCGCGCGGCTGTGGCGACGGGCGTGGACGGCGTGTTCATGGAGACGCACGTCAACCCGAAGAAGGCTCTTTCCGACGCGGCGAACGCGATCGCCTTCAAGGACGTGAAGGCGTTGTGGAAGAAACTGCTGGCGATCCATGGAATTGTGCGAGGGTGAAAACGGAAATGGCAGGCAAAGCGCATAGATTCCTCGTGTGGGCGGCGGGCGTGCTGGCGGCGGGCGCGGCGGTGGCTGCGTTCTCAAGCGAACGCTGGCTCGCGGAGCGGGCAGACGACTCCGACATGCTGCGTCTGAGGGCGGCGTTCGCCGAGTGTGCGAAGAAGGTCGTCGCGCCGGCCGAGAACGTGTCCATGGTGCTCGAATCGTATCCAGACGGCACGGCCAAGTCGCGCATCACGGCCGCGCGGGCAATGATCTTCTCCGATTCAAGCTACATCTGGGCGGAGAAAATCCGCCTTGAGCAGTTTGACGCGACCGGCACGAACAGGACGGCGCGGCTGGATGCCGAGAACTGCCTGGTGGACCGTGCGACGAAGACCGGCTGGGTGGACGGCAACGCCGACATGCTGTACGGCGACGCCACGGTGAAGGGGAGAGGCATCTATTTTTCGCTGACACGCGAGTTCATCAAGATCTTCTCGCAGTCGGAGATACGTACCAAAGGCGGAAAGATCAACCCTGGGAGACTCATTAAGAAATGAAACATCTTTCGTTTATAGCAATTTGCGCAGCCTGCGTGGCAACCGTCGGCGCTGTTGATTTGGCGGACTTGATCATACCGTCGCCAGAGCCTGCCAAGGAGACTGTCAATCCCGACGATGTGATGCTGCGCCGTCCTGAGGGACGCAATCGAGCCGACATGGAGGCGCGTGCCAAGGCAGCGGCCGCCGCTGCGGAAGCCTTGGAACGCGAGAAAGCGGCGAGGGCTAAAGCTGAGGCAGAAGCCAAGGCGAAGGCCGAGGCCGAGAGAAAGGCCCAGGAAGAGGCCGCCAAGGCCGCTGCGGAGGCGGAAGCCAAGGCAAAGGCCGAGGCTGAGAGAAAGGCCCAGGAAGATGCCGCCAAGGCCGCTGCGGAGGCTGAAGCCAAGGCGAAGGCTGAGGCAGAGCGGAAGGCCCAGGAAGATGCCGCAAAGGCCGCTGCGGAGGCTGAAGCCAAGGCGAAGGCTGAGGCAGAGCGGAAAGCCCAGGAAGATGCCGCTAAGGCCGCTGTGGAGGCGGAAGCCAAGGCAAAGGCCGAGGCAGAGAGGATGGCACAGGAAGAGGCTGCTAAAGCCGCTGCGGAGGCGGAAGCCAAGGCGAAAGCCGAAGCAGAGACGAAGAAGCAGGAAGTGTCGGCGTCAGGCAAGGACAAAAAGGACAAGAAGTCAGATAAGAAGGCAAAGGTAAAAGTCAACGCTCCGCGTACGGGGCGCGATGCCGTGATCACGAGCGAGCGCACGGACTACGACCGCAAGGAGGGCATCATCCTCTTTGATCGCAACGTGTTCGTGGACGACGAGCAGTACCAGATGCATGCGGACAGGCTTTTCGTGTTCCTGGATGGTACGAACGACCTCAAGCGCATCGTTGCGATCGGGAATGTGTCGATCACGAACGAGGCGCGCACGGCGTCCTGCTCGAAGGCGGTGTTCACTAAGGCGGCGTCGAAGATCGTGATGTACGGCGACGATACCACGAATGCGAAGCTGTCTGACCCGTCGCAGCGCGGCGGTATGGTGGAAGGCAAGAAGATTACCTTCTGGCTTGATGCCGAACAGGTGTCGGTGGAGGGATCCGTTGTGAACTTGCCTGGCGGCATGTTGAAGGGGAAGGATCCCAAGAAACTGCTGGAGCACGGGAAGTAAGCGGAGTGCGAAAGAGATGGATGACCCCGTAATCAGAGCCATGACGGAAATGGCGCGCGAAAGCGAGAAGGCCCCCGACCTCGTCGCAAAGGGGTTGGTGAAGTCTTATGGCGACCGCACGGTGGTTAACGGCATGTCGATGGAAGTGCGGTGCGGCGAGATCGTGGGGTTGCTTGGACCCAACGGCGCGGGGAAGACGACGACGTTCTACATGATCGTGGGACTCGTGAAGCCCAATGAGGGAAGCGTGGTCTTCCGCGGCGAGGACGTGACGCGCCTGCCCGTGTTCCAGCGCGCGCGCAGGGGCCTTGGCTACCTTGCGCAGGAGGCGAGCGTGTTCCGCAAGCTCAGCGTGTGGAACAACGTGATGGCGATCCTCGAGACGCTGGACATGAAGCGGGCCGACCGCACGGCGCGCTGCGAGGAGCTACTTTCCTCGCTTGACCTGATGAAGGTCGCGAAGCAGCCGGCGTATACGCTTTCCGGGGGCGAGCGGCGCAAGTTGGAGATCGCGCGCGCTCTCGTGCGGCGTCCGTCGATCCTGATGCTGGACGAGCCGTTCGCGGGGGTGGACCCGCTCGCCGTCCACGACATTCAGGAGATCGTGCGCGGGCTCCGCAACCAGGGGCTAGGCATTATCATCACGGACCACAACGTGCGCGAGACGCTTAACGTGGTGGACCGTGCCTACCTGGTGTACGACGGCCGGCTGCTTTGCGAGGGCACGAGCGAGTACCTAGTCAACGACGAGGACGCCCGCCGTCTCTACCTCGGCGAGGATTTCAGGATGTAACAAGAACCAACCAACAAGGAGGAAACAGATGAGTATTGAAGTTACGATGCGCCACAGCGACGTGAAGATCGAGTCGCTCAAGGAGTATGCGCAGATGCGCATGGAGAAGCTGCAGCAGGCCTTTCCTAAGGTTACGAAGATCTCGATAGTGATCGATGTCGACGTGAAGAAGCACATGTACATGGCCGAAGTCGTGGCGAACCGCCTCGGCGAGACGGCCGTGGGCGCGAAGGAGTTCAGCGAATCCGGCAAGAGCGTGATCGACGCCGCGGCCGCGCGCGCCGAGCGCCAGCTGCTGAAGATGCGCGTGAAGGCGCGCAAGGGCAACGTGCGCGCCGCGCGCGCCGGTTCCCCGCGCAACTAAAACGCCGGAAGGGCCGATGGCTGACGCCGCGAAAGAGACCGAACCCCGGCCGTTCACGCTCCGCGACTTTGTCGAGTTGGGGCGTGAGCGTCTGCACCTCGACGTTGTCGTGGGCGGGGAGGGGTTGCAGCACGAGGTGCTGGAGCCGATGTGCAATCGGCCCGGCCTCGCGCTGACTGGTTTCTACGGGTGTTTTGCCTGGCGTCGGCTCCAGGTAATCGGACGGGCCGAGCAGGCCTACCTCGAGAGCCTGCCGTCCGGCGAAAGAATCGCGCGCGTCAAGGCCCTCATCCACCGCGGCGCCTACTGCATCATCTTCGCCAACGGCATGCAGGTGCCGGATGGCCTGGAGGCTGAGGCGGCTGCGGCGGGGGCGGCCGTGATGCGCACCGACCTCCTGACGCGCGAATTCTTCCACCAGAGCACGTTCGTGCTGGAAACGCTGCGCGCGCCTAAGATTCGCATGTACGCAACAACCGTCGAGGTGGCTGGTCTAGGCGTGCTGATCGAAGGCGCGGCCGGACTCGGCAAGAGCGAGACGGCGCTTGGCCTCATCAAGCGCGGCAACGCGCTGGTGGCGGACGACTTCACATGCATCCGCAAGGACGTGGCAATCAACGCGATCTTCGCATCCGCGAGCGAAGTGACGCGCAACTACATGGAAATACGCGGAATTGGCATCATCAACGTACCGAAGGTGTTCGGCGTGACGGCAGTGCGCGGCGAGAAGAGGATCGACCTCGTCATCTCGCTTCGCCGCATGGAGGACGTCAACGGCGAACTCGACCGCACCGGCCAGGAACGCCGTACGCGGACGATCCTCGGCGTGGAGGTGCCGCAGATCACGATCCCGGTCTCGGCCGGTCGCGACCTGGTGAACCTGATTGAAACCGCAGCGCAGCAGTACAAGCTGTTGGCGAGCGGTTATGACGCCGTGAAGGACCTCGACTCGCGCATCTGCGCCCGTGCCGAGGCCGCCGGTGCACAGACAGACGGGAGGGCCTAATGGCTGACGACAAACTGACAAAAGAACTCACGCTCAAGAACAAGTACGGCATGCACGTGCGGCCGGCTGGTCTGTTCGCGAAGATCGCTTCGCGCTTCAACGCGGACGTTGAGGTGGAGAAGGACGGCAACGTGGTGAGCGGAAAGTCCATAATGGCGCTCATGACGCTTGAGGCCGTGTGCGGAACCACGCTCAAGGTCACGGCCTCGGGGCCGCAGGCCAAAGAGGTGCTGGAGGAGCTGGAGGCGTTGGTCTCCCGCAAGTTCGACATCCCTGACGAACAGTGAGCGATTACCCGAACACGGACGCGCCATCTGGGCGCGCGGCGTCGGCGACGGTTTCCGTCTCCGGCCTTGCCACGTCCCGCGGCTTTGCAGTGGGGCCCGTGTTCCTCTATTCCAAAAGCAGCGCTCTCGCCGTTCCGGAGTACGTACTTTCAGATGCCGACGTGGAGGCCGAGCTAATCCGCTATCGGGCGGCCCTTGCCGAGACGCGCCGACAGATCGAGGAGCTGGCCGCGAAGTTCAAGTCCGATGCGGACGGCATCGCGTCCGATGTTCTCGCCAATCACCTGCTCCTTCTGGAAGACCCCATGGCCATTTCCGCCGTGGAGCGTCGGATCCGGGACGAACATCTCAACGCCGAGGCCGCAATCCGCCGTACGACGGACGACTTCCGCGCGATGTTCGCGAAGATGAAGGACGAGTATCTCCGCGAACGCCAGCGGGACGTCGAGGACATCGAGTCCCGCATGATGCGAATCCTGCTGGGCTGCGGCGATTCGGCGTTCGAGCACGTCACAAGCCCCGTCATTGTGGTGGCGGACGACCTCACTCCGTCCGAGACCGTAACTTTCCCCCGCGAGCTGATCCTCGGCTTCGCCACGAACCGCGGCTCCGCCACGTCGCACGTGGCCCTGCTCGCCCGCGCGCTGGGGATTCCGGCGGTGGTGGGGCTTGGCGACATCACGTCCCGCGTTCAGGCGGGCGACATCATTCTGCTGGACGGCTCGACTGGCGTCGTCACCGTCAACCCGGACGCGCAGACGCGTGCCGCTTTCGACCGCCACGCGAAGAGCGAACAGGAGCTGCTCGCGCGTATTGAGAGGGACGATGTGGATGCAAGGGGTGCCGCCGCGCCGTCCGTGAGGCTGTGCGCGAACATGCAGCCGGGCGTGTCGATCAAAGACCTGTCATCCTACGGCGCGCAGGGCATCGGACTCTACCGCAGCGAGTATCTCTGGCTGGGCGGGGAGGCGAATCCCGGCGAAGCCGAGCAGACGGCCGCCTATTCCGAGGCCGCCAAGGCGGCGGCGAAGCTTGGCGCAGGTTCGCGGGCCGTCATCCGCGCGCTGGATCTCGGAGGCGACAAGTTGCAGCGCGGGCGGTTGGCACTCGAGGCCAACCCGTTCCTCGGCAACAGGTCGATCCGCTATCTGCTGACGCACCGCGACGTGTTCCATGTGCAGCTGCGCGCCATACTGCGCGCGAGCGCGTGTGGCCCGAGCGCCGTGATGTACCCCATGATTGCCACCCTTGAGGAACTGCGCGAGGCGAACGCGGCGCTGGCTCGGGCTATGGAGTCCCTTCGTACCGAGGGCGTTTCGTTCGACGCGAATATCCCGCGTGGCATGATGGTCGAGGTACCGTCCGCCGCACTGAACGCGGACGCCTTTGCGAAGGAATGTGACTTTTTCTCCATTGGGACGAACGATCTTGTCCAATATACGATGGCGGCAGACCGCGCAAACGAGCGTGTCTCGTACCTATACCAGCCGGCGAATCCCGCAGTGATACGCCTTGTGGACATGACGGTACGTGCGGCGCGCGCGGCCGGGATTCCCGTGGCGGTGTGCGGCGAGTCGGCTTCCGATCCGGTGCTGGGCGTTCTCTGGGCGGGTCTTGGCGTGACGGAGCTTTCCATGAGCGCGGGCTACATTCCGCCGATTCGGAAGGTGCTTCAGGCGGTTTCTGCGGACGATGCGCGCGCACTTGCGGAGCGTGTGCTGGGGTACGGATCGTCCCGTACGGCGGCGGAGATCTACGCTGAGTGCCGTGCGCTGGTGCTCTCGAAAGTCCCAGAGTTCGAGGAAATGCAGTCGTTTTTCACCGCTGGCTGACGCCAGTTTGACCTTCGCCGGGGCCTTCTGTCCTGTCCGTTTTGAATTTCTAGGATTTCGCGCTTGAATTTGCCGGGGAATAATCCTATAATAAACATTCATTTTTCATCCAACCAGAAGAAGGAAAAAAGAGAACATGGCTAAGAAGATCATGGTCGACGGCAATACCGCGGCCGCTCAGATCGCCTTCGCGTGCAGCGAAGTGGCGGCGATCTACCCGATCACCCCGTCATCGCCGATGGCGGAAACGTGCGACGAACTGGCTGCTCACGCCAAGACGAACATCTGGGGCTCGATCCCCTCGATCGTCGAGATGGAGTCCGAAGGCGGTGCCGCCGGCGCGGTGCACGGCTCGCTCACGACCGGCTCGCTCACCACGACGTTCACGGCTTCGCAGGGCCTCCTGCTGATGATCCCGAACATGTACAAGATCGCGGGCGAGCTCACCCCGACCGTGTTCCACGTGTCCGCGCGCTCCCTCGCGTGCCAGGGCCTCTGCATCTTCGGCGATCAGGGCGACGTGATGGCGTGCCGCCAGACCGGCTTCGCGATGCTCTGCTCCAACAGCGTCCAGGAGGCGCACGACATGGCGATGGTCGCGCACGCGTCCACGCTCGAGAGCCGCGTGCCGTTCCTCCACTTCTTCGACGGCTTCCGCACCTCGCACGAGGTCCAGAAGATCGACGAGATCCCGATGGAGACGATCCGCGAGATGATCGACGACAAGTACGTCGAGGCCTTCCGCGCCCGTGCCCTTGACCCTGAGCATCCGACGATGCGCGGCACGGCGCAGAACCCGGACATGAACTTCCAGGGCCGCGAGAGCTGCGAGAAGTACTACGTCGCCACGCCCGCGATTGTCCAGAAGTACATGGACAAGCTCGCGAAGCTCACGGGCCGCGCGTACAAGCTCTACGACTACGTCGGCGCGCCCGACGCCGAGTACGTCGTGATCGCGATGGGCTCCGGCTGCGACACGCTGCACGAGACGGTCGACGCGCTCCTCAAGGAGGGCAAGAAGGTCGGCCTCATCAAGGTACACCTCTACCGTCCGTTCTCGATGGTAGATTTTGTCCGCGCGATTCCACAAACCGTCAAGGTAATCACCGTCCTAGATCGCACGAAAGAACCCGGTGCGAACGACCCGCTTTACCTTGACGTCTGTGCCGCGATTGGTCAGGCCAAGCAGAATGGTGGAATCTCCTATGCGTACCCGAAGGTTCTCGCCGGCCGCTACGGCATCGGCTCGAAGGACTTCACGCCGCAGATGTGTGCGAATATTTTTGCGAACATGGCGCAGGCTTTCCCGCTCGACCACTTCGTGGTGGGCATCGTCGACGACGTCACGGGCCGCTACATCCTCGGCGACGAGTCGTTCGTCGTCCCGAAGGGCGACCGCAAGGAGTGCATGTTCTGGGGTCTCGGCGCCGACGGCACGGTGGGCGCGAACAAGAACTCCATCAAGATCATCGGCAACTACACCGAGAACTACGCGCAGGGCTACTTCGAGTACGACTCC
>CACWIW010000111.1 GCA_902761035.1 uncultured bacterium | reverse complement strand
TCCAGGTGTCGCCCTGCGGGCTTCTCGCGGTGTTCGACACGATCGCCAAGCTGATGCTGGATGGCTACGACGTGCGCATCACCGACCGCTGCCGGTTCTACGCCCGCGTCAACAAGTCCCGCTCGCAGCTGGAAGTCGCGGTGCAGGCCATGGGCAGGTTCCGCCAGGCCATGGCCGAGGCACCCTTCGCGTTCGTGCCCAAGGGCGAAAACCTCTGCGAGACGGCGCTACGGAAACGGTCCGTCGCGCAGGCCCGGATGCGCCAGGAGAAGAAGGCCCAGGCGAAGGCGAGGCCCACGGGCGTGAAGCGGCAGGAGTGCCGCTTCCCCGAGGAGCCGGGGCGCGACCACGTGACGCCGGAGACGGTGGTGGCGTGCCCGAGGTGCGGTTACGAGTTCAAGGTCGGCAAGTCGCTGGTCTAGTGGTTAGTGGTTAGTGGCTAGTGGTTAGTGGCTAGTGGACAAACCAGCTGCCAAATCAAAACAACTTCACATCAAAAACAAAAAAGGAGAAAACAATGGCAATGAAGTCAATGAAAGACCTCCGCGAGATCGCGGAGGCGGCGCTCGCGACGGGCGTGGCGAACAAGGAGCAGCTCAAGAGCGCGGTGCCCGCACTCGTGGCGCTGCAGAACGCGAAGCGGTCCATGGAGCTACGCATCAAGGAGACGAAGGACGTCATAGAGGCGCTCTCGGCAGCCTGCTCGGCGTATGCCCACGAGCACCCCGAGTACGTCTTCAACCAGTCCTTCTCGGTCTCGCCGATCGGCGTGGAGTCCGGCGACATCGAGATCGACGGGAAGACCTACCACTTCACGCACGGCTTCGACGGCTACGAGCGCGCGGAGCGGAGCCAGACGATGACGCAGGCCTTCCTCGCCACGCTGCCCGAAGGCTGGACGAAGTCGAAGCTCGAGCTCGACAAGTCGGCCGTGAACAAGGCCAAGCCCACGGAGGATGACCTCGCCGAGGCCGGCCTCGTCCGCAAGGTCAAGCAGACCTGGACGGAGCTTCCGTGAAAGAAAAGGCGAGGTGGCCGCGACGGAGCGCGGCCCTCCCTACGTGGGAGGTGCCGTCTACCTACATGGGGGGTGCGCGCTCCCTACATGGAGGGTTTGATCTCCCTACATGGAGGGTTTGACTTCCCTACATGGGATGAGCGTTCTCCCTTGCCTATAACTTGATCAAATGTTGCCAAGAACTGGCAACATTGGCATTGGCAACATTTCCACATTGGCAACATTCTTAAAGTTATCCTCATTTACATTCCCGTGCGAAGCGCGGGCGGCGGGCTACATGGGGAAACGGGATTTGCGGCGGCTCGGCGGGACGCCTCGCCCCACCATGCGGCTCGCCCCACCTTGCTGCGGCTTTCCCCAATCTGTATTGATTGGGGAAGCTGTCCCAAACCTCATTCTAAGAGAGGAATTGGTAAGATGTTCATTACCTCACCGCCAGCCGTCCGGCAGGGCGTTGAGGACAGTCTCTACCACCTGGTCAAGCGTGAGGTCGGTGGAGTCGATCTCCAACGCGCCGTCCGCCTTGCGGAGCGGCGCGTGTTTGCGCGTGGAGTCGATTGCATCACGCGCGAGGAGCGATGCCTTCACGGCCTCGGCGGACTGGTTCGCGATGCCCTTCTCCACCTCTTCCTTCTGACGACGCGCCGCGCGCGCCTCGGCGGAGGCGGTGAGATAGAAACGCGCCGGCGAATCGGGAAACACCGCCGTCGTGATGTCGCGTCCCTCAACCACGAGATCGCCGTACTGCGTCATGCCGCGGAGGATGGACGTGATGCGGTCGCGTACCTCCTTGACGGTGGCGACGGGCGAGGCGTGAGCGTTGATCTCTGGCGTGCGGATGCGGTCGCCAGGCGGCTCGCCGCCCACGTAGTAGGCGATGGCGCCGTTCTCGGGACGGCACTCCACCTCCACCGCCGCCGCGCAGGCGGCGACAGCGGCAGGGTTGGACGTGTCCACGCCGCGCACGAGGCACTGCCACGTCATGATGCGGTAGAGCGCGCCGGAATCCACATGCAGGAATCCCAACTCCTTCCCCACTCGCTTCGATACGGAGCTCTTGCCCGCGCCGCTGGGGCCATCGATGGCAATCACGCGTCTATCCATGTCACGCCTCCTTGTTTCTGTCAACGGGCAACAGGCACTGCAACTGGAACCGTCGCGGGCTGCACAACGGGAACGGCCGACGGGACGACAGTTGGCGGCATGGCAGGCCTCTCCCAAAGGCCGCCCGAGAAGCTGCGCAGGATATCAGCCGTTTCAAGGATAGCGCGTACGCGCCGCCCACCGTGGGCGTCGTCAAGAACAGACGTCCAGGCAGAGAAGGCCGCGGAAGCCACGTCTTCGTCCGGATCGGCGATGAAATAGGCGAGGTCGGAGGCAGAGCGTCCGCCCTTTTCCTCCAATGCATCAACCATCGCCATGCGCACCTCCTCCGAGCGCGAGGAAGCCGCAGCCTGCAAGTAGCGGCGAAGTTCGTGGAGCGAATCTGCGTCCTCGATTGCGTCTATGAGGCGACGGTCGTGTCCGCTGAGCCTCTCACGGCGGTCGCGGTCGATGCCACCACGGCGGCGGGACACGCGTTGAGGCCCTTTGGCGGTCGCGTGCTTTGCCGTCATGGTCCGTTGCTGCTGTGGGCGTTGCGGCTGCAGACGTCCTTTCTGAGGCGCGGCATCCATCGTGAGCGCGGCGACGGCGGCCGCAAAAACGATCAAGATCTTTTTCATTTAATCATTCCTCTCTTTGATGATTATGGTTTGAAACTGGGTCAATCGATTTTCAGCGCGGCAGCGGATGCCTCGAAGAAGGCGCGGTAGGCGCGGTTCGTGTTCCAGCAGTCCTCGGCGGACGCCAGTTCCCACGGCGCGTGCATGTTGAGGAGCGGGGTCCCGAAGTCGATCACGTCCATGCCGAAGCGCGCCATGAACTTCGCGATCGTGCCGCCTCCGCCCTTCTCCGCGCGGCCGAGTTCGCCCATCTGCCAGGTGACGCCCGCGTCGTCTAGGATGCGCCGGAGCGCGGCGATGAACTCCGCGCGCGCGTCGTTCGCTCCGCTCTTCGCGGCGGGGCCCGTATACTTGATCATGCAGGGACCTTTGCCGAGACGCGACTCGTTGCCGGTGGAGTCGGCGTCGGGGAAGTGCGGGTCGCTCGCGGCGCAGACGTCCGCGCTGAGCATCTGCGACGCCTCGAGCGCGCGGCGCACGTCTATGTCGCGCGCGTTGCCGCCCTCGCGGTCGATGAGCTCGGCTATGGAATTCTCGAAGAACGAGCTGTCCATGCCGCTTGCGCCCACGCTGCCGATTTCCTCCTTGTCGCAGAGCACAACGGCGCAGGTGCGGGCGGGCGCGCCCTTCGCGCCGGCCACGTCGATCAGAGCGGCGAGGCCAGCGTAGGCGCACACGCGGTCGTCGTGTCCGTAGGCCGCCACGAGCGCGCGGTCGAGGCCCACGTCGCGCGGCGCGCCGGCGGGGACGATCTCAAGTTCGGCGCTCAGGAGGTCGTCCTTCTCGATGCCGTATTTATCCTTGAGGAGGTCTTCGATCTTGCCGAGGCCGGCGATCACGTCCATGTCCTCGGCCGCCACGGCGTCCTTCACCTTCTTGTCAAGCTGTTCCTTGCCGAAGTGCGGGAGGATGTCCGAAATCATGAACACGGGATCGCTGGGCGCGTCGCCAATCGACACCTCCACGCGCGTGCCATCCTTCTTCGCGACGGTTCCATAGAGCGCGAGCGGCAGCACGAGCCACTGGTACTTCTTGATGCCGCCGTACATGTGCGTGTCGAAGAAGGTGATGTCGCCCTTCTCGTAAAGCGGTTTCGGCTTGAGGTCGAGACGCGGCGCGTCCGTGTGGCCGCCCACCACGCGCACGCCGGCGGACGTCCCCTCGCGGCCGATCACGGCGGCGAAAAGTGTTTTCCCGTGGTAGCCGCGCCACACCTTGTCACCGGCCTTCAGGCGCTTCGCGCCCTTAAGCTCGCGGAATCCCGCCTTCTCCAACAGACGCACGGCCGCGGCGTACGCGCGCCGCTCCGTCTTGGCCTCGGTGAGAAAGGCCTTGTAACCGTCAACGTATTTCTTCGCTTCTTTTTTCATGGCGCACAGTATACCATAAATACGGTCCGTGCGTCACCCCTTTGGCGTAACCCATGAAACAGATTTCTTCGCGTCATCGAGTATTTCGTTGGCGATGGCGAGGACGTCGTCCGCCGTGACGGCGGCGATGCCGGCCACGACCTCGTCCGGCGGGAGGACGCGTCCGTACGTCTGCACGCAGTTGCCGAAGTAGAACAGGCGCGCGCGCACTTGCTCTAGCCCGAGACGGAAATTTCCGACGAGGTACTCCTTCGTGCGCTTCAGCTCGGCGGCGCCGGGACGCTTCGCGCGGATGCGCGCCAACTCGCGTTCGATCGTCTCCACCGCCTGCGGCACGCGGTCCGTCGCGAGTCCGGCCGTGACGGCCCAGCCGCCCGTCTCCTCGAAGAACTGAATCTGCGAGCGGATGTCGTAGCTGAGGCCGCGCTTCTCGCGCACACTCTGGAAGAGACGCGAGCTCATCGACCGCCCCATCAGCGCGTCGAACACGTTCGCCGCGTACTTCTTCCGCGCGGGCGCGCGCACGCCGAACGTACGGAAGCCGAGTGCGAGCTGGACCTGCTGGATGTCGCGCTCCGCGCGGACCTCCTTCACGGGACGCGTACGCGCCTTCACGGGCACGAAGGGAAGCGGATTGCCCTCCGCAAGCCCGCCCAGCGCCTTCTCCACGAGTGCGCGCGCCGCAGCCGGCTCGAAGCGGCCCGCCACAACGGCCGTGGTGGCGGACGGCACGTACGCCTTGCGAATGTAGCCGCGCAGACACTTTGGCGTCATCTTGTCGAGCGTCGCGGCGGAACCGGCTATCGGCAGTCCAAGCGGATTGTTCGGGAAGAGCGCACGGGAGAGGTTTTCGGACGCCACCGAGTCCGGCTCGTCTGCGTACATCTTGATCTCCTCGAGGATCACCTGACGCTCGCGCGCGAACTCCGCGTCGGGGATCGCCGCGTACAGGTACATGTCGGAGATGATATCCACCGCCGTCGCGAGGTAGTCGCATGGGAGGTAGGCATAGAAGCACGTACCCTCCTCGCTCGTGTAGGCGTTGAAGTTGCCGCCGCGTCCCTCGATGGCCTGGCTGATCTCAAGGGCCGTGCGCGTCTTCGTGCCCTTGAAGAGCATGTGCTCGATGTGGTCGTCCGGCACGAGGACGAGTTTCAGTCCGTTATCCAGCGTCTCAAGCGTTGCAACCGGCAGCATCGTTCATTTCCTTCAAGGTGGTGCGTCCGTCGTAGAGAGCCTTGCCGACAATGGCGGCGCGCAGGTTGGGACGGGCGAGGGCGATGAGGTTCGCGACGTCGCGCGGGGATGATACGCCGCCGGAGGCGGTGATCTGGCAGGACGGCGCAGCGTCGCAGATCGCCGCCATCTGACCGAGGTTCGGACCGCCAAGCATGCCGTCGGTGGCGGTGTCCGTGTAGATGATCGTCTTGACGCCGATCTCGGCCACGGCGCGAGCGAGGTCCACTGCCTTCACCTGCGTGGTGGTGACCCAGCCGCGCGTCTGCACGAAACCGTCGCGCGCGTCAATGCCCACGGCCACGCGCTCGCCGTACTGTTCCACGGCGCGCGTGAGGAACGCGGGGTCCTCGAGCGCCGCCGAGCCTATGATCGCGCGCGTTGCGCCGGCTTCAAGGACTGACGCGAGCGTCTCGGGCGTGCGGATGCCGCCGCCCACTTCCACGGGCCGACCGAACGCGGCGATGATGGCGCGGATCACGTCCGAATGGCGCGGCGTGCCGGCGAAGGCGCCGTCTAGGTCCACGACGTGCAGCTCGCGGCCGCCCTGGTCTCGCCAGTCGCGCGCCTGCGCGGCGGGATCGTCGTTGTAGGTGGTCACGTCGTCGGCGCGCCCCTGGCGGAGGCGCACGCACACGCCCCCCTTCAAATCGATTGCAGGTAGAATTAACATAAGATGGTTTTCCCAATTGGAGCCGGCAGAGGGATTCGAACCCCCGACCAGCGGTTTACAAAACCGCTGCGCTACCACTACGCTATACCGGCTTTGGGCGTGGACAATATTGTACCAAAAAACTGCGGCGTTTCAAAGCCCAGATTTATGATATAATCATATCGCCCAAAAGATAGAGGAAAAACGCAATGAGAGTCTTTTTCAGCAAGGTCGCAGAGCACATCGACAAGCTCGACGCCGAGAGCCAGCGCAAGCAGTACCGGCTGCTCGTGGAGGAGCTGTCGTTCTACGAGTCGGTGTTCCAGTCCCTGCGCGAGGGCGTGATGGTGGTGGACGCCGCAGGCAACGCCGTCTACGCCAACGAGGCCGTCGCGCGCCTCACCGGCTTCGACGGCAAGAAGGCACGGGGACGCCCCGTGCGCCACCTCCTGCCGGACTGGGACTGGGACAACCTGCTCACGCCGTCCGGCGAGGGCAAGGGCTGGACGCGACAGGCGTCCTGCGAAATCGAGATCACCTACCCCGAGCACCGCATACTGGAGATACAGTCCACGCCCTCCCCCACCGGCACGCTCCTGCTCGTGCGCGACGTGACGCTCGCCCGCGCGCAGGAGGAAAGCGCGAGGGAGTCCAGCCGCACGGACGCGGTGCGCGACCTTGCCGCAGGCGTCGCACACGAAATCGGCAACCCGCTCAACGCAATCTCGCTGAACCTACAGCTGCTTGGGCGCGAGTTCCGTCGCGAGCCGGACGAGGAGCGCCGCGCGCGCCTTCTGCACGACATCTCGACCGCTCAGAACGAAGTCAAACGCCTGGAGGGCATCATCAAGGGATTTCTCTCCGCGCTCCGTCCCGCGAAGCTGAACCTCGTGCCAGGCTCGCTCGTCGACCCGCTCACGGCTACGCTTGACGCCATGAAGGCGCAGTTCGAGGACCGCCGCATCAAAACTCAGCTCAGCCTACCCTCCGCCCTTCCAACGGTACTCGTGGACCGCGCCCAGATGGAGCAGGTGTTCTTCAACCTCGTCAAGAACGCCCTTGAGGCGATGAAGGACGGCGGCAGCCTCGAGATCGAGGTGGATGCCGACGACCGCGACGTCCACGTGGTCATCCGCGACAACGGCAGCGGCATGGACGCGGCGACGCTCGCGCACATCTTCGAGCCGTACCAGACTTCAAAGGAACACGGCAGCGGACTTGGGCTCATGCTCTCGCGCCGCATCGTGCACGCCCACGGCGGCGAGATAGACGTTGAGTCGAAGCCCGGCACCGGCACGGCCTTCACCGTGCGCATCCCCCGCCTAGAAAAGCGCGTGCGCCGCCTCAAGTGACAAGAGTCCCTCAGCGCAAACAATGTGCGGATTGGGATCGGGCTTCCCACTACGAACAACCTTTGCGGCGTTCCATGTCACATCTAATGAGGTTTGACCTAGGTCAATAGGCAGAAGCGGATTTCCTCGTCGCCCTCAGCGTCAATCATGCAGCCGAAGAGCATCCGCACATGTGGTCGTCGTGCCGAACGGCGTGGCACAGAAATCGAGGAAGAGCTTGAAGTCGTAGGGCGTGAAATCGTGTTCACCCGGGCGGACGTGTCCGCCGACGTGTCCGCGATAGCCCCAGCCCTTCAGGTTCATGCGCTCCCATGCGCGGGACGCCATCTCGGCGGCGAACTGTTCGCCTTCGGGCCCCGCCCACACATCCTTGCTCGCGCTCGCAACGTAGAGGTAGCGCGGTGCCATGAGCGCAAGAAACTCGTCCATGTCGTGCGGCATGTTCCGCTCGTCCGCCTCGAACTTCCGCGAGTTGAGGCAGAGCCAATGGAGGTGATATTTGTTGACAAATGAAAGCTTGCACACGCCGGGCTTCCAGAGACGGTGCGGATGCGCGCCGCCCACGCCGGAGTCGTTGGAGTAGGCGACGAGAAATCGCTCGTCCGTAACGCCCGTGACGAGCGCCACCTTGCCGAGGCGAGAGTGTCCGCACACCGCGACGCGCTTTGCGTCGAGTTCCGGACGCGACTCGATCCAGTCCATCACGCGGCTGTGTCCCCACGCCCAGGCGCGGATTGTGCCCCACGTGTCGCCTTTGCGTCCGTCCGGCTCGCCGCCGTAGAGTCCGAACACGCCCCAGGCGTTGGGAGGAAGCTTTTCCGGCTTCATCTTGATGTAACGGTCGTAGAGCCAACAGTCCGGCGCGGCGTCGTTCACGTTCCACATCACGAGCGCATAGCCGCGCTCCGTCGCCATGCGGCGGAACTCGTCCTGCACGGCGAGAACCTTCTTCAGCTTCTCCGGCTTGATTGGCGTGGGGAAGCACGCACGCCTGTCGGCGACGAGCACCACGGGACATGGCCGCTCCTTCGACACGCCCGGCGGCAACGCCACGTCGAGGCGGAGCTTCACCTTGCCGCCGCCGATCCAGATTTCGTTGCCCTTGAACTCCATGTCCGAAGGACGCCCAATCGGTGCGCGTCCGTAGTAGTTCTCGAGGAACCACTCCTTGATCCCCTGCTGCGCCGCGTCTTTGCGCGGCGGCTCTGGGACACCCGTCAACCCAAAAACGAGAGTTGGAACGAGGATGAATTCTGCAACATGATACCATTTTGTTATTTTCATACTTCTCTTCTCTTTCTGTCCCTTGTCGTTGTCGGCATCGGGACTGAACGTAATGGCATTCTCATGCTTCTGCATGTTCGAGATCTGGCAGAGTCACGGCGGTGAACCATATAATCCTTAATGCCTGACCACTGTTGTTAATGGTGGGCGCGACTGGACTCGGACCAGTGACCCCTACCGTGTGAAGGTAGTGCTCTAACCAACTGAGCTACGCGCCCTCGCTTTCATGGCGAAAACGGGAGATAGTATACCGAAATCCGTGACGCCTTGCAAGCATGAAATGGAAAAGTTTGCAATCGCGACAAAAACACTGCGTCCGCTGTCCTGATCGCATCATGGCAGTGGCACCACCTTGAGGTTGCGGCGGCCCCAAAGGAGGGCCGTCTCATGGGTCGGAAACCACACGTCGATGTGGCGTCCCTTGATGGACCCACCCACGTCTTCCACCACGCCCGTGCCGTATCCGGGAATCTGCAGCCGCGTGCCGAACGGGAACACCTTTGGATCTGCCGCCACGGTGCCATGCCTCGCCATGGTTCCGCGCGCCGTTACGCCGACTTTCTTACGCTGTCCTTTGCTCGGCCCGTATGTGTAGACTGGAGGCCCAAATCCAAACCAGCTCAACCGCCATCCACAGCAGGTGCCGCAGCTGCAGTAGCCCGTCACGAGCACGTCGCCCTTCTCGTCATCCGACGGCGGCGGAAACGCTTCCGGTGCCGATTCCGCGCGTTCAGCTTCGCCCCGACATCCACGCGCTACAACGCATATCAAGACAACGAGCGCGATGGAACACGCCGCCACGCACCAGACGAGACGCCTCCCCCCGGGTATCGTCACACGAACGCTCCATTGAATATGTCGCTCGGCACATGCCATGCAGACGGTGCCAAATAGACGGAGAACACCGGCACGCCGTCCGGCGCGCAGTTGCGCTTAAACGACTGCGAAAAGAGCCTGCGGAAGAACACGTCCAGCCACTTGGCGATGACAGATGCGGAGTACTGCTTTTTAAACGCCTTCTTTGCGGCCTTCAGGTTCTCAGCGCGTCCGGCCTGTTCGGCGACGAAGTGCCAGAGGAAGAAGTCGTGCAGCTCGTAGGGGCCTACCTTGTCCTCTGTCTTCTGCGCGATCTTGCCGCGCTTCGACGGCAACAGCTCTGGGCTCACGGGCGTCGCGATGATGTCGAGAAGCGCCTTGGCTGCGAGCCCGCCCGCTCCCTTCCCCTCGGCCCACCAGCGGCAGACCTCGCGCACGACCGTCTTCGGCACGCCGGCGTTCACGCCGAACATGCTCATGTGGTCGCCGTTGTACGTACACCAGCCGAGGGCGATCTCGCTCATGTCGCCAGTGCCCACGACGATGCCGTTGAACTGGTTGGCCTTGTCCATGAGAATCTGTGTGCGCTCGCGCGCCTGCGCGTTCTCGTAGGTGATGTCGTGGACGCGCTCGTTCTGTCCGATATCCTTGAAGTGCTGTCGGCACGCGGCGGTGATGTCGATCGTCTCGAGCTTGAGTCCAAGCCCCTCCGCGAGGTCCTCCGCGTTGCCGCGCGTACGCTTCGTGGTGCCGAAGCCGGGCATCGTGTACACATGCACGCCCGCGCGGTCGAGTCCGAGCAGGTCGAACGCCGCCACGGTCAC
Organism: uncultured bacterium; assembly: GCA_902761035.1. Classification (GTDB taxonomy): domain Bacteria; phylum Verrucomicrobiota; class Kiritimatiellia; order RFP12; family UBA1067; genus RUG572. The sequence goes on along the minus strand of CACWIW010000111.1, from coordinate 15,149 downwards.
GAGCAGCGCGAGCGCGCTGTCGAGTCCGCCCGATAGCCCGATCACCGCATGGCGGCAGCCTATCGCCGCTAGACGGCGAGCAAGGCCCACCACCTGACGCGAGAACACCTCGCCGGGACGCCCCCCGAACGGGAAGCGCGGATCGGGTCCCGCGCCCGCGATCGGGGACGCACCCCATCCGCCGGACGTGAACGTGACCTTCGGCGCACGCTTCAATTTGGCGAGAGTCTTGAGGAATTTCTCCTGCGCGGCGGCGAGTGCCGCCTGGAACGCGGGATGGTCGTTGAGCGAACCGCAGTCGCCGCCGCGGATGAAGTCGGCCGGCACCACGATCTCCGCGCCGCCCGCCTTGGCCGTGGCCTTCACGAGGTCCAGCAGAATCGACGCATTTTCGGCGAACGCGCCGGGGCGGACCTTCAGCGCCGCGTCGAACAGGCCCGAGGGGACGCCACGCCTTTCAGATGTGGAAGCCTTCATGCGCGTCGCCTCACTTTACTTTCAGCACTTCGGCGACCGGCTTGCGCGGACGCTTCATGTACTTCTGCGCGGACTTGCCGACGGCGATCACGGACATCAGAATCTCGCTCTTGGGGATTCCGAGAATCTCCTTCACCTTCGCCACGTCGCGCATGCCCATGATGAGCGTGTCCCAGCCACGGTTCTTCGCCGCGAGGATGAAGTACGAGCTCGCGAGCCCGCAGTCGTACGCGCCCCACGTGTTGCCGAGGTCGTCAACGGCCTTGCCATCGTTGAAGCCGCTCTCGCAGGGCACGTATGTGACGGCCACGAGCGCGGCGGCGTTCGCGGAGCTGGCGGCGTTGAAGCCGGGAAGCGCCTCCTTCCACATCCTCTCCTTCGCGGCGGCGGTGGCGGCCGCGTAGTAGCGCGTCGTCTCCGTGTTCTTCCAGCTGGGCGCGTTCAGGGCGTCCGTGACGATCTTCTCCAGCTCTTCCTTAGAGATTTCGCTCTTCGCGTACTGGCGCACGCTCCGGCGCGCCTCCTTTAGTTCGTCAAAGTCCATTCCTGTCTTCTCCTTCTTTTTTGCCGTTTTGTCCTGTTCATCCTCGCCGCCGGAGCACCCTGCGGCCAGAAGGAGCGCCGCTGCGGACGCAACCTTCGCGAATTGCCGGCGGCTCGCCGCCAGACGGGTCGTTGTTTCCTGTGTCGTTTTCATGGGGTCTTTTCCTTCTTCTCCTTTTCAATCACCACGTAGGCCGGGACACCCTTGATGTCGAGTCCGGTCAGCTCGGAATGCTTTTTAAGATCCTCGAAAGTGTTGATCTCGATGTGCTTCACGTTGAACTTCGCGAGAGCCTCCACAACAGGCGGCTCCTTCAGCGTGGTCTTTTCCATCGCCGTGCAGTTCTTGCACCACGGCGCGCCGACGATCACAAGGGTCGGGCGCGTCGGATCGGTTTCGGCGGCGGCATCCTGCGTAGGCGCGGTTTCGGCGCGCGCCGTGAAGCCGCCCCATGCGAGCCAACCGTACCACGCCGCGAAGCCGAACAGGATGATGGCGAACGCGCGGTTCACCCACCGCATCCACGCGCCCGGCTTCGGCAGCACGGACATCCCCGCCGTGATGAACGGCCATGGGAGTCCCATGCCCGCGCCCAGCACGAACGGCAGCGCGACAGCCCATACGCGCCCCGCCGCAAACCACTTCGCCGTGAGTACGAGCGTCGCGAGCAGAATCGGCGCCACGCACGCACCCGCAAGGACGGCCGTGCCCGCGCCGAGGAGGAACGGCGCAAGCAGCCCGCGCTTCTCGCGGGGCATGACGCCGACCTTCGGACGTGGACGGAACCGCGAGAAGTCGATGAAGAACACTTCGCTCGTCGCGAGGCCCAGCAGGACGAACACTACCGCAACGGCGACGTTGAACCATGGGCTCGACTGTATTGCGCCGAAGGCCAGTCCGCCAAACGCAGTGGCAGCTCCCAGCGCGCCGTATGCGAGCGTCATGCCGAGGCCGTACGCAATTCCGCGCGGGGCGCCGCGTCCAACGAGGGCAAGGCTCACAGGTACGAGCGGCAGCACGCAGGGCGTGAGGTTCATCAGCAGACCGCCGAGCAGGACGAGGAGGAACACCATCGCCACGGACGCCTCGCCGAGCGTGTCGGCCACGCTCGGCTTGCCGGTCAGGAACGCCGTGAAATCGGAGGCGTCCATGTAGCCGACCGCCAGGCGGCGTGACACGTTAGCCTCCGGCACCGGGGCCTCGGCCGGCGGCTTGTCCGCGTCCTTCAGCAAGTTCTGCAGGTCGCCGTAGCCCCCGCCGCCAGAGCCTCCAAGCGCACCGGCCGCGCGCGCGGACTCCTCGTCGGGATAGCACACGCCGTCAACACACACCGGCTCTGCTGCGCATGTAAACGCAAACAGAGCACCAAACAAGACAAACGCTATTTTTCTCATGCGTTTATTATACCACATTTCCCCGATTGTTTGGTACAATAGACCGCATGGCCGGAGAAATCATAAAGACGCAGGGCATCGTGCTGTCGATACATCCTTGGTCGCAGACAAGCCATGTCGTCACATGGCTCACGCCAGACCACGGTCCCGTCACCACGCTCGTCAAGGGCGCGGTGCGCACGAAAAGCGCATTTCTCGGACAGTACGACCTCTTCTACCGCTGCGACCTTCTCTACTACGCCCGCGCATCCGGCGATCTCCACGCCCTCCGCGAGGTGACGCCGCGCAACCTGCGCGCACACCTGCGTGGCGACTGGCGCGCCACCGCCCTCGCCGGATACGCAGCAGACCTCGTACGTGAACTGGCTCCGCCCGGAGACGAATCGTCGGCATGGTTCGACTTTCTTGATGCGTACCTCGAACCAGCCCCCGACGAGGAACCTCTATCCCGGCTCATCCGACTGGAGATGGACTTGCTCGGACTGGCCGGACTCTCTCCTGACTTCAGTGGACTTGATCCCGCCGCGCCTTGGACGCCCTTCGCACTCGATCGTGGACGTTGCGGTTCTGGCGAGCGCACTGTCCGCATCTCTCCCCGCACCGTCGCCGCGCTTCGCCGTCCCGACGCCCCCGACGTGCGCGCAGAAGAGAAGAAAGACGCCGCGAGGTTTCTCGGCGTCTTCCTTTCGTACCACATCGAGCGTCCGCCGGACATCCGGCGTTCGCTCGTCTCCCTCATCCAGGAGTAGTGGTCGTTATTTTTTCGCTTCGGCAGGCTTCGCTTCCGCAGGCTTCGCCTCGGCAGCCTTTGCAGCTACCGGCTTAACAGCTGGCGCGGGCTTAACCTCAACGGGCTTGGTCTCGATGGGCTTCGCCGCTGCCGGCTTTGTGGCGGGTTTTAGCTCAACCGGCTTCGACTCCACGCTCTTCGGCTTCGCAGCCGGACGCTTCGGAGGCATGGGGGGTCGCGGCTGCGCGACGCCGTGCGCCTGCATGAGTCCCTGGAGGTATTCCTGGAACTTCTGCTGGGTCTCTTGATTCTTCATCCTTTTCTCAAGTTCGGCGAGCGTAGGCTTCTGCTCGGCCACAGCCTTCTCCACTTCGGCATCTGTCGGTGTCTTGGCAGGAATCTTCTTCGTCGCAAGGATTATGTGCCAGCCGAATTGCGTCTTAACCGGCTCGGAGAGAGCACCCTCCGCCAAGGCGAAAGCGGCCTTGTCGAACTCCGGCACCATCTGTCCGTGACCGAACTCACCGAGATCGCCGCCCCTCTCCTTTGACGGGCAACCGGACTTTTCCTTCGCGAGCGCCGCGAACTTGTCGCTCAGCTCCTTGCCCTTCAGTCCCTTGAGCTGCGCATGGAGCGCGTCAATTTCCTTCTTGGCGTCTTCGCTGGACTTGCCGTCGTCAGTCTTGATGAGGATGTGCGATGCGCGCACCTTTTCAGGCTGGGGTGCCTTCGCCCGCTGCGTGATATTTGATACGATCTCCGTATACTGTTTCTTCAGCTCCTCCTGGTCGACTTTGATCTTGGGCACGATTTCCTGTTCGACTAACTTGTTGATCAGGACACTATCCCTAAATTCAGTGCGCGCCCTCTCCTTTCCCATGGGATGGCTGGCCAGTATATCGTCTAGCGATTTAGGTGCCCCAGGCTGTCCCTTGGCCGTCTTGATGATTTCCTCCACGCGCGCAGCGACCTCCGCGTCTGTGACAGTAATGCCCTTCTTTGCAGCCTCGTTCAACAACAACGCCTTCATCACGAACTCACGCCTGAGCTGCTGGGCAAAGAACTTCTTGGCATCATCAATCCTGTCCGGAGGGATCTGCGCCTTCCGAACCTCAATGAGTTTCGCGACGTCGGCATCCAGCTGACCACGAGTGAGCTTGGACGTACCAACCGTCTCAAGGACCTCGTCCGGCGAAGCGGGAGCCGGCAGGGCGGCAGCCTGAGCTTGGGCTGTGGCGTTGGTTCCATCAGCTACGGGCGCGTCGGACTTCTTGTCGCACCCGGTGTAGAGAAGCCCCGAAACCGTCAGGGCGATCGTCATCAACTTCTTCATTGCATTCTTCCTTCTTGGTTGTCAAATGTCGTTTTCGTTTTACTTCTTCGCGGGCGTCTTCGCAGGCGCGCCAGGCTGCGCGAAGCCGTTCGCCTGAAGCAGTTCCTGGAGATAGGCCTGGAAACGCTGCTGGATCTGCTGGCTCTTGATCCGATGCTCCACGTCCGCAAGCTTCGGTGCCTGTTCGGACACGGCCTTCTGCACGTCCGCCTCGCTCGGCGTCTTGGCAGGCGTCTTCTCCGTCACGAGGACGAGATGCCAGCCGAACGTCGTCTTGACGGGCGCGTAGAGCTTGCCGATCTCCTGCTCAAACGCGGCCTTGTCGAACTCAGGAACCATCTGCCCGTGGCTGAACGCGCCAAGGTCGCCACCCTTCGCCTTCGAGGGGCAGTCGGACTTCTCCTTTGCAAGGTCTCCAAACTTCTTCGCGAGTTCCTCGCCTTCCAGGCCCTTCAGCTGCTCGTACAGCGCGTCGATCTCCTTCTTGGCCACATCGCTCGTCTTCTTCTCGTCCGTCTTGACGAGGATGTGCGATGCACGCACCTTCTCAGGCTGGGACGCCTTCGCCCGCTGCGTGATGTTGGAGACAATGGAGTCGTACTGTTTCTTGACCTCGGCGGCGTCGACCGTGATCTTGGATGCGATTTCCTGATCGACGAACTTCTTGATGCGGACGCTGTCCCTGAACTCCGCGCGCGCGCGCACCGCGCCCAACGGATGCTTCTCAAACATTTCGTCCATCGACGCCGGCGCACCCGGACGTCCCTGGCTCGCCTTGATGATGTCGTTGGCGCTCTCCGCGACCTCGGCGTCCGTGACGGTAATCCCCTTCTTGCTCGCCTCGGTCAGGAGCAGCGTCTTCGTGATGAACTGCTGCCGGAACTGCTGGGTCAGATATTCCTTGGCCGCCTCCAGCTGCGCGGCGGGAATGCGAGCCTTGTTCATCTCGATGAACTTCCCGACGTCGGCATCGATCTCGCCGCGCGTCAGCACCGCATCACCGACTTTCACGACGACTTCCTTGGGATCCGTCGCGGCAGTTGCCTGCTGGGACTGCCCTGCACACGCCAGCGCGGCCAACGCCACGCAGGCTATAAATTTGACTTTCATAATTTCTCCTTTTCGTTCAAAGCGGGATATGATACACAAATACCCCCGCTGGTGTCAAGCCGCATCAGTAGCCGAGATCCTCGTCCACCAGCACCACGTGCACGTCGGTTGAGCGCGGACGCCTGTCCATAACCACCGTAACCATGCAGATTCGGTCGGGCGAACTGCAGTCCGCACACTCCCCCGTGAGCGCGCACGGCGTCTGCTTGTTGAGGCGGCGGCAGTTGGGCGGACACGCGCAGCGCTTGATCCGCGCGATGGCGTCGTCGAGACCGCCGTCCACGAGCTTGTTGCGCCCGACCACGAACACGACCTTCCCCGGACCGTAGATCGACGCCGCCACGCGGTTGCCGTTGCCGTCGATGTTGACAAGCCGTCCATCCATCGTGAGCGCGTTCGCGCTGAGGAGGAAGAGGTCGCACGTCAGCTCGCGGTGCATCACCTCAACCTTCTTCTCCGGCGACAGCGACGGATCGCCGTGGCGCAGGATTTCCTTCCCGGCCTTGGCCAGTTCCTCTACGAGGCCTATCGACTTGACCGTCACCGATCCGCCGAATCCGACGCTCTTTGCGCCTTCGGCCTCCTTCATCACGTAGTCGCGCGCTTCCGCGCCCGTCGCGCAGCACACGGCCTTGAACCCGCGCTTCTTAAGCGCCTCGGCCACCTTTTCAAGTTGTTCGTTCATTTTTTTCCTTCTTCACGCTTTAAGAGACGCGCCGGTGGAGGCGTTGCCCACGAAACGGGCGTAACGCTCGAGCCAACCGCCCTTGATGCGCGGCGACCACGGCTTCTGCGCCTTGCGGCGTTTCGCAATCTCGGCCTTCGTGAGCTTCGCGGAAATCGCGCGGTTCGGGATGTCGATCGTGATTTCATCGCCATTCTTCAGAAGGCCGATGAGGCCGCCTTCGGCGGCTTCGGGGCTGACATGGCCCACGCACGCGCCGTGCGTCGCGCCGCTGAAGCGTCCATCCGTGATGAGCGCCACGCTCTCGCCGAGTCCCGCGCCGATGATGTAGCTCGTGGGGGCCAGCATCTCCTGCATGCCGGGTCCGCCCTTCGGCCCCTCGTAGCGGATCACCACCACGTGTCCGGGCTTCACCTTCCCGCCGAGGATGCCCGCGCACGCCTCCTCCTGCGAATCGAAGCAGATGGCTTTGCCGGTGAACGTCATCATCGACGGTGCCACGCCGCCCTTCTTCACCACCGCGCCGCGTTCGGCGAGGTTGCCCCAGAGCACGGCGAGTCCGCCGTCCTTGGAATAGGGGTTGTCGAGGGGCCGGATTACATCGCTGCCATGAATGGCAGCGCACTGTACTTGCTGGCCGAGGGTTTTGCCGCTGACCGTTTTAGCCTTGAGGTTGAGGAGCTTCTTCGGGAGGCGCTTGAGGATCGCCATGATGCCGCCTGCACGGTCGAGGTCGCTCACGTGGTAGTGTCCGCTCGGCGCGAGTTTGCAGATGTACGGCGTGCGCGCGGAGATTTCGTTCATGCGCTCGAGCGAGTAGTCGACGCCCGCCTCGCGCGCGATCGCGAGCGTGTGCAGCACGGTGTTCGTGGAGCCGCCCATCGCCATGTCGAGCGTGAGCGCGTTGTCGAGCGAGGCCTGCGTGACGAGCTCGCGCGGAAGCGGGCCGCCCTTCTTCGCCATCGCCACCGCGCGGAACGCCGCCTGGCGGTAGAGTTCCTTGCGCTTCGGGTCGATCGCGAGGATCGTGCCGTTGCCGGGCAGTGCGAGACCGAGCGCCTCGTAGAGGCAGTTCATGGAGTTCGCCGTGAACATGCCGCTGCACGAGCCGCAGCCGGGACACGACGTCTCCTCCACGGCCTCAAGCTCTTTCTTCGTGATCTTGCCCACGTTCTGCGCGCCAACCGCCTCGAACACGGAGTTGAGGTCGGTGTCCTTGCCGGTGGTCGGATGCTTGCCCGGGGCCATCGGGCCGCCCGAGGCGAAGATGGTGGGGATGTTCACGCGCAGCGCGCCGATGAGCATGCCGGGCACGATCTTGTCGCAGTTCGGCACGCAGATGAGCGCGTCGAAGCAGTGCGCGCGCGCGATGGTCTCCACGCTGTCCGCGATCAGCTCGCGGCTGGGCAAAGAGTACTTCATGCCGGGATGCGCCATCGCGATGCCGTCGCAGACGGCGATCGTGTTGAACTCCATCGGGACGCCGCCCGCCTCAATCACACACTTCTTGATCCACTCGCCCACCTTGTTGAGGTGGCAGTGCCCCGGCACGAACGACTCGTAGCTGTTGCAGATGCCGATGAACGGTTTCTTCATGTCCTCGCGCTTCATGCCCGTCGCGAAAAACAGGCTGCGGTGCGGGGCGCGCTCAACGCCGGCCTTCACCTGGTCGGAAATCGTCTTTTTCATTCTTGAGTCCTTTCTCGAGTTAAATGATGTCAGGCGGAGCGGCGGCAGAACTTGTTCACCGCGAAGCAGACGAGCGCCACGGCCACCGCGATGAGGAAGGCGGACGCTGCTGCGAGCGTCCAGACCCCACCGCTGCAGGCCTTCATGAGGATCGCCGTGAGCGCCCACGACGAGACGCCGAGCATCAGCACCATCGGCACGGCCGTCATCCAGCACGGCTTGCGGTTCTTGATGAACCACAGCGTCGCCGCGAGCAACGTGAGCGACGCAAGCAGCTGGTTCGCGCTCGCGAAGATGGTCCACAGCTGCTTCGCCGCCTTCGGGTTGCCGAGGAGCAGCGCCGCCGCGATCGCCACCACCACGAACGTTCCAACGTACATGTTGTGGCAGACCTTATACGGGAGGGCCGCGCTTGTCGCGGCCTCTTTATCCTCGCCGCCGCGGAACGCCGCCACGAGCTCCTGCCAACTGAAGCGCGCAAGACGCGTTCCCGCGTCCACCGTCGTCATGAGGAACGCCGAAACGGAGAGCAGCATGAAGCTCTCCGCGATGCGCTTGCCCGTCTCCGCGCCCAACCCGAGCCCCGTGAACAGCTTCACGCAGAAACCGGCGATCGTGGACGCGAACATCTGCACAGGCTCCTTCGTCTGCACCGCCGCCACGTAATCAGCCTGGTTGAGGTAGGTGCCAGCCACGCCGATTAGCGCGATCATCGCTAGCACGCCCTCAAGGAGCATCCCGCCGTACGCGATCGGACGGATCGACTTCTCGCTCGACAGCTGCTTCGCCGAGGTGCCGGAGGCTACGAGCGCGTGGAACCCCGAGCAGGCACCGCAGGCGACCGTCACGAAGAGGAACGGGAAGAGCATGTCCGTGCCGCCGCTCCTGCCCACCGCCGAGAAGCCCGTGAACGCGTCGATGTTGAGCGTCGGGTGCGCGATGAACACGCCGAGGAAGCCGAGCGCCATCATCGCGTAGAGGAGGTAGGCGTTGAGGTAGTCGCGCGGCTGGAGGAGAATCCACACGGGACACGTGGACGCGAAGAAGCAGTAGATAAGCAACGTGATGATCCACACCATCCCCGCCGTCTCGGGCGTGATGCCGAAAATCTTCACGATGTCGAACGGGATCACGTTGCCGATCCACACGAACGCGAACATGAGCGGCACGAAGATGAGGCTCGCCCAGAGGACGGGCATCTTGAGCCGGTACACGCAGAGTCCGAAGAGGATAGCCTCGCCGATGAAGAGGAGCGACGCCGTGGCTATCGCCGGGTCCGCCACGAACGTGCCCGCGATCTGGCGGTTGAACTCCGCCACCACGAGGATGAGCGCCGACCACGAGAAGAGGAGGAAGAGGATTTTCCCCGGACGCCCGAGGATCGTGCCGATTACGGAGCCTATCGACTCGCCGTCGTGCCGCACCGAAAGGAAGAGCGCAATCATGTCGTGCGCCGCGCCGATCAGCACGCACCCAAACACGATCCACAGCGTCACCGAAGCCCAGCCGAACTCGGCCGCTAGGACAGGCCCCACGATCGGACCCGCCCCCGCAATGGCCGCGAAGTGGTGTCCGAACAGCACCGTGGGGTGCGCGGGCACGTAGTCGCAGCCGTCCTGCCGCGTGTGCGCGGGCGTGGGACGCGACGGGTCGATGCCCAGCACCCGCGAGAGGAACTTGGAGTAGACGAAATAGCCGACGAGGAAAAACGCCGACGCACAGAGAAGCAATGTCAATCCGTTCATGTTCAACCTTCTTTCGAAATGCGTACGCGGCGTCCTTCAACGGTGAGCCGCCCGGCCGCGAGATGGCGCAGCGCCTCCGGGAACGCGAGGTGCTCCTGCACCTGGATGCGCGCGTGCAGGGTCTCGGGCGTGTCGTCCTCAAGGACCGGCACGCACTTCTGCACGATGATGGGGCCGGAGTCCGTGCCCGCATCGACGAAATGCACCGTCACGCCCGCCACCTTGCAGCCGTAGTCGAGCGCCTGGGTCCAGCTGTGGACGCCGGGGAACGCCGGCAGGAGCGCGGGGTGGATGTTGAGGACGCGCATCGGGAACGCGGCGAGTAGCTTCGGCTTCACGATGCGCATGAAGCCGGCGAGCACCACGGTATCGCACCCGGCGTCCTTCAGTAGCTGGATGCAGCGGTCTTCGGCCGATCCCTCCAGCTTCGTCTTCCACGGCGCGCAATCGAGGTACTGGCACGGAATGCCGTGCTTCCGCGCGCGGTCGAGTATCTTCGCGTCCGGCACGTCGGCCAGCACGAGACGGATCTCCGCGTCCAGCTCGCCCTTCTCGATCGCGTCAACGATCGACTGCATGTTCGAGCCAGCGCCCGAACCCAACACTCCAAGTTTCAATTTCTGCATGGACGATATTGTACCATATTTTCGCCCATCCAGCGTATAACCCAGCGGCAGGCCGGAGTCGCCGGCATAGAGCGAACCCACCCACGGCTTGCTGTAGAGGTAGCGCAGACGCTTCGGGGCCTTCACCTTGTCGCTCGCCACGATCAGTTCGCGCCCTTCGTACATCTTGCCCTTCCGCCCCTTCTCTATCAGTTGGTTCGCGACGCGCGCGGGATGGAACACGCCGTCCTCTCCAGCAATCTCAAACCCGTCCGGCGCGGCGTTGTTCGGCGTGTAGCCGTACCACGAAGTCGCGTCGTTGAATTCAAGCACGAAGCGCCCGTGCTCATCGACACGCGACGACTTGAGCGTGGGCGAATCGGCGATCACGTCGTCGAAGCCGTAGACGTCCTTCAAGGCGTGGAGGGCGAGACGGCGGGCGACGGGCTCCTTGGCGTTGGGATGGACGTCGTAGGGGTTGCCAAGGTCGCAGGTGACGGCCATGCCGGCGTTCTTCTCCTCGGCGGCGAAACGCGCCTGCGCGAGCTGTACGTCGTACCAGCTCCTGTTGAAAGGCGCCAGCTGCACGAAGTACATCTTCAGATCGGGGTTGCAGAACGCCTTCGCCCAGCTTTTGTAGAGCGTATGCATCTTCCCGGTGTAGGCGGCGCCGTCCTTCGAGTTGGAGCAGCCCTGATACCAGATGAAGCCCCGGCAGGCCATCGGCGCGAACGCCGCCACCATGCCGTTCCACATCTCGCCGCCGGGCGCAATCCACGGCTCGAGACGCGATCCGCCCCAGCTGACGTCCACAAGCCCCATCGGCACGTCGATGGCGTCGTGGATGACAAGGGCGTAGTAGAAGCCGACGGCCGAGACAAGCCCCTTCGTCCAAAGGCAGATCGGCACGCGCGCGTCGGGGTCCTTGAACGTCTTGGCGGAGAAGTCGCGCCAGACGATCTTCTGGTTCAGGTTCGGCTTCTTCATCTTGCACTGCGGCGACGTGTAGAAGCGGATGTCGCTCCGGCGGGCGAGGGCCGTCATGGTCTGCCCCCAGCCGTCGCGGTAGCGCGAGTTGCCGCTGAGGATGGGATCCTCCATGTTGCTCTGCCCCGAGGCAAGCCACACCTCGCCCACCAGCACGTTCGCGATCTTCCGCTCGCCGATCACGAGCGTGCGGGGCTCCTTGCTCGCCGCCATCGGGTCGAGATCAACACGCCAGCGTCCGTCCGTACCGGCGGTGCCGCACTTGGTCTGCCCGGCAAACGAGACGGTCACGTTCTCGCCCGGCTGAGCCGTTCCCCACACCGGCACGCGCATTCCGCGCTGCAGCACCATGTTGTCGGCGAACGGCGCCGCCGGGATTGCCGCCGCACCCGCCGCCGCAACGGCAACAGACGCGACCGCGAAGATGATTGTTTTTGAGTTCATTTTATTTTCCTTTCTGAAAAAACGATTTTACAATTTCTCTGCCATTGATGCACGTTCATTGCTTTCGCTACTTGGAGATTCGGAGGCTTGGAGGATGGGAGAATCTTTAAGACATTAGCATTTACGTGGTTATTTCCAGAGGTGCGTCACCGCACGATGATCATCAGGCCGCACGAGAGGTAGAGTCCGTCGCTCCTTTTGCTGATGGAGAAGTTGCGGCCGCGGTCCACGGCCTTGAACGTCAGGCTGTCGATGTTTGACGGCGGCTCGGTCCATCCGACGATCGGGACGTTCTTGGAGATTTTCCTCGTACCGAGTTTCACGTTGATGGTGGCATTGTCCTCAAAGGCTATCGTCCGTGTACGCGTGGTCTTGCCGTCCACCTGCGTGCAGGAAGTCGGAAGCGTCGGGATGTCGTCCATCTGCGAAAGGTCAAGCGTGGAGCCGCCCGCGAGGATCATGTTCGGGAACGCGGTTCTGCCGTTCTCGGCGGGCGTGAACGTGCCGAGGACTGTAAGCGCCGCGCTGTCTCCGCCCTTGTGGTAGTTGGCACTGTGCGAAACGAAGTTGCTCACCGTGAAATTCTTATCGAGGAAGACGCCGCCGTGCGTTGTAAGGAACTGAAGCGTAAGATTGGTTCCGACGCAGGGGTTGGAGGCGATCCTCACCCATCCCATTTCGCCGGAAATCGTTCCCTCGTCCGCAAATGTCGCATTGCAGAGCGTGAACTCCTTGCCCTGGTCAAGGTTGACGTGCAGCGTATTCCCGTTCATGGTTATTGTCGAAGGAGCGTAGCCGCCCACCATAAACGCCAGGTTCTGTCCGGTCACCGTACCATCGGCCGTGAATATGACCCTGTTGCTGATTTGCCTCCAGGCTTCTTTGGGGCTGGCGCCGCTCGCAAGCGTTCCGCCGTCGAACGTGTATGTGAACTCCTGGTTGTAGTATCCGTTTATGAGCAGTTCCGCGCCCTCGCCGATGCGCACGTGCGAATACCTGTCGCCGAGCTCTCCCCTGTAGGCGCTTGACAGGTTCTTGTTCGAGACGCGCAGAAATCCTCCGCGGACATCCGTCCCGCCCGTGTAGGTCTGGTTCATCTTCGATGCAACGAACACTCCCGCGCCGTGCTTGACGAGCCGCAAGGATCCCGCAAGGAGAATCCTGTCGTTCACCAGCACGTCGTTCTCCGCGACGGTGACGTGCAGTTCGCCGTTGCCGTCCGTCGAGTCGGTTATGGTCACGGCGGAGTCCGGCAGGCATGTGAAGCCGGAAAGGTGAAGGGCGTGCCCGTTGAGGTCTATCGTCACGCCGTTCGGGATCACGAGCGTCCCGAGGCCCGTCCAGTCGCAGTCGGACGCAAGCGTAATCGCGCCGTGCAGGACGACCGACGCGCACACGGGCATCGCATTCGTCGCGAACTGCGCAGTCGTCGTCCCCGTCACTGTGACGACGGTCGCCGCATCGCCGCCAGTCCCCTTCGCGACTGTATAGACGCCATCGGCGCGAACCTCAACGTCAAAGTCGTCGGCATACTGTTCATCAACGGTGAACACGGTCCCGTACGAGGGACGTTCCGAGAACGGCAAAACATTCAGGCCGTCTGAAGGCGTGATCCCGCGGGCTGCGAGCTTGAGCGGAACTTCAGGCGAAATGATGCGGCCGACCGTAAACGATCCCGTACCCTTGTTGAAGTGGTTCGTCTCGGACATACGGTCATGCATGCAGGGCGCATAGCTGCCATTTCCGTCAAGTGCGACCGCCGGCAGGAACGCGCGGTAGGGGGTGTCGCCCTCGTATATCTCGTAGTGCCAGATGCGGGACTTCGAAAGCCAGCCGGGATTTCCCCTCGAGCTGTTTGCAGCAAACATCAACATCGTGTACGGTCCACTATCTCCGAAATTCGCGGTAATCGCTCCTTTCCACCGTCCATCGACGAACACATTCCGTCCAGAATCGTTGAACACCGTCTCGTGATGCTGCAACGCCGGATAGACGGTAGCGAATATGCCATTCCCGGCATAGCAGTAGCGTTCCTCCTTCGCATCGCCACTATTGAGCGACACGGGGTAGTACTTTGGCGACTGAGACCCGCCGATCATTGCAAGGCTCGTCTGGTTTTCGACGGTGAACTTGTAGCCGACTTCCGTATGCGTGTTCGACGTGGCGATGTGGCCGGTGTCGATCCACTGGGCACCGTCCGCCTCAAGGTACTCCACGAAGTACCACATCGGCTCCTCGCCTTCGCGCGGACCGGCCGCCAAGTCATCGCCCGAACCAAGGTTGTAGTAGAGCTTCTCCTCTATCTCGTCGAACATGGCGGGGCGCCCGTTTTCGTCGACAACAGGAATGAACCGGCGCAGAACCTCGTCGGTAGAAGAGCGCGTCGAGGTGAACGTCTGGTTGAAAGTCGTGACGAGGCGTTCGTCCTTGAACACGCGGTGTTGCGCATCGTTGAACACGACCGTATGGCTTGTCAGCGCAAGCTGGAAGTCATTGTAACTGGTGCCGTTGTACACATGGCGTTCGCTTAGTGGATCTTTTCCATATAGCGATACGGGATAGTAACGTTGAGACGTACACCCAGCGATCATGTCGTAGCTTCCGTTCGCCGCCAGGTATTCGTACTTGACCCTCACCATCGTGTTCGACGTCGGGACGACGCCCGTGTCAATGTACTGCGCGCCGGACGACTGCAGGTACTGCACCTTGTAGTCGTAGGTATCGGCCAGCGCCGCGCCGGCCCACAGCACCGCGCCAACGGCAGCCGTCGCACGTATACAACCTTTTTTCATGACATGGTTCTCCGTGTTTTCGTGGTCATTTCCATCAGCGCACATTATACCATAAACCCCCTACATTCACCAAGGGCTCGGAAAGTTTCCGGGAATGACCGTGCTTCACACTGCGTGACACTCTACGTTTCCCTTCAAATCGAACTATTAAGAAATCCTTCATAGTTGCCGATTCCTCAAGTTCCACATCAGCATAGATATGGTTGAGGTGCATGTTGACATTCGCGATAGCGCATCCGAACAACTCTGCCATCTGGGCCTGTGTAAGCCATACCGTTTCGTCCTCTAGCCACACGTCGAGCGTCGGCGTCTTGCGTGAATCTCTTCCAGCTGAATGTTTTTAAGGGTGGATTCGATTGTCGGGTATTCGCTCGGTTCCCTGATGTCATGAAACTTGATGTGCCACGTAAACGAATAGACACCGAACTCGTCGGTATCGTGCTGGAAATGATCAACGATCGTGTTAAGCGAAACCCCGAAAAGGGAATTCGCGTTGAACAGCCGACATTCAACTAGCTCCACAACCCTGAACAACGCACCCTCAACCCGCCAGACCTCATCCTTCGGCGCCTTGATCTCCATCTTGTCGCAAACCGTCAGCTCATCCATCGGCG
>CACWIW010000110.1 GCA_902761035.1 uncultured bacterium | reverse complement strand
AAAACAGCCCCGCACGCGCAAAAGACCACTCAATATTTCAAAATCCCGGCGCGCGGCTAAACGCAGTGAAGCCGCAGGCCGGGATTTTTGGAATATCTGGGATGTGGGCACCATGTATTGACATCAAAGCATCAAACATGATAGAATACACGACATGAGAACAACCCTTACTTTAGAACCGGATGTGGCCGCAAGGCTTGAAGAATGCCAGGCGGCGGATTTGAGTGTCAGCTTTAAAGAGCTGGTCAACGGTCTTCTGCGCATGGGCCTCGCAAAACGCGAAGCCACGGCACGAAAGACTGCCGTCAAACGTTTTGCGACCAAGGTCTTTCATGGACGGAAAACCATGTTGGGAGCAATCACTAGTACTCATGACATGTTGGCCATGGCAGAGGGAGAAGATTTCCGATGAGGTTGCTAGACGCCAATATCCTGATGTATGCATCGTTTGACGTCTTCCCGCAACATGTTCACACGAGGAAATGGCTTGATGCTCGGTTGAACGACAACGATACGCCATTGGGAATTCCTTGGGAAAGCATCACGGCTTTCGTTCGACTTTCTTCCAACCCGCGTATCATGTCTCCGGCGATTTCCGTTGCCGATGCCTGGAACCAGGTTCGCTCGTGGTTGGCGCAGCCGTGTGTTTGGACGCCTGTAGCCACTGCTCGGCATCGACATTATCTTGACGCGTTCTTGAACATTTCCGAAATGAACTATAAGCTCGTGGCGGATGCCCAGCTTGCGGCGTTGGCCATGGAGCATGGCCTCGTTATGGTCTCCGCTGATTCGGATTTCCGTCTTTTCCTTGGATTGCGCGTAGAAGATCCTACCATTTGACGGGGTAAAACCTTGGCAACAAAGGAGAAGTGATGGTCATGAAAGAAATGACATTAGAAGAACGCTTGGACTACGCCGCGAGGCGCAAGAGCGAGATGAACTGCTGTCAGGCGGTGCTTGTGGCATTTGCCGACAGGCTTGGGAAGGATGAGACAGAACTGCTTCGCCTCGGCTCCGGCTTCGGCGCGGGCATGGGTACGATGGAGGAAACGTGCGGCGCGCTCGTGGGCGCGATCATGGTCTCGTCCCTCGTCTCGCCCGACGGTGCGGCGATGAAGAACTCCCGCGCGATCATGCCGCGCTTCAAGGAACTCTGTGGCGGCGCGACCATCTGCCGCGAGCTTAAGGGAATCGACACGGGCAAAGTCCTCTGCAGCTGCGAGAACTGCGTCCGCAACGTCGTCCGCGCCGCAGGAGAAACGCTGGATAGAGCAGTATAATCCACGGATTCTGATATAATGGGGTCACGAGCAAGGAACAGTATGGCAGACCAAAACTCATTTCTGATCTATCAGGACGACAACGGAGTCTCGAACGTCAATGTGCGCTTCGAGGGCGAGGACGTCTGGCTTACGGCGGAACAACTACAGACGCTGTTTCAAACAACACAGCAGAATGTCAGTTTGCACATCAATAACATTTACGAAGATGGTGAACTGGATGAAAATCGAACTCACAAGAAATACTTGTTAGTTCGAAATGAAGGCGTAAGGTCAGTCAGGCGAAGTATCTCGCATTACAATCTTGACATGATTCTTGCTGTCGGCATGCGAATCAGAAGCGATGTCGCCGTGCGCTTTCGCCAGTGGGCGATACGTCATCTCCACGAGTTTGCGGTCAAGGGGTTCACATTGGATGACGATCGGCTCAAGGGCAATCGAAGCAGATATTTCCGCGAACTCCTCCAGCGTATCCGCGACATCCGCATGAGCGAGCGCAACTTCTATCAGAAGGTGACGGACATTTTTGCGACATCCATCGACTATGACAGGTCTGCCGACATCACGCGCACTTTCTTTGCCACGGTGCAGAACAAACTCCACTTCGCCGCTCACAAACATACTGCCGCCGAGCTCATCTATGAGCGCGCGGATGCCGACAAGCCGTTGGTCGGCATGACGCACTTCGAGGGCAAGTACATCACGGAGGACGATGTAAAAATCGCCAAGAACTACCTGAACGACAAAGAGCTGGAATATCTGCGGCTTCTCGTTTCGCAATTCCTTGACTTCGCAGAATTGCAGGCGCTTGAAATGAAGCCCATGCGCATGGAGGATTGGGTGGGAAAGTTGGATGCCATGTTGACCCTTTCCGGTCGGGAACTTCTAAATGGCCCAGGCAAAGTCTCGCATGAGGAAGCGTGTCGCAAGGCCGTCGCCGAGTTCAGGGAGTACCGCCGCCGCGAAATGCTCCAATACGAGAGCGACTTCGACCGCGCCGTTCGCGAACTGACGGAAGCAGACAAATCAAACGGAGACGACAAGAGAAGCTGCCGATAAGAAAGGATATTGGAATGGAATATTGGAAAGAGATAATTGACTTATATAACTCCAATGAATATCAACGGTTGAAAGCGTATTACTCGAAACGTAGTACACTTGATATTCTCGGTGTCGCACGAAGCGAGTTGGCGCATAGCAACATGTTGGCTTGGTTGTTGGATCCAAATGAGACACATGGTCTAGGTCTGTTTCCAATATGTAAGTTTCTCCAATTGCTAACAAAAGCGAAACTAGAGTTGGGAGTGAATATTGCGGAAGGTAAGGCTGAATTTGACGAAAAGCTCCTTGACGCGATACTGACCAATGATTGCGAAGTTATCAGTGCTGAAGTTAAGGCGGAAAAGCCCGTTGACAGTACTGGAGACAAGCACAAGGACAGTCGGATAGACATATATCTGGAAGTCGCGTTGAAATGGCCAAAGGATTCTGCGGACATCAAAATCGTGCCGATTGTTGTCGAAAATAAAGTTGAGTCAAAAGAGCACGACAAACAAACAGTCTCGTATTATAATTGGTGTACGGATTACGCTCGTAAAAAGGGATATGTCAAACCCTTATTCGTATTTCTTACTCCTGCCCGAACATTGGCTCTCAATGGGGACACTTACTATCACTACAAGACGATTGATTGTTCGTGTAAGGAATACATCCGTATCAACTATCAATACATTGCGGATTTCTTAATTGAGCAATGTTTGAAGCAAGACATCAGTGAAGAAACGCAACGAATTTTGAAGGATTATCTGAGAGGTTTAACCTACACCTACATCAATGGTGACATCAAGGAAGGAGATTCCTATATGGCAATAAGCGATGCAGAAAAAGAACTACTTGTGAAATTCTGGGAGAACAACCAGAATCTTCTTCTTGCGGTTCTTGAGGCATATTTTGAAAGTTCAGCGTCAACAGAGGAAGAAACTCGCGACTTCCGAAAACTGAAAGAGACCATGTAAAGAAGGATTTTACGAAGTATCAAATAGAGGGTGTCGAGGACGGCCCACTCCCTAAAGGCAGGACTGTTCTAAAAGTTGTTAAAGAGTATTGCAACAGGAACAGGGACATTACTTTTGATCAGCTGAGGGAAAAGTTCAACATACCGGAGATTAAACGAGTTTTTGGTGGTGTCGTTGTAAGAGAGGACATGCGCCATAAAGATCCGCAAGGGCGTAAACGGTATTTTGATGATGTTATTCCACTAGCTGATTGGACAAAAGTCTGCGTGTGTTCGAACTGGGATAGTGGCAATATAGAAGCCTTTCGCCAAAATGCTAAAAAACTTGGTTTTATAATTACGCCAGTAAAAGTAAGGTAGTGTGATGCGGATAATCAACCATGTAGAAGAGGATTCCGCCCCAGCATTTCTCGACGATGACGAGAAATGGCTGGATAATAGGCTGGTGCCGTTTGTTCGTAGATTACAGATGCAGTGGGCACGGAAGAAAAGAGAGGAGTGATATGTCAAAGCAAGAAATCGTAAATATCTTCGGCGACCGCAAGATTCGCTCCGTCTGGGATGACGAGGCGGAAAAGTGGTACTTCTCAATAGTCGATGTCGTGGCTGTGCTGACCGAGAGCAAGGATCCCCTTGCTTACTGGCGGAAGTTGAAACAGCGCCTAAAAACCGAAGGAAATGAAACCGTGACAAACTGTCACGGGTTGAAATTGCGGGCTGCAGACGGCAAGATGCGCATGACGGACGTCGCCGACCAGGAGCAGTTGTTCCGCCTCATCCAGTCAATCCCGTCGCCCAAGGCAGAACCGTTCAAAATGTGGATGGCCAAGGTTGCTGCAGAGCGCCTTGATCAGATTCAAGACCCAGAACTTTCCATCCAGCAGGCATTGGCTGATTATAGACGGCTCGGATATTCAGAGAGGTGGATCGCTCGACGTCTCAAGTCCATTGACATACGCAAGGATTTGACGGATGAATGGAAAGCGCGTGGTATTGAGGATGAACGGGAATACGCCAGCCTGACGAACACGATCTACAAGACATGGGCGGGAATGACTGCAGGCGAATACAAGCGCTTCAAGGGATTGAGAAGTCCCAGTCGTTCTTGATGTGGCAGTCACAAAGTCATTCAAGGTCGCTGGAAATCGAATGTTTTGAGGGGTCTAGGAATCGTGTAAATTCGGCTTTCAAGGGGTCTAGGAATCGTGATATAATATGTGCCGAACCACAGTAAAAGAGGCCTTTTCATGAAAGAAAGACATGCGAGCAACTTCTGGATCAGCAAAGCATAACGGAGGATAATGATCATGCGCATCATGGCGACATCGGATTTGCACGGGAACCTTGACGGACTTGACCCGACGGGGGCGGACGTCGTCGTTCTTGCGGGCGACGTCGCGCCGTTGCGGGGACGCGGACCCTGGCACGTCAACGACCAGAAGAAGTGGATCAACAAGCGCTTCCGCGAATGGACGGCGTCGTATCCCGACATCCAGTTCGTCATCATACCCGGCAACCACGACTTCTATCCAATTGCCCACATCCTCTTCAAGGGACACGACATCGACTGGGCGTTCGGATTCTCGCCCAACGTCCATTTCCTCGGCGACTGCGCGGCCGAAATCCACGGCATTCGTTTCTACGGTACGCCGTGGGTGCCGATCATCTCCTACTCATGGGCGTTCGAAGGCGAGCCTGACACGCTGAGGCAATGGTTCGCGAAAATACCATCTGGCCTTGATGTCCTTGTCACGCACGCGCCGCCGCGCATCCCCGGCAGCGACGTGGACCGATCGCTTCAGACGGACTCCGAGCATTTCGGTTCGTCAGAGCTGACGGAGGCGATTGCGGAGAAATGTCCCCGCTTCGTCTTCTGCGGACACATCCACACGGGCCAGCACGGAGGCGTTGAGTTTGAATCTAGCCGAATCTACAACGTCTCGCGTCTCGACGAGCGATACGAAATCGCCTACGAGCCGACATGGCTGGAAATGTGATGATAGGTTATGGAGATCGGTGGGCATTGCCGAGATTCGTACACGTTGAGGTATTTCACGTTCAACAGGAAAGGGAAAAGAAATGAAGAGCCACAAGTCAGCATTCACTGTTGCCGCGTGTGCGGCGCTCGCCTCATGCACGGCGTGGGGGATCATGAATGAAGTTCGGTGCTTCCGCGCGCCGTTGGGTGGCGCGAAGGAGGCAGTTGAGGGATCCCTCTGGCTTGAGGCGGAAAGTTTCGCCGACTACGGCGAGTGGCGCCTCGACACGCAGTTCACCCACAAGATGGGCAGTGCCTATCTGCTGGCCGCCGGCGTGCTGAAGCCAATTAAGCCCGCGACGACATCCGTTAATTTCCCAAAGGCTGGCAAGTGGCGCGCGTGGGCGCGCACGAAGGACTGGCTTCCCGAGTACCATCCGGGGAGGTTCCGGCTGTCCGTCGCGGGCAAACCCGGGCGTGAACTCGGCGCGAGCGGCAAGGACGGATGGCGTTGGGAGCTTGCGGGTGAATGGGAACTGCCCGCAGGCGAGGCGAAGGTCGCACTTGAGGATCTCACTGGCGCGTTCGCCCGGTGCGACGCGCTCTTGTTCACGCAGGACGCCGCCTATGTCCCGCCGGACGACGCGGCGGCGTGTGCGGCGGCGCGTGGGCGTTTTACGGGCGCGGACGCCGAACCGGTCGCCGACGCGGGGAGCTACGACCTTGTCGTCGTCGGCGCGGGGCCGGGCGGACTCGGTGCCGCCATCGCCGCCGCGCGGCACGGCGCGCGCGTTGCGCTCGTCCACGACCGACCCGTCCTCGGAGGGAACGCCAGCAGCGAGATAGGCGTCCCGACGGACGGCGCGGCGGTGTCGCATCCAGACGCGCGCGAAGGCGGCATCTGCGAAGAGGCGAACCTCCGGCGGATGGTCTTGCCGGACTATTCGATATCCCAGGCGTTCAGGGAGATGGCCGATGCGCTGCCGAACCTCACGGTGTTCGACAACCAGCGCGTCGTCGCCGTCCGCATGGACGGCGCGCGTATCGCGTCCGTGGAGGCCCGCTGTACGCTCGACGGCACGCGCCGCCGTTGGGGCGGACGCATCTTTGTCGATTGCACGGGCGACGGCTGGGTGGGCGTCTTCGCCGGCGCGAAGAGGATGTACGGGCGCGAGGCCGCCGCCGAGTACGACGAGAGGCAGGCGCCCGAGGTGCGCGACGACCTCACGATGAGCGGCTGCCTTGCGAGCGCCACGTCGGAGTTCTACCGCTACGGGCACATGTACATCGGGTACAAGCAGGGGCGTGTCGGCGACAAGCCCGTGCCCTACGAGACGCCCGTGTGGGCGCGGATTCTCCCGGAGGGGTTCACGCGCCGGACCGGGCATCCCGAAGGCGAGTGGTGGTTGGAGCATGGCGGTAGGTTCGACGACCTCGCGGACCCGGAGCGCGCGCGCGACGAGCTCGTGCGCATCAACTTCGCCTACTGGGGATGGCTCAAGAACGAATGGGCTAACAAGGACAACATCAGCTGCAACGCGCTCGTCGAGATGTCGCACATGAACGGACGCCGCGAGGGGTACCGCCTCGTGGGCGACTACATCATGACGGCGAACGACTGCCTTCAGGGCAAGGTGTTCGAGGACCGCGTCTCGTACGGCGGATGGCCGCTCGACACACACGATCCGCTCGGCATCGACAACCCCACAGGCAACGGATACTGGAAGCACCATCCCCGCGTGCCGATCTACACGATTCCGTTCCGCTGCCTCTATTCGGTGAACGTCCCCAACCTCATGATGGCGGGGCGCAACATCAGCGTGACGCACATCGCCCTCGGCTCCACGCGTGTGGAGTCCACGATCCTGACCCTCGGCCAGGCCGTCGGCACGGCGGCGGCGGAAATGCTGAAGGCGGGGCTGATGCCGCGCGAATATGGTGCGGACCAGACGCGCATCCACCGCCTCCAGCAGCTTCTCCTGAAGGACGATTTGTACATTCCGGAGGTCGTGAACGAGGATTCCGCCGACCTCGCCCGCACGGCAAAGGTGTCCGCGACAAGCACGTTCACGAAGGGCGTCACGACCAAGTCGAACATCAGGCCGCCGCGCAAGGGCCGCAAGGTGCATCCGCTCGACATGGCGCGCGCGACGGGCTATCTGCACGATGCCGCGCGCGGGGCGAAATACTTTGAGTGCCTCCTCGAGTCGACGCTCTCCGCGCCGACGCAGATCACCGCACGCGTGTACGCGGCGGCGGTCCCGACGGAAAAGGGCATGGTGCCCGGGGACACGTCGAGCTTCAAGCTCCTCGGCGAGACGAAGGGCGTGGTCGCCCCCGGCGACGCAAAGTGGACGCGCTTCGACTTCCCCGCGATGCCGCCGGACGACGCGAAGTTCATCTGGATCCAGTTGCCGCGCACGGCCGGCGTCTCGTGGCGCCTCGCGGACAAGGCGCGCGGCGCGGTTCCCTACCGGGCGTGGTGCGGCAAAGGGTGGACCTTCGCCTCGGACGAGGCGTACGCGCTCGTGCCGAAGGGCGGGCTCCGTTTCGCCGTGGTGGACGTGCCGGAGCCGGGGCGCGTGATCGACGGCGTGTCGCGCAATGTCGGCGGCATTCGTCACGGCTGGATCTCGGACCCCGCGCAGAAACTCCCCCAGACGCTCACGCTCGACTTTGGCAGGCCCGTTTCGGCGCGCGAGGTGCGGCTCACGTTCGACCCCAACCTCAGTCCGCTCCATCCGCACGGCAAACCTCTTCCGCCCACGCTCGTCAAGGCGTATGCCGTGGAGGCGTTCGACGGTAAAGAGTGGATAACGCTGGCGACCGAGACCAGGAATACGGTCCGCCACCGCGTCCACAAGTTCCAGCCCTGGACGGTGACTGCGGTGCGCATCCGCATCGACGAGATCTGGGGCGATCCCTCCGCCCGCGTCTTCGAGGTCCGGGTGTATTGACTTTGAATTGAAAAGAAAACTACAACAGAAAGGATACTGCGAAATGAAGAAGAACCTTGGAAAGAAGAACTGGATGTTCCCGATGCCGGTGCTGATGATCGGCACCTACGGCGAAGATGGCACGCCCGACGTGATGAACGCCGCGTGGGGCGGGATCACGCTCGAGGACGAGATCACGATCTGCATCGACACCGGACACAAGACGTGGGCGAACATCGCCGCGCGCAAGGCGTTCACCGTCGCCTTCGGTACGGCGGACACCGTGAAGGCCTGCGACTACCTCGGCATTGCGAGCGGCAACAAGACGCCCGACAAGGTGTCGAAGAGCGGCTTCACCGTGACGAAGAGTGCGTTTGTGGATGCGTCCGTCGTCAACGAGCTGCCGCTCGTTCTCGAATGCGAGCTCGTCTCGATGAACGAGGAGAACTGCAATGTCGTCGGCAAGATCCTCAACTGCGCGGTGGAGGAGTCCGTACTGACGGACGGCAAGCCCGACGCGGACAAGATGAAGCCCATCTGCTTCGACACCTGCCAGCACGTCTACCGCCTCATGGGCGCAACCGTCGCCCCTGCCTTCTCCTGCGGCAAGGAACTGATGTGAACGGCCTAGTGAATGTGATATGACGGTGTTCGGGGCAGGGGAAAACATGAAAAAGAAGATGTTCGGCATCGTGGGGGCGTTGGCTCTTGCGTTGACAGGATGCGTGCAGGTACAAGTGGGCGTCGGCACGGACCACGGCTTCGTGTCGCTCGCCGAGGCGGTGCCGGACGCCATCCTGGAGATCCGCTACTACTCGACGTACAACTTCGTGGGCGAGCGCGTGGACGGTTACGAACGGCCGTGTGCGCTGATCACGAAAGAGGCTGCGGTCGCCCTCAAGGCGGCGAGCGACGACTGCGTCCGGCGCGGGTATCGCCTGAAAATTTATGATGCCTACCGTCCACAACGTGCCGTCGCGCATTTCATGCGGTGGGCGAAGGACGCGAAGGATACGCGGATGAAACATGCCTTTTACCCGAACCTGGACAAGTCCGTCCTCTTCGCGCAGGGCTACATCGCCGAGCGTTCCGGACACAGCCGCGGCAGTACGGTGGACCTTACGCTCTTCGACATGAAGACCGGCAAGGAGGTGGACATGGGCGGCACGTTCGATTGGTTCGGGCGCGAGTCGCATCCCGACTACAAGGACATCACGAAGGAGCAATTCGCCAACCGCATGCTTCTTCGCGAAATCATGCTCGCCCACGGCTTCAAGCCGATCACAGAGGAATGGTGGCACTTCACGCTCGTAAACGAGCCATACCCCGATACCTACTTCAACTTCCCCGTGCGGTGAGCATGGGTAACTCCACGCCGGGATATGGTATACTAATCGCGTTGAATCTTTCTGGATAAGGAGGCAAATGAAAATGAAACAGATGTTGTCGTTAAGCGTGGCGTGTACGCTTGCGGTTACAGCCTTCACGTCGCTCTGCGCCGAGCCAGCGCCGGACGTTACGCTCAAGGGCTTTCCCGTCGGCGGCGTGAAGCTGATGTGCCGCGAGCGGAACGGCTGGAAGGTCGATTTCCGCCGCGAGACCGAACCCGGCGGCGTGGAGTACGCCGTTGTGGAGATGTCGCGCGAAGAGCCGGCGTACCCGGCGGCGTTCAACCTGTCCTTCAACTTCGCAAAGCGCGACATCGTTGCCGCGTGGCGTCCGTGGTCCGAGTGCTCCGGCTTCGGCATGTACTGGGATCCGGCGAACCTTCCCGGAGCGGGGCAGACGGACTTCTGCCACTCCATGCCGCTGTACGCCTGCTACGGTTCCGGCGGACGCAATCGCGTGGCGTTCGCCGCGTCCGAATCGTCCGAGCCGATCGTGATGAAGGCCGGAATCCGCGAAGAGGACAACCGGCTCTACTTCTCGTTCCACTTCTACGACACGAAGGTCGCCAAGCGCAAGCATCTCGTGGCGAAGCTCCGCATCGACTCGCGCGACGTGTTCTGGAGCGACGCCGTGCGCGAGGCGGCGGACTGGATGACGGAGGTGTCAGGCAGGAAACCGGCGAACGTGCCGGACGCCGCGTTCGCCCCGCTCTACTCCACGTGGTACAACTTCCACCAGGACGTACACCAGGACGAGATCGAGCGCGAGTGTGAGATCGCCTCGAAGATGGGCATGGGGACGATCATCGTAGATGACGGCTGGCAGACGGACGACACGAACCGCGGCTATGCGTTCTGCGGCGACTGGAAGGAAAGCAAGAACCGCTTCCCGGACATCAAGGCGCACGTCGCGCGGGTCCACGCCATGGGGATGAAGTACATGCTCTGGTACGCCGTCCCGTGGATGGGCGAGAAAAGCGCCAACTACGCACGCTTCAAGGGCAAGTTCCTCTACCACAACAAGCGGCTCAAGACGTACTGTCTCGATCCGCGCTTCCCCGAAGTGCGCGAGTTCCTGATCAACACCTACGAGCGTGCGCTGCGCGAATGGAACATCGACGGCCTGAAGCTCGACTTCATCGACGCCATCAAGGTACCTGACCACGATCCGGCTCTGAGCGACAACTTCAAGGGCCGCGACATCAAGAGCGTCACCGAGGCGACGGAACGCCTCATTTCCGACATCTACAAGCGTCTCTCCGCCATAAAGCCGGACGTGTTGGTGGAGTTTCGCCAGGCGTACATTGGCCCGTCAATCCGCACGGCGGCGAACATGCTGCGCGTGCGTGACTGTCCCGCCGACATGCAGATCAACAGGAGGGGGATCGTGAACCTGCGTCTCACTTCCGGTAAGACAGCAGTTCACTCGGATCCGCTCGAATGGCATCCCACCGACACGCCCGAGGCCGCCGCGAAGAACGTGCTGAACGTCATGTTCTCCACGATCCAGTACTCCATGAAACTGGCTGGACTCGATCCGCATCCTGAAAAGGATGGCCACAATCATCCTTTGCTGGGGCATGCCGACATGATCGCGCACTGGAGCCGATTCGGCGCGGCGCATGTTGATGCGCTCCAGCGCGGGAAGTTCAAGGCGTACCATCCGGAGCTCGCCTACCCGCTGATAGAGGGTGAGAGCGACGCGGAGCGCATCTTCGGCGTCTATGCCGCCGAGATGTCGGTTTCCACCGGGCCTCTCAATAAGCCTGTATACATCCTCAACGCGACGGACGCCGATTCGCTCGTTATCGAGATTCCCTCAAAGGCCACGATCACTCCGTATGACACGTACGGCGCGAATGGCATGGGGATTCCGTACGAAGCCGGATGCCACAGGGTGCCCGTCCCGCCATCAGGCTATCTCCTTATAAAATAACGGGGTACAGAGAACCCAAACATTCCCCTTGATTCGTTTGTCCAATTCCCCCGCTGATTTCCAAGGCAACCATAGGTGGTAATGAACCATGATCGACCAAGACATACTCTATGCCGAATGCCCACGCGGTAACGGCATGGAAGTCTGCCTCCGACCGGATGGGGTCTTGACGATTGGCGGTAAGGCCGACGAGGATGGGGCGCAGGCGCTCGCCCTTGTGGGTGCGGCGGGAAGTGTCGGCGAGGCCGCCGCCGTTGCGTGGCTGAGGCGTCTTTCGGGCGACCATGTGAGGCGCATCGTTGCGGCGTCCGCAGACGGTACGATACCGCAGGACGCGGCGCTGGAGGCGTGCCGACCCGATGCTCTTGAATCGCTCGCGATCCTTTCGTCCGTGCCGCCGATGCCTGGCGGCGAATACTGGACGGCGGACGTGCTTGCGGGATTTTTCGCCCGGCTGGAGTCCGCCGTCTCCGCGCTTGCGGTGAAAAAGGGCGGCGACCTTCTCACGGCTGTTGCATCTCTCGGCCCCGGATGGCGCGACGTCGGCAAGGTGAGTCTGCACCTCGCGGAGAACAAGGGTGACAAGAGCGGAACAAGGCCATTCGCGTTCCTCGCGACGTTCGTGAGCCGCGCCGACGCAGACGGGCGGACGAAACACCTTCCGCTTTCCGTCGCGCTGAAGGCGTATGCCACGAAACCGGCCGCGCTTTCGCGCATCCTCGCCCCGCTTGAGACGGCGGCCAAGGATGACAAGTTTCTCCTTTCGCTCCTCGAGTCTTGGCGGATATTCCAGCCGTGCGCGCTTTCAGTCGGCGAGGCGTATTCGTTCCTGAAAGGGATCACAGGATACGAGGCGGCGGGACTGCTTGTGCGCACTGGGCGCATCTGGGCGAAGGCCCCCGCAAAGGCGAAAGTGTCCGTGAGCGTGGGCACGTCGAAGGGCGGAACGCTCAACGCTCATGCGCTTTGCGACTTCGACGTGGACGTGACGGTCAACGGAGAGCCGTTGAGTGCTGAGGAGCTTGCGCTTCTCGCCAATTCCAGGGAGGGACTTGTCCGCATACGCGGCGAATGGGTTGAGGCGGATCACGAGAAGATCAGCGAGCTCCTCGCGAAGTGGAAGGACGCGAAACGTCTGATGCGGGATGGCCTCACCATGGCGCAGGCGCTGCGGATGCTCGCAGGCGGCGAGGTGGATTCGCTTGCTCCCGACGGCGGTGACGACGATACATGCGAAGTGCGTGCGACAGGCGAGCTAAAGGAGTTGCTGGAGGGGTTGATGGGGGGAGGACGGCGGGCGCGGGGCGACCGCCCTACCGGAGGCGGTGGCGTACGCGGTGCGCCCGCCCTGCCGAATGGGCTGGACGCTGTGCTTCGTCCGTACCAGAGGGACGGCGTGGAATACCTGTGCCGCACGATGGCGGCGGGGTTGGGGGCGTGTCTGGCGGATGACATGGGGCTCGGCAAGACGCTTCAGGTGTTGACGCTCATTGACGTCTGGAAGGAGCGCGGCGAGATCGCGCCATTGCCCGTGCTGATCGTGATGCCTGCGTCGTTGCTTGCGAACTGGAAGGCCGAGGCCGCGCGGTTCACGCCAGACCTGAAAGTCGGGGTGCTGCATCCGTCGGACGCCGAGTACCGGGGATTGGGAAATAGGGAACGGGAAATCGCCGAGGAATACCTCAAACGCTTCGACCTTGTGCTGACGACTTACGGGCAGTTCACGCGCTCCGAAAAGCTCCGCACGCTTCCTTTTGCAGCTGTGATTGCAGACGAGGCGCAGGCGATCAAGAACCCCGGCTCAGGGCAGAGCAAGGCGCTCCGTTCGGTTGTCTCTCCTCGCCGACTCGCGCTCACGGGAACACCCGTCGAGAACAGGATGAGCGACCTCTGGAGCATCTTCGACTTCATCAATCCCGGACTACTCGGCGGCCTCAAGTCATTCCAGTCCGCGACGGCTAAGACGAACGACTTCTCCGTGGTGCGCAAGCTCACCCGTCCGTTCATTCTGCGGCGTCTCAAGACGGACAAGTCGATCATCGCGGACCTTCCGGACAAGACGGAGATCGACGTCTCCACGCCGCTTTCGCAGAAGCAGGCGCTTCTGTACGAACGCACCGTGGAGGAGCTTCGCCGTGCGCTCGAGGATGTGAAGGGTGAAGGCTCGACGATGAAGCGCAAGGGACTGGTACTCGCGTACATGCTCCGCTTCAAGCAGATATGCGACCATCCCTCGCTGTATCTTGGAACGGAGGCGTGGAAGCCGGAGGACTCAGGGAAGTTCGTTGTCCTTGGCGAACGCGCCACCGAGGTCGCGTCGCGCCAAGAGAAAATGCTCGTGTTCACGCAGTACCGGGAGATGACCGCCCCGCTCGCCGAGTATCTTGCTGGTGTGTTCTGTCGCGAGGGGCTTGTCCTGCACGGCGGCACGCCTGTCGCGTCGCGCGGGAAGCTCGTCAAGGCGTTTCAGGATCCCGGCGGGCCGCCGTTCTTCGTGTTGTCCGTCAAGGCGGCCGGGACTGGCTTGAACCTCACCGCCGCGAACCATGTGGTGCATTTCGACCGTTGGTGGAATCCGGCGGTGGAGAACCAGGCGAGCGACCGCGCCTACCGCATCGGGCAGAAGCGGAACGTGCTCATCCACAAGTTCGTGACATACGGAACGTTGGAGGAGAAGATTGACGCAATGATCAAAGAGAAGCAGGCACTCGCAGACTCGCTCTTCGCGGACGGCGGCGAGAAGCTTGTCACGGAGATGTCCGACGACGAGCTGATGGATCTCGTGAAACTTGACACCTCCGCCATGGAGAAATGACCGACGATTTTCGATAAAGGAGAAAACAGGAATGAGCAGGTATTCATATTGGGGATTCAAGCCGCAGCCCACGGTGTGGGAACGGCAGCAGAAGGCTTCGCAGACGATTGCGCGAATGCGCAAGAAGGGCGCGAACCTTTCGCCCGTACAGCTTGTGGGACGCACCGTTGCGCGCACGTTTTGGGGCAAGGCGTGGTGTGACAACATCGAGTCCTACCGCGACTTCGCCTATCGTCTTGAGCGCGGACGCTCGTATGTCCGCAGCGGCGCGGTGATCGACCTCAAGATTTCCGAAGGCACGGTCGGGGCGCTTGTGATCGGCAGCGGAAGAAGCCCGTATGAGGTCGTCATCCGCATCGACAAGATGAAGAAGCCCGACTGGGATGCGCTCGTGAAGCGCTCGTCTGGCAAGATAGCCTCGCTCATGGCGCTTGCGCAGGGGAAGCTCCCGAAGGAAATGCTTGAAGACTTCTGCAATCCGGAGACGGGTCTTTTCCCGAAGCCGCGTGAGATTCACTTCGACTGTTCGTGTCCAGACGGCGCCAGCTGCTGCAAGCACGTTGCGGCCACCCTTTACGGAATCGGTGCGCGGCTCGATGCGCAGCCGGAATTGTTCTTCACGCTGCGCGGAATCGATCCGAACTCCATCGTGTCGGCGGAGGTCGTAGATGCGCTGACGGGCGACGCTTCGAGCGAACTGGAAGGCGCAGACCTCGGCGACGTGTTCGGGATTGCGCTTGACGAGGAGAATGGTGGAGGCGATGTCGCCATATCGGGAGGGTCGCGTTCCGTCGCGATCGTTGGTAGGGCGGTTTCGACGAAACCGCCGACAGCTCGCGCGAACGCTCGCCCTTCCGTTTCCGATCTTGCTGCACGCGTTAAGGTCCTGCGCCTGAAGCTTGGCCTTTCGCAATCCGCATTCGGAAAGAAGATTGGTACATATCAGGCAGTTGTCAGTCTCATGGAACGTGGCAAGGGAGACTCACAGATACTTTCACACATGCCCGCAATCGAACGCCTTGAAAAGGGAAATTGAGAAGAGGGAACGCAACAAGAAAGCGATAAGAGAGCTGGACACTGGGAATTGTTGGGGTTTGAGCCATGAAGAGACGTGGTATAATAATGCGCATGATAAAGGCGTATATATTCGACATGGACGGAACGCTCGTGGACAACTGCGCGTGGCATGTGAAGGCGTGGCGCGCGTTCGCTGTCCGCCACGGGCGCGAGAT
>CACWIW010000109.1 GCA_902761035.1 uncultured bacterium | reverse complement strand
ACACGAGCAAAACTAGAAGTTTTCGCCCCCCCCCTACGGGAGTTGCAGATAAGTTTTTCCATCGCTTTTTCCTCTTTGTAACTGTTGAAGATTCCTTCTTGGCCAGTTGAACTGGCATAATGATACCATAATCTCACCGCCGACCGCAAGCCGAAAATGGTACGGCGCGCTCGGTGATCGCGCCCTACCATGCGAACCGGTAGGGGCCGACCACCGGGCGGCCCGCATGGTGGGGCGAGCCGTCCCGTCGAGCCGCACGACTTGTTGTTGTACGCTTGCTGTTACGGCTCGGCGAGACGCCTCGCCCCACCCCGCGATCACGCCCTTCTCGCGAGCTGTTAGCGCAGGTAAATGGTAAAGCCGTTCGGCTCGATCTTGATGCCGTCAGACTCAACCTGCACCCGGTATCCCAGCGAACGCAACGTCGCCGACGGCACGAACTTCACCGTACTCGCCGGGGCCGTTTCCGTCGTCCACTTCGCGACGTATCGATTGTCCAGCTCAAGCAACTGCCTCAGCGCGGCACGTCCCGCAGTGAACTCGATGGTGACGGTCGCGCCGTCGGCGAAGGTCACCGTGGTGGAGCCCTTTGCCGAATCGTCAGGAGCCATGGTCGTGTTCCACACGGTGGTGCGGGCGGAGAGGTCGACCGTGGAGCCGTTCTGCATCTGGCAGCCGTAGAAGATGTCCGTCACCGGCGTGAACGTGCCGTACACCTTGAACGCCGCCGTGCCCTCGTTGTGCTTGGAGGTTTCCCTGTACGCCACGTAGTCGCGCACGTCGACCGCGCCGTTGGCGCGCATGGCCGCCCTGCACTTGATCGTGGCGTCCGTGGCGATCACGCCGGCGTTTCCCGTCTCGAGCCATCCGCCGTCGATCACGTCCAGCACGCCGTTCCTCACCTCGGTGTTGTAGAGGTAGAAGAGCTTGCCGCCAGAGTTGAGGTTCACCGTCAGCGTGTAGCCGCCGAGGTCCAGGATGGAACGCGTGTAGCCGTTGCCGATGAAACCGTAGTTGTTCTGGATATCAAGCGTGGAATTCGTCGTTAGGAGCATGTATTTCAGCTGCGCCGTGCCACTGCCGACGTCCGAGCCCGTATTCCGGAAGGTTCCACCGTTGAGCACGAACAGATGGCCATTAAAGTCGCTGTAGGACTTCATGTTGAACACGGTGCCTTCGTCAATGGTCACCTCGCCGCGACGGCCGATGCCTCTGGAACAACCCATGTCGAACTCGCCCTCCGCCACATGGGTGCCGCCCACGTGCCTGACGACCGTGGATTGCGTCAACAGGCCCGCTCCTTCCTTGACGAGCTGCACGTTGCCGGCGAGCGACACGTTACCGTTGAACACAAGGCTCTCGCCCTGCGGCACTTCGATGTGCAGTTCGCCCGGGGCCTTCCCCTTCCACTTGCGCTGCAGGTATTCAGTCACCGCGATGCGTTCGGCGTCCGAAAGATCCCTGCTGAAACAAATGAGCTCGGAGAGCTGGCGTCCGCCGTTGCGTGCGCCAGAGTCAACGCCGGTGCCGCGGTCGTACGTGAGGGAGTCGGAGCAGCAGTTCTGCGTCAACTTGACGCAGAGCACCTCGAAGCCGTCCTCCTCTGGATAGTCGTTCTTCCAGTCCACTTCGTAGAGGCCGTTCCAGAAACGGTCGAACTTGGCGTGCGACGAATTGCCGTACTGTCCGCCGGTGCCGCGATGGAAATTGTAGGTACCACTGCCGCCGTTCTTGTCGCCAAGCAGGAAGGCGCGCTGCGCCTTCTCGATCTTGATCACCCAGAACACCGTCTTGATGTTGGTGAGGCGCGTGTACGTCATGTCCTTGTTGCTGGCTATGTCGCCGAAGTCGACCGTGGGGATGCCGTAGGTCGTGGTGTCGTATGTCGGGTTCACGCCGGAGGCCGTGGCGATGCGGCCGTCGCTCGACTTGGAGGTCCAAGTCGAGACCTTCCCGTCAGAACCGACGGCGAGCGTGGAGGCGTCGGACGCATCGAGCCAGAAGATCGCGTCGTTCAACACTTCGGGCGGCGTCACCGTCCTGTCGAGGGCGAGCGGCGACGTGACTGTGGAGCCCAGGCAGTCGGCGTCCGCGTCGATGTTGGCCACCTTCAGCTTGTGTCCGTTGAGGTTGACGGACGCGCCATTCACGAGATGCACCCTGCCGAGCGCGCGCCAGTCGCAGTCTCCGTCGAGCGTGATGACGTTGCTGCCGGAACCCATCTGGAAGTTCGCGGCGGAGAACGCGATCTCCGTGCCGCCGTTTATGGCGATCGCCATCGGCACGCTCGCTCCGCCCGCAGTCATGCCGTTAGAACCCTGCCCGCCGTAGGTGTCGCCGCAGATGATGGTGAAGCGGTGCCATCCCTCGGTCACCTCGCAGTCGGACTCGACGACCACCGTGTATGTGGGATTGGTGAGCACCCACTTGCCGTCGATCGCGAAGCCGAAGTAATCGTCGAACTTCTGCCTGATGTGCCATGTGCCGGCCTGCGCGGCGGTCACGTAGAACCATCCGTCGTAGCGCAGCTGCGCCAAATCAAGGTAGGAGGCCTGCCAGGCGGTGTTGGCGCCGTTGAGTCCGGAGAAGTCGCCGACGCCGCGCAGCGTGTAGGTGTAGAGCGGATAGTCCAGATAGGACGTGTTGCTGAATCCGCTCCTGTCGCTGCCGTAGTAGATGCGTCCCCACTGCGTGGCGGCAGGGCCGGTAGAACCGAACTGCACGTTCTTCCACGGGAAGTCCGTCACGCCGTCGGGGATGCTGAACGTCGTTCTGCCGTCAACAACCACCGTGGTGAAGTTCGTCGGCGCCATGTTCGCGAGGGCGTCGCCGTACAGGTTGAAGCAGCTCCAGTTCGCGGGGTCGCGCAGATTCGACACGTTGCCGTTGCCGGTCCACCGTGCCGTCGCCGGACGGTCGGCGTTGAGCTTGTAGGCATAGAGTCCGTCGTCCGTCACGCCGAGCGAGATGCCTTCAAGGTTCTCGCCGTCGGCGATGAGGTCAGTGAGTTCGGGTTTTGCCGTCCACGAAACAAGCTTCGTCGTCGCCTCCGTGAACGTGCGGCTGCCGAGCCTGACCGTCAGCTCGGAGCCGGGATAGAACGTGGTCGTGGTGCCGTCGAACACGGTGCTGAACTGCGAAATATCCAACGTGGTCTCAAGATAGCCGACTGCACCAAGCGTCACCGTTGGCTGCGTGGCTGCAGAGCCAGAAGCGGCGGCCGTCGGCGGCGCGTAAACCGTGCGCACTTCAAAGCTGACGGGATCTGCACTGGTGCTGGAGTATGTGCCTGTCGAGTCGAACACCAGCGACTTGACGGCGGTAAGCCCCGCGCCGTTCTGCGAAAGCGTGCCCTTCACCTCAAAGTCGCAGTCGGGCGCGGTCTTCGTGCTGCGGCACAGCTCAAACATTGCGTCGTCTTCGACCACGATGCGGCCCGCGCCGCTGTAGGCGATGCTTACGCCATAGAGATTGACGCCCTTTATGGAAAGTGTGTGTCCGTTCATGTACAGCGTGTGCTCGGCGACGTAGTTGTAGAAGAGAAGCGCCCACGCCTCCGGCCCGCCCAACGTGGCGTCACCCGAGAGCCTGATGTCCTGGAGGTACGCCCTGTTGCTGCCTCCAACGAGCCAAGGGTTTGACACAACGCCCGAGTTCACGAGCGCGCCAGAGCCATCTGGACCCGAGCCCGCAAGAACGAAGTCGTAGTCGTGGTAGATGCGCCCCGCAAGATCGAACTGCGCGCCGTCCTCCACCCTGACCGTGGAATACTGCGTACCGCAAGAAGCCGTGCCCTCCGAAGACGTCTGCTTCGCCACGCCCTCCTTGACGCGCAACGACACGCCGCCGCTTCTGCGGCCACCCGGACCAAAGCTGCCGTTGGCCTTGCTCATCACAAGTTTGCCCTTGCCGGACTTCCACACCTGCATGTTGGCACCACCCGTGATGGCGACGTTCACGTTGTCGCTCGTCTCGCCCTCCGCCACATTGACGTCAAGGACACCAGCCGGCTTAAGCGAAACATTGTCGAAGTGCATGCCAACGTTGGAGTAGTTGGAGCCGCACCCCAGCTTGATCGTATGCGAACCGGCCTTCAATTCAATGTTGTAGAACGTCTTATTCTGCACAGCCTGCGTGTTAGGCGTCTGGTTGTAGTATTGCACGCCATCTATGTCAACAATGCAGATGGCGTTGTAGAATCCCCCCGCAACGCCACGTGTTGCAAAAGACACAGACAGCGTACACACGGTGTCTTCTTCGAGCGTGAAATTCTGGTAGATGTAGCCTGTGCCAAGCGTGAAGCACCAGGTTGAATCGTTCCGGGTGTAGTATCCCCAATCGGTATTGTTCTTGCACAGGTAAACGCTGCCGCTGGAACGCCACCATGCCGGGGTCCGCCTCGAGAACTCGCCAGAGTTGACAGGGGCATCTTCGAAATTCCCGTTCTTCAGCAGATTCCCCAAAGCGGAGGTGATGGTGCCCGCCCCGCCAAGACCGTCGACGACGAACTTGTTGCCTGCAATGTCCAATGTGCCGGACACAAACTTGTTCGGCACGCCATTGGACACCGGCATCTTTGCGGTAAACGAACCAGCGCCCTCCTTGAACACCTTGACCGAGCCGGATATGCGCACGCCCTCGTTCACGGACGCCGCACCGCTTGGCACATCGACGTGCAGTTCGCCTCCAGTGACCCCGGACGCTCCCGTCAGGTCTGCGCCAGCAGTAAATGGCGTAGCCGTCATGTTCGCCGCGAATGTGCCGCCGATGCGGTCGTAGACGCCCAATTCTCCGTCCGCAATGCGCCTCACGGGAACGAAATCGCATTTGAGATTGCCCTTCAGATCATAAACCTTGAGGTTTATGAACCGGTAGCTCGCCCAGTTGCCCATGGTGGTTGACGAAGTGAGATTGTTGCCCGCCGTGTGGGAGGCAAAGAGCACGATGGGGCTTGCCGGCGTGAAACCGCCAGCAGCCATCGTGCCGGCGTCGTTGCCGTCCAACGTGCATTTGAGCGTGTAGCCGTCGGCGACCACTGTTTGGTCTGCGCCTGCGGTCGGGGAAAGGACTTGGTTGCCGGACGTACTCGTGTTGCGGTCGAAGCGCAACTTGTTCCCGCTGATCATGAAACATGTGAAGGTTGACGTGGAAGTGGAGGTTCCGCGCGAGCACCAGAGGCACTGCGTGCCCGTCTTGTTGTTGAAGTTCAGCTTCATCTCGATGCGGTCGGTGCAGGCGGGCATGAAGCCGGTGTTGAGCCACTGCGCACCGCTCGAGGAAATGTATTCTACCGGCTGGTATTCAGCCGGAATGCCACCTTCGGTTATCAAGCCTTCGCCATCCAAATCCGAGACATAGAGTTTGTTCCCCGCGAGGTCAAGGTTGCCTCCCTTGATTTTCGCGGCGAGCCCGCGCCAGTCGCAGTCCGCCGTGAGGCGGGCGTCCTCGAAAAGAACTCCTGCACAGGTGAACGACGCGCCGGACGGAATCTGCGCGGCGAAGTCCCCAGAGAATACGGCGAGCGTGTTGGCGTCCGGAGCGGAAGGTGTCCAGTTTGCGGCGTTCGTCGCGTCGTCGTCAACCGCACCCGTCCAGCGCGCGGTGCCAAGCGTCGGATCCGGCGTGCCGACGTCGGGGAGCGTATCCGGCCCTGCAAGCACGCTCGCCGTCAGCTGTTCATCGGTGAGTGCGCCCTTCCACACGCGCACTTCGTCGTAAATCGCACTTGCATCATAGTCGGAGGTTGAATACTGCGAATGGCCGATGTAGAACTGCGGCGACGTGATGTCCGAAAGCATCCAGTTGGCCGCGACTTCTCCACCCACTCTTTCAATGGCCCCGGAGGTCGTGTTGCGCCGCACCCAGCGGATACTGGTAGAACCATTCGCATTTACCGAAAAGGTAATCGCAATGTGGTATGGCGTATTGAGCGTATAAGCTGCCGTCATGTTGTCGCATGTAAACACGCCCGCATTGGCCTTCTTGATTTCAACACGTTCAAGATTGGCGTCCTCGCCCTGGTTCCACGCCATCGTAAAGTAATTCTGATTGTTCTGTCCGTAATCAAGGATGCGCGCCCATTTCCTCACCGCAGTCTGAGTGGCCCAGATTTCCACCGTCACTTCGGGGACGTCGGAAGGCAGCATGTTCGCCCCAAGGTTCAGCGAACCCGTGTTACATCCATTGCCGCTCAGCACCACGGCGGTGTTGCCGTCGTTGAAGCCAACCGACGAGCCGATGGGGGTGGCGCTGGTGCCTCCAATGGAATCATTGTAGTCGCCGTTGAAGCTCCAGCGGTGTACCAGCTCGGGAGCCGCAGACGCCGTAAATGTCGCGCTTGCCGTAGCCAAAAGCGCCACTGCTCTGATAATTTTTCTCATCGTCTAATCTCCTCTTGAAACTTGCAGACACTTACTTCAAAGACAACCTTTGAACAAGTTTAGCGGGCATAATGATACCACAGTCTCCCGCCGCCCGCAAGCCGAAAATCCCGAAAATCCCGGCTCGCGACAAGCGCGGCCCAATCCCGGCGCGCTCGGTGATCGCGCCCTACCATGCGAACCGGTAGGGGCCGACCACCGGGCGGCCCACATGGTGGGGCGAGCCGTCCCGGCGAGCCGCACGACTTGCTGTTGTACGCTTGTTGTCACGGCGCGGCTGGAATCCGCGCCCTACCGTGGCGGCGCGGCTGGAATCCGCGCCCTACCGCGCGGCAGGATGCCTCGCCCTACCGCATGGTAAGGTTGATCACTTGGGCAGATCCCTGCAGACGACGAGGTTCTTCTTGTAGAAGGCCATGCCGAACTTGAGGATGTCGCGCTTTTCGCCATGTGCGGCGAAGTCGGCGAGCATCTCGGTGGTGTATGCGCGCGTGTCGATCTGGCGCCGTGCCTCGCGGGCAAGCGCGTCGAGGTCTTCCGTCTCCTCCTCCGCAGCCTTGAGCTCGATCACGACGCCGGGCATGTCTTCAATGAGCGGACGCATGGAGATGTCGTAACGCCCTTCGCCCGACTCGCGGTTCGACTTCACGACGAACCGGTTGCGGAAGCACGCGATGAACCCGAGGACGAGCCCGTGGTAGAACCCCTCCGCCGCCGTGTCGAAGAAGCTCACGGACTCCTTGAGATACGCCGCGAGGTACTTTCCGAAGAGGAACGGATCGCGTTCGCGGAGCGCATCCTCGACTGCGGAAATGCCACCGTTCTTGTCGAACGAGCGGACCTTCTGGACGACCTCCCGGAAAAACACCTGGCTGAGTTCCTTGTTCGGTATCGTCACTGGGCAGTCCCCGTTTTCGTCAATCGGCCCCACGGCCTTCAAATAGCCCGCCGAGACCAAGAGCGCGTATAGTGTGTTCTCGTTGTCGCGAATCTGCTTGTAGGGGCCAAGTTCTTTTGTCATTGGAACCTTAATTGCTTCACCCTTCATCAACGCATGCAGCCTACGCTCCATTTTGAACGGCAACTCCTGGACGATCTCCGTGATGAGATCGTTGGAACTCGTGTCGAGCCAGTAGGCGTCTGGCTTGCAATTGCACTGGAAATACCGCAGCACGCTCCACGGATTGTAGATCTCCGTGCCGCCGAAGTCGTAGCCGTCGTACCACGACTTGATCTCCGGCATCTTGCCCTCGGCACCGTAGTACCGCGCCATTTCCGCGACCTCTTCCTCGGTAAAGCCGAAATACTGCGAGTACTTCTGTTCAAAGACCGTCCAGACCTCGGGGTTGTTGAGCCCGGAGAGGATTCCCTCCTTCGCGACGCGCAGAACGCCCGTCATGATGCCGATGTGGCAATGCCTGTTGTCTTTCAACGCGCCCGAGAGGAACACGCGCATGAAGTTGCACATCTCGTCGTAGTACCCATACGTCGAAGCGGAGGTGATCGGCTGGTCGTACTCGTCGATCAAGATGACAGGGAGCTTCTTCGTAAACGCATGGACCGCCTTGGAAAGAAGACCTAGCGACAGCGACAGATCCGTTTCGTCACCTTGTTCTCGCTGCACGCGCAACAAGCGTTCTCGCTCCGCCTCAAGTTCCAACGCCTCGACGGCCTTTGAATACTTCCCCACGCAAGGAGCTATCAAGGCGTTCA
This sequence comes from uncultured bacterium, assembly GCA_902761035.1. Taxonomy (GTDB): domain Bacteria; phylum Verrucomicrobiota; class Kiritimatiellia; order RFP12; family UBA1067; genus RUG572. Next base: position 7,507 of record CACWIW010000109.1, on the reverse strand, counting down.
GGAACTTTATGGATTCGCCAAACGTATTCCATTTCACGTCTTTGAACGAAAGGAAGATCACGGGGTGCTTGCCCTGCTCCTTGCGGTACTTCGTCCCCGCCGCCCAGATCTTCTTGTCGCGAAACAGCGACGCCTCGCCCTCGTAGAACGCGCGAATCATCTCCAGCATAGTTGTCTTGCCGAAGCGTCTCGGACGCGTGAACAGCACCACGCGCGACTTCGAGTCGATGAGGTCCTTCAGGATGAGCGTCTTGTCAACGCAATAGGAATCGCGTGAAAACGTCACCCAGTCGCTCGTCCCCACGGGCGGCGGCAAAAGACCTTCTCTGCGCGCCTTTTTCACGGCGCACACTTGCTTTCTGCCGTTTTTTGCAATCACCTTCTTCAAACATTACTCCTCGTCCAACTGAACGATGCAAATGTTAGCATAAATCCCCGCCGCCCGCAAGCCGAAAATGGTGGGGCGAGCCGTCCCGGCGAGCCGCATCCGCCAATCGTGCAGCGACCACAAAACGCCACCCAAAATGGTAGGGCCCGCTCGCCGAGCGGGCCCTACCATGCGGCGCCCTACCGCGCCTCGCCCTAGCGCACGAGGATGATCAAGCCCTTGTAAAGATAGAGGCCGTCGTCCTTCTTGCGCAGGCCAATGCACTCGCCTTCGGCGGGTACGAACGTGACAGCAGGCGCAGTGGTCCAGCCGAGTATCTTCGTCCCTCTCGCGCCCCCGACTCTCCTCGCGCCAACCTTGACCTTGACCGTGGCGCCGTCGGCGAACCTGATCGCCGTGTTGCCGGACGTGAAGCCCGAAGCGACCGGCCAGCCACCCGGCCACGCGGAGAGGTCCAGCGTCGAGCCGTCCTGCAGCGTCGGTCCGTAGAAGCACGCCACCGTGGGCTTGAACGCGCCATACACGTTCAGCGCCGCCGTGCCGCCGTTGGCGTTGTAGCTGTACGCCGCCTCGTAGTCGTGTACGCTCAGCGCGGCGCCTACGTTAAGCGCGCAGTTGATCCTGAAATCCACGGTCCGCGCGTCGGTGGCGCCAGCGACATTCAGAGTTCCGCCTCGCGTGATGTCGATTGTGCCGTTCGTGATGGTATTGCCGCGCAAGTACAGCGTCTTGGCGGGCGTGATGTCAACGGACAGCGTATTGCCGCCCAGGTCCATGTTAACAGGCCCGAATACGAGCGTGTTCTCGACGTCCATATCCGAATCGGCCGTCAACCGCTGGATGCCCGCGCCGCCCCAGGTGGGCTTAGTCATATCCACTCCAGTGCTTACAAATGTGCCGCCGTCAAGAATGACATCCTGGTAGACATAATCGTAGTTGGAGCGGACGTCGAACGTCGCACCCGACGCGACCGTGATGCTGCCGAAGCCGAACGGCTTTCGGTTGAGGTATCCAGAGCTGCTATTTGCCGCCGCGCCCATGCCAGGCTGTGCCTTGCCTGCGGACACAAGCGTGCCGCCGCTGAAGGACTGCGACTGATACCTCCCGATATAAACGCCCTCGCCTTCCTTCACGAGCTTCATATAACCGATGAACTTAACCTCATCGTTGATCAGCGTCGCCCCGGCAGGAACGTCGAGGTGAAGCTCACCCGGGGCCGGGCCGAAATACTCCAGCTGGACCATCTCGAAGTGGGCATCAGTACTGCCCTTGAGACCCTTGAAGCGGTAGTAGCGGTAGGGGGTGGAGTTTTCAAACGCGAAGGCGCGCGTCATCTGCGTATCACCCGGCCAGATCATGTCCCTCCGGACGTCGAGCAGGGTCCAGTTCTCCTTGTCGTCGGAACCGTAGAACTCCCATTCCGTCGGCCGCCTGTTTCCGACGTCCGGCCCACAGTACATGTTGTAGCAGCTCACAACCGTGCCGACTCCGAAGTCGTAGTCCACCACAAGCGGGAGATTGGCTGTTTGAACGAGGATGCGCTTGGTGTTGTCCATGCCATTTCGAGCATAGTTGTTGTTGAAGAGATTAGCGGCGGTGCCTCCGGCGAACGTGGTGGTTGAGGACACGCGGGTTCCGTCAGTGTCGGGCTCCGTGAGGTCGGAAGAGCCGGCGATCGTGCCGCTGCCCGCAACTTCGGTCGCATAGAGCTTGTGTCCGTTCAGATGCACCGTGCAGCCGCTCGCGATCTCGAGCGTGCCGAACGCGCGCCAGTCGCAGTCCACCGCAAGCGTGCAGTTGCTCACCACGCACTTGCTCAGCGTAAGGGCGTAGCCGGGCGGCGGCTGGAGCGTGATCTCGCTCGCCGTGTCGCCGCCGAGGCACACGATTGTCGAGTAGGAGGGAAGCCCGTCCGCGATCTCGCCGCCGCTCGCGTTCACGCATCTCCAGTTGCCGGGATTCGTCGGGTCACCGTCGTTGCCGGCGCCCGTCCAGAACGCGAATTCCGCGACGTTGCTCGCCTCGCCGTAGAAAAGCCCCGTGGCGGTCACCACCGGCTCGATGCCGGCCTGCGTCGCCTCTGGACCGAACGTGAACGTGATGCCGGCGGGAATCGCGCTCCACGACATCAAGCGCGTGCCACGCGCAAGGGTGGCCGCGCGGTCGCCAACGTCGATCGTCACCGTGGCGCCCGAGGCGAACTTGAGCGTTCTGTCGCCGTCCCAGGCATCGGAGACGAGCGGCATCGGGCTCGTCCTCGCCGAGAGATCGAGCGTCGAGCCGTCCTGCATCGTCGGGCCGTAGAAGAAGTTGTGCGCGGACGGCTTGAACGTACCGTAAACTTTCAATGCTGCCGTACCAGCGTTGTTACCACTTGGGGACAAGACTATGTAATCGCGCACCGAGACGGGCACCTTGACGTTCATCGCGCAACCGATCTGGAACGATACGTTCGTCGCGACGATGGCCGTCTTGTCGATGTCCAGCGTGCCCGCGCCAGCCACGTCGAGTATGCCGTCGTTCACGACCGTGTTGTAGAGCCAGAAGCTCTTGCCAGAAGCGACGTCCACCGTAAGCGTATGCCCGTGAAGATCCAACTGGGTCTGAGTGTAGCCGGTGTTGATGAACCCTAGGCTGCTTTTGACCTCAATCCGCGAACCTTCGGCTGTGACTTCCATCGAGCCGATCTGCGCGATGTTGCTACCCACGTCCGCGCCGGCATTCCGGATCGTTCCGCCGTCGAGAATCATCCGGTAGCGGTGGAAGTCCTTCTTGCCGTCGAAATCAAACGTGCCGCCTACCGCTACCGTTATCGCGCCCGTCCCGAAAGGATCGGATGTGCCGATGAGTCCGCTCGCCAGCACGCCGCCCTCAACTGCCGTACCGCCCGAGTACGTCTGCCCCGACTTCGACGCCGTGAACGTTCCTGCACCCGTCTTCAGGAACTTCAGGTTGCCGGTGAGCGCCATCAGCGTGTTGACGCACGACTCCCCTTCCGCGACGACGATCTCAAGCGTGCCGACCTGCTCCGCCGAGTTCGTCACCGTGAACGCCTTGAGACCTCCCGCAAGGCTTGCGGGCAGCTTGAGGCGTCCGCCGTTCACGTCGAACACGGTCCCCTCGTTGACGGCGATCGTCCCCGTCCTGTCGAGATCCACGGTCGTGCCCGCCGGAATCGTAAGGCTGTCCGCAGTCAGCACGAACGCGGACGGCGTGACCGCGCCCGCGTTGCAGAACGCCGTGTATTCCGCCGCAGTCGAGAAGCGCACCTGCATGTTGGACGTGACGCCGTCCGTCCAGCCGGAAACCTCCTCGCCGTCCTGCGTGTAGAACTTCCAGCCGTTGTCCCACATCGCGTAGTCGGGCGTGCCGGACTCCTTCACGTAGATTCCGTGCCGGTCGTCACTCTCGACCACAACGAGGGACTTGCCCTCCACCGGCACGCCGTTCGCGCAAAGGACGAACTTCACGGACGCCGCAGGCGCGAAACCAGCCGGCCACGAGACAAGGCAGTCGCCGACCGCGACGTTGCGCGCGCCCACGTCAACGGCAATCGTCGCGTTGGGCGAGAACGTCAGGTAGTATTGCGAAGCATGTGTACTGCTGCCCGCCGTACTCAACGCGCCTTCCTGCGTAGAGAGGTCGAGCGTGGAACCGTCCTCAAGCCTGACGTTGGGGAAGTCGAGCGTCTCGGTCTTGAAGCGTCCGAACACGCTGATGGTTAACTTATTCTCCAGAGTGGCGCACGGTGCACGCAGCAGGAGATTCCGTACCGTCGTCGTAGGCGAGTCGGGATTCAACACGCAGGAAAGATCGAAATCAACCGTCGTGGCGCGAACCTCGCCATTGACGAACGACATGATGCCGGTGCCGGTAGTCGTCACGCGCACGGTGCCGTTCGACGCGTCACAGTTCGTCATGCGGAAGACGCCTCCGCTCCCCGTGTTCACGTCGAGAGTGTGTCCGCCGAGGTCAAGCAGGGTTGGCGAGTAGGATGCATTGACGAGTCCAAGCGAATGAGTGGAATCGAGAACGGAGTCCGCCGTCAGCGTCAATGAACCCAGTTGGGCGACACCGGAACCCAAACCGGAACCGGAGTTCGTCAGCGTGCCTCCGTCTGAAACGAAGTTGTAAGGGTATGCCCGCGTGCAGTCGTTGATGTCAAACGCCGCGCCGGACGCCAAGCGAACCTGCGATCCCTTCGCTCCGAGCAGCTGATCCTGTGCCCCAGTGGCACACTTGACAGTACCGCCGAGGATGTCCGTACCACCCGAATACTGTTGTCCGGTCTTCGCCGCAATGAACGTACCGTCACCTTCCTTCACCAACTTGAGGTTTCCATCGAACAAGACCGTGGAGTTCGTGTTCGTCACGCCTGCGGGGACGTGCAGGTGGAGCTCTCCCACGACGTTCTGGTAGAAGTACTCAAGCTGCACCATCTCGAAGTAATAACTGTTGCTGTTTGCCGTGTCGCGGCTTGCGATGCCTTTGAAGCGGTAGTAGCGGTAGGCGGTCGTGTTGACGAAGCAGAAAGAACGCGTGACGACGCTGCTGTCGCTGCTCAAATCATACCCCGTGCGGGAGTCGAGCAACGTCCAGTTCGTCGCGTCGTTCGAGCCGTAGAATTCCCAGTCCTTCGGGTTGCGGTTTGTTGCACCTGGCCCGCAGTACATCCTGTACATGTTCACGATCTGCGGAGTCGCCATGTCGTAGTCCACGACAAGCGGGAGATTGGCCGTCGTGAGGATGATGCGCTTGGTGTTGTCCGCGCCGTCTCTCTCATAGTTGTTGTTGAAGAGGTTCGCCGCGGAGGCCGCGCCCGTGTCGTTGCTGTAGAACGTGTTGTCGCACGTCACGCGGCTGCTGTCGGACACCGTGAGGTCGAGCGAATGGTCTGGGGCCATGTCGTTCCCGGCGATCGTTCCCGTGCCGACGACTTCCGTGGCCTGGAGCTTGTGTCCGTTCAAGTTCAACGTACATCCGCTCGCGATTTCGATCGGCCCGAAACCGCGCATGTCGCTGTCCGCCGTGAGCGTGCAGTCCTTCACGAAGAGCCTGTACGGCGTCAGACTGTAACCGGACGGCGTCTGCACCGAGACGTCACCAGAAAGGAACACCGTCGTCGGCGATGAGGGAAGGCCGTCCGCGATCACGTTGCCGGCGGCGTTCGTACACGCCCAGTTCGCGGGATTCGTCGGATTGCCATCGTTGCCCAAACCGGTCCACCACGCGAACTCGGCGAGGTCGCTGACGAGGCCGTAGAAAAGTCCCGTGTCGCTGACGACGGGCTCGACACCGGACGGGACGAACGTGAACGTAACGTTCTGCGGCTTCGTGCTCCATTCCACGATGCGCGTACCCGTCTCGATGGTGCGGCCCGTCACATCGACGGTCACGTTGGCACCGGAAATGAACGTGTAGCCCGCCGAATCAAATGCGCCTTCACAACCGGACAAGTCGAGCGTTGAACCGTCCTTCATGTTGAACGTCGAGTAGTTCAGCGCATGGACGTCGAGGCGTGAGTGTACGGCAACGGCGGATTCGTTGCCGAACGGCTTGGCGAGGCTCGCGGAGCTGGAGTCGATCGTTCCGCCGCGAAGCTCCGTTCCGCCGGTGTACGTCTGGTTCGCCTTCGCCGCGATGTATGCGCCGTCGCCCTCCTTGAACAGCCTGAACTTCCCCGTGAGCGAGACGGTGGAGTTGTTGACGGTCTTCCCCGCCGGCACGTTCAGGTGAAGTTCGCCCGTGTGCGAATAGAAGTATTCAAGCTGCACCATCTCAAAGTAGCCGTTGTCCCTGCCCGCGATGCCTTTGAAGCGATAATAGCGGTAGGCGGTCGTATTACTGAGGTTGCATACTTTCGTCACCACCGCCTTGCTGTCACCGCTCAGGTTTACGTTTCTTTGGGAGTCGAGCAGCGTCCAGTTCTCCTTGTCGTTCGAGCCGTAGAAATCCCAGTCCTTCGGGTTTCGGTTCCCGGCGCCCGGACCGCAATACAGCTTGTAGGCATTCACGACGCGCGGCGACCAGAAGTCGTAGTCCACCTCAAGCGGAAGATTGGCTTTTTGGAGGATGATGCGATGGGTGCTGTCAACCACTCGCGAAAAATTGTTGTTGAAGAGGTTGGCGCCAACGGTACTACCGTAGAACGTGCTGGTGGACGACACGTGGTTGCCGTTGCTGTCAGGCTCCGTGAGGTCAACCATGGTGTCGGTGATCGTGCCGTCGCCGGCGATGTCGCTTGCGGTGAGGTTGTGTCCGTTGAGGTTGAGCGTCTTGCCGGAATTTACCGTGACCTTCCCGAACACCTCGTCGTCGATGAGCGTGAAGTCGTCGAAGGTCTTGTCGATCAGCGCGTCGGTGAGCGAGCCGGTGCTGGTACTCTTCGTCTTGAAGCTGCCGCCCACGGTGTCGTAGAGGCCGACGGTGCCGCTGGAGTTCTTCGCGGGAACGAGGTCGAGCTTCAGGTTCCCCTCCGCGTCATAGACCTTGAACGAGTAGAGGAAGTGGGACGAGTAGTTCGCGTTGGCGGTTGCGGCGCTGGTGGCGTGCGATGCGAACAAGCAGAGCTGCGAGCCGACCGTGAAGCTGGAGGAGATAGTGAACGAGCAGTTCGCCACCTCCGCGCCCGTGAAGGCATTCGTCACAGCAACCGTCCCGGCGTTGCCGTCCGCCGTAATGGTGTACTTTGTATAGGCGACGACGGGATCGCGCTTCTTGACGGTGACGGTGGCGGTGGACGTGTCGGTATCGGTCGAGCCGTTGTTGTAGAGGACGCCGACCTTGCTGCTATTGTATTGAAACGCCGTGAACGCGGCAGTGCCCACAGCCGAGCGCGCGCACCAGAGCGCCTCCGTTGCGGTGACCTGCGTGGGACACCACGTCATCACGATCTTGTCCGTTGACTTCGGCGTGTAGCCGGTCTTGACCTGGACGTTCGCGTTCGCCTTGAGGTACGGCAGCTGCGTGTAGCCGGCCGGCAACCCGTCGCCCAGCGCCGTCACCGCAAGAGCCCAAACTGCCGGGAGGGTCGCGCTTGTCGCGACCTTACGAACCAGAGCAACAACACGAGCAAAACTAGAAGTTTTCGCCCCCCCCCTACGGGAGTTGCAGATAAGT
>CACWIW010000108.1 GCA_902761035.1 uncultured bacterium | reverse complement strand
CCCGAGCCTGTCCCACAGCTCCGTGCCGAGCCAGACCTCGCCCCAGTTCCGCGCGTTCCGCACCGTCAGGCGGTCCATGCGGATGCGCACGACCTGCGCATCGTCCGTCTCCGGCGCGCGGCCCTCGGGGAACAGCTTCAGCTGGCGCACCTTGCCGTCGTCGCCGAACGCCTCAACGGCCCGCTGCCACTCCGCGCGCTGCGAGTCGTTCAGCTCGCCGAGGTACAGCGCCCTGCGCTGGAACACGCGCCTGCCGACGCGCACGTTCTCCACCATGCTCCAGTACAGGTGGACCTTGCCGTCCTTGAATCTCTTTGTGGCTCGAAGAAACATGTCGGTATTATCTTACATCCGGCACGGCTTTCCAAGGGGGTAGGTCTTCACTACACGGCTTTTCGCGGCAATAGCCGGCTTAATCCAGCGCCAACTGCCGAACATTTGAAGTTATCAGCGTGAAAAAAGTTGGAACTTAGGTCGAATGTGGAAAGTCGGGCTAGCGATGCCGTAATATCATGGTTCGGGCTGGCCTTATAGTTCTGTGCCTCTGTGTGAGATTACGGAGCGGAATCGCGGCGAAAGGCCGTATGCCTTGTCAACGAGCGCGTCGAGTTACGCGTGGCCTTTCCAGGTCGGGGGGATCGTGAGCGGCTCGCCGGCGTGCGGCACTTGCGGCTCGGAAGGAACTACGGCGCCGCCGACACGTTCATCGACGTGTTCCGGCGACTCGCCGCGTGACCCGTCCGCCGTTTCCCTTGGGCCACATGCCCGCAAGACTCGACCCGAACGCCGCTCCGGGGTGGTCTAAGTCGTACTAGGACACCGTCGAAACGCCCTCGCGGGGGCATGAGCCTGTTCGCTACCGCTCTCACGCAAAAAAGATGGCTGAACATTAACATCCGTTGCGCCGCCAAGATGGCGGCTTTCCCAGTTAGCGGCGTGCGCGGCCATCCTGCCAAGGGAGGGCGCTTCCAGTTAGGGTTGTTATGAGTGTGCTGTCAAAATTGCTCAAAAATAATATACTTTTGACATAGCCAATTGCCTTGCTTGTCACGAATGCGCGCCGCGTCGTCGAGCGGGAAACGCGCCGTCAGCGCGTAGGTCTCGGGGTTGTTCTGGTTCATGGGCTGACGGTCATGCGAAAAGCGTAATCGCCATAAGGGCGATATGCGATTCGGGACAGTCTGCCGTTTGTCGGGTCTCTGCCGACGAGGTGGTCGGCTCCATGGCGTTGCGCCCGTCAATTGGGGTACGCACGCGGATCGTGTTCTTGTTCATCGTGTCGCCCGAGGAGATCCTGCACCATTGCATTCACTCAAGCGTACCTTTCGGAGTCGCCGGGCGGTTGACGGCAAAAAGTATAGCACATTCACCGTGCGGGCGGAAGTGGGCAAAATGGAGAAATGCGAGTAGCATCTACCGGACATCCCGGACGCGCTTTTCGATGTGCTGCCAGAAGCGTTCGGCAATCAGCTCCATGCCGAGGTCGCCGGGATGGTTGAAGCGGCCGTGCGCGTCCTTGCGCGCACGTATGTCCTCCATGTTCACGAACACGTCGCCGCGCTTCTTCGCCACGGCCTCTTTCTCGGCGTCAAGTTTCGGACGGATGTAGAAGCCCTGTGAGAAGAGGACGAGTGCCCGCCCCTCGGGGTCGAGGTAGGTGCGGAACGCGTCGAGCGCCTCGCCGAACGTGCGCGCGGGGGCGGGCGACATCGTGCCGGCGTTGTAGGTCTTCGGCACGTTCGCGCCGAAGAAGAACACGATCACGTCGGGCTTGAACTCGCGTGCCCGCTTGAAGTTGCGCTCGCACGACCAGTCCTTCTTGAAGAAAGCCCGCTCGAAGGTGTTGGCCACCTGGAGGAGACAGCAATGCGCGTCTGGGCGCACGGCGGCGATCTTCTTCTGCAGAAGGTGGACGTAGTCCTTGTCGCGCGCACTCGCGGCCATGCCCCAGTTGTTCGTCCAGCCAATCTGCGGGCGCGGACTGTGCAGCGTGATCGAGTTGCCCACGAAGAGGACGCGCGGTCCTTTCTTCACGGGGTCGAAAGCCTTCTGGTCCTCTGCGTTTTGCCCGATGGCGGGCACGGGATTGGCCTGGGCGTCATCTGCGGCCGGGACCGCGTATGCGCAGAAAGCAACGGCTGCGCCCACGGCGAGCACGAAGCGACGCAGGGAAATAAGAGGGGTGTTTTTCATGGCGGCAAGTATATCACATTTTCGCCGTACCATCAATTCCCATACGAAGCTGCAGCCATTCGCATCTTGCTCGGGCGGAAACTGAGATTACGGTGCAAGGCATGGTAAAAAGTGATATTTCTGGCGGAAAACATGGCCAACTGCGCGCATTCGCAAATTTGTAATTTTCCCCCTTGTGGTAGCGCGTCATTTTTGATATACTTATCCGCTGTTCGACCATAAAAAGAAGAGTTAAACAATGAAAGTACGTAGTTCCGTTCGCCGCATCTGCGAGAACTGTCGCATCATTCGTCGCAAAGGCGTGGTGCGCGTGATCTGCACAAACCCGCGCCATAAGCAGCGTCAGGGCTAATAAAAAGAGGAAAAAACAACCATGCCAAGACTGATGGGTGTGGATATCCCGGGCAAGAAGCATGTTCGCTATGCTCTCCGGTACATCCACGGAATCGGGCCGAAGCGCGCAGATGACGTGCTTGCGGCGTGCAATGTCGAGCCGATGAAGAAGGCCGACGATCTGAGCCAGGACGAGATTCACGCGATCGTGACTTTCATTCAGGACCATTACCGCGTGGAGGGCGACCTCCGCCGCGAGGTGTCGCAGAACATCCGCCGTCTCATTTCGATCGGGTCGTACCGCGGCCTGCGCCACAAGCGCGGCCTGCCTGTGCGCGGCCAGCGCACGAAGACGAACGCGCACACGCGCAAGGGCAACCGGAAGGGCACTGCCGCCCTGATGCGCGCCTCCGCCCCCGCGAAGAAGTAATTTCGGAGAGGACGTCAATTTATGAGCGAAGAAATCAAGAATGAAGAGGTAGCGCCCGCCGCGGCTCCGGCCGCAGCCGATGCCGCCGCCCCTGCGGCGGAAGGCGAAGCCGCCGCCAAGAAGGCGCGTCCGGGCAAGTCGATCCCGCCCGGCATCGCGTTCATCAGGTCCACGTTCAACAACACGCAGGTGTCGATCGCCGACGCCCGCGGCGGCGTGATCGCGTGGAGCTCGGCCGGCAAGGAAGGGTTCAAGGGCAGCCGCAAGTCCACGGCGTTCGCCGCCACGATGGTGGCGCAGACCGCCGCGAAGACGGCCTTTGCCAAGGGCATGCACGAGTGCGAGGTGCGCGTGCAGGGAGCGGGCGCGGGCCGCGAATCGGCCGTGCGCGCCATCCAGGCCGCCGGAATCCATGTCACGATGATTACGGACTGCACGCCCGTTCCGCACAACGGATGCCGTCCGCGCAAGCGCAGGAGAGTGTAAAATGGGTCGTTATACTGGTCCCCGTACGAAAATCGCCCGCCGTTTCGGCGAGCCCCTCTTTGGGCCGGACAAGGTCCTGGAGAAGCGTCCCAACCCGCCCGGGCAGCACGGCGCGCGCCGCCGGAAGAAACTGTCCGAATACGGCGAGCAGCTCCGCGAGAAGCAGAAGGCCCGTTTCATCTACGGAATGATGGAACGCCAGTTCCGCATCTTCTTCAAGCGCGCGAAGGCGCGCGAGGGCGTGACGGGCGACATCCTGCTCCAGCTCTGCGAGACGCGTCTGGACAACATCGTCTACCGCCTCGGCTTCGCGCCGACGCGCCGCGCCGCACGCCAGCTCGTGACGCACCGCCACATCGAGCTCGACGGCAAGATCTGCAACATCCCGTCCTGCACGGTGAAGCCCGGCCAGACCGTGTCGATCCGCGAGAAGAGCCGCGACCTCATGGCCGTGCGCGACTCGCTGAACAAGCACAAGCTGTCCGTGTCGTGGCTCACGCGGGACGAAGCGAACCTTTCGGGCACGTTGCAGAGCGTCCCGGAGCGTTCCGAGATCCCCGAGAACATCGACGTGCAGCTGATCGTCGAATTGTATTCGCGGTAAGCGCGTGTCGTCGGCTTTCTGCCGGGGAACCCTCCCCGGCGGATTGTTCGCCTTTGTTTTTCATTCTCAAGGGAGAAACCTATGCCAATCCGTTTGAGCCGTTTTGAAATGCCCCGCGCCGTCAAGAAGGACGAGGCCACCGCCACCGGAACGTATGCCCGTTTCACCGCCGAGCCGTTTGAAATCGGCTACGCGCGCACGATCGGGAACTCGCTCCGTCGCGTGCTTCTCTCCTCCATCGAGGGATGCGCGATCTGCTCGGTCAAAATCGCCGGAGTGAACCACGAGTTCTCGACGATTCCGGGCGTCGCGGAAGACGTGACGGACATCATCCTCAACCTGAAGCGCGTGCTGCTCAAGACCTTTACGCGCGAAACAACCAGCCTTCGCCTGAAGAAAACAGGCCCCTGCGTCGTGACCGCCGGCGACTTCGCCGCCGAGAACTCCGTGGAGGTGCTGAACCCCGGCCTGCCGATCGCCACGCTCGAAGAGGGCGCGACGTTCGACATGGAGTGCGACATCCGCACCGGCCGTGGCTTCTGCCTCGCCGACGGCAACAAGCTGCCTGACCAGGAGATCGGCCGCATCGCGATCGACTCCATCTTCTCGCCCGTCACGCGCGTGAACTTCCTCGTGGAGAACACCCGCGTGGGCCAGCGCACCGACTACGAGAAGCTCGTCATGGACGTGTGGACCGACGGTCGCGTGACGCCGGACGACGCGCTGAAGACCGCCGCCGCAGTGCTGCGCCGCCACCTCGACGTGTTCGTGGACTACTCCAACGAGGAAGCCCTCGAATTCGACGACACCGAGCGCAAGAGCGCCGACGAGCGCGAGCGTCTCCGCAAGCTGCTGAACATGTCCGTGAACGAGATCGAGCTTTCGGTCCGCGCCGCGAATTGCCTCAACAACGCCAACATCACCACCGTCGGCGAGCTCGCCCAGAAGACCGAGGCCGACATGCTCAAGTACCGCAACTTCGGCAAGAAGTCCCTGAACGAGATCAAGGACAAGCTGAAGGAGCTCGGAATGTGCCTCGGCTACAAGTTCGACGCCGATCTGCTTGAATCAAAGAAATAAGCCATTACAGGAGTTGACCCCATGCGTCACCAGAGAGTTCAAAAGAAGTTCGGACGTTCGATGGAACACCGCCAGGCCCTCATGAAGAGCCTTGTGACGAATCTCATCCTCGCCGATTCCATCAAGACCACCCTGCCGAAGGCGAAGCAGGCCCGCAAGGACGCGGAGCGCATCGTCACGGTCGCCCGCAAGGGCGGCCTCGCGGCGCGCCGCCTCGCGGCATCCCGCCTCCAGCAGCCCAAGGCCGTCCAGAAGCTGTTCGACAAGATCGTTCCGCAGATGGAAGGCCGCAACGGCGGCTACACGCGCATCCTCAAGCTGGGCACCCGCAAGGGCGACGCGGCCGAGATGTGTATCCTCCAGTGGGTGACGGCCCCCGAGGCCGCCGCCCCCGCGGAAACCGCCGCCGAGGCCCCGAAAACGGAAGAGCCGGCCAAGTAAGGCCCATCCCCGTCACAGGAAAGGCGGTGCGTCCACGCGGGCGCACCGCCGTCTTTTTGGGTATACTACTGCCATGACTTTGCCCGAAAGAATCCAGTCCCTCCTCAAGCGCGCCTTCGCCGCGCTCCATCCCTGCCTCTACGGTCCGATGGGCGGCGGCGAGTCCAGCGACCTGGAGGCCCTCTTCTCCGACCTGGAGAAGGACGTCGCCCTGCTCATGCCGGGATCGGACGCCCACGCGGTGATTATGTCCTTCCGTGCGCGCATCCCCGAGGTGCGGCGCCTTCTGGAGACGGACATCTCCGCCGCCTACGAGGGCGACCCCGCCGCGACGTGCCGCATGGAGGTGGTGATGGCCTACCCCGGACTCTACGCCGTCACGGTCCACCGCCTTGCCCACGAGCTCTACAAGCTGAAGGTGCCGATCATCCCGCGCATCATGAGCGAATACGCCCACTCGAAGACGGGCATCGACATCCATCCCGGCGCGACGATCGGCGAACACTTCTTCATCGACCACGGCACGGGCGTCGTCATCGGCGAGACCACCGTGATCGGACGCAACGTGAAGCTCTACCAGGGCGTCACGCTCGGCGCGCTCTCCTTCCCGAAGGACGAGACCACGGGCATGCTGATGAAGGGACACAAACGCCACCCGAACGTGGAGGACAACGTGGTCATCTACGCCGGTGCCACGATCCTCGGCGGCGGACACGACAGCGAGATCGGCGGCAACGTGTGGCTGATGGACTCCATCCCGCCGTTCTCCCGCGTCTACAACCAGACGCCGTTCCCGCGCATCAAGACAAAGGTCTGAATGTCAGCGGAAAGCACATCGCCTGTCTGGTTCGCGCATTGCGACGGCTACGGCGCTCCGGTCGCGTCCGCACTTGAGCGCCTGCTCGCCGAAAGCGGCCTCCTTGCCGCTAACGCGATACGCGGCAAGCGCGTGCTCGTGAAGCCAAACCTCCTCACCGACCGCACGCCCGACGAGGCCGTGACGACGCACCCCGACGTCCTGCGCGCCGTCGTGCGCCATCTCAAGGCGGCCGGTGCGGACGTCTCCGTGGGGGACAGTCCCGCCAGCACGGCCAACCTGCCTTCCGTGCTCGCTAAAAGTGGACTCGGCGCGGTCTGCGAAGAAGAGGGCGTGCCCTTCGTTCCGTTCGAACGCGCGGGCGTGCAGAACTTCACGGAGGAGGGATTCTCCTTCCCTCTTGCGAAGCCCGTTGTGGAGACCGACCTCATCGTGAACCTCCCGAAGGTCAAGAGCCATTCGCTCACCAAGCTCACGGCCTCCGTCAAGAACCTCTACGGCGCGGTACCAGGCTACAGTAAGACCACGCTCCACCAGCGCTATCCGAAACCGTCCGTGTTCGGACGCCTGCTCAAGGCCATCTGGCGCGTGCTCCCGCCGTCAGTGAGCATTGCGGACGGCATCGTGGGCATGGAAGGACAGGGACCGGCCAACGGACGCCCCATTCGTCTCGGCTTCCTCGCGGCGTCCGCCGATCCCTTCGCGCTCGACGGCGCGCTCTGTCGCGTGCTGCACATCAAGCCCAACAGCGTTCCCTATTTGAAGGGCGTCGTGTCCGCGCGCGCGCCGGACGTGCGCGGCGATGCGATCGATGTGCCGTCGTTCGCGACGCCCCTCGGCGCGCACCTGCTCGCGCTCGTGCCGTCCTGGTTCGCGCGCCTCGCCGCCAAGCTGCTCTGGGTGCGCCCGACGTTCGACCCTGCGCGCTGCGTCGCATGCGGACAGTGCGTGCGGGCGTGTCCCGCGCAGGCACTCGTGATCGAAGGCCGCGCCGTTCCGCTGCTCAACAAGAAGACCTGTATCGGCTGCGCGTGCTGCCACGAGGTGTGTCCGAAGGGGGCCATCCGCATGAGGCCGTCGTTCATCCTACGCATCGCGCATGCGTTCAAAGATCTGTCGTAAACTTGATTTCCCGCCGTAAAAAGGGTATACTACTTCTATTTCCAACGGTGTACTAGCGATGGCTAAGATCAAACTGACAAAGACGGAGCTGAAGGCTCAGACGGACGCGCTCAAGCGGTTCCAGCGCTTTCTGCCCATGCTGCAGTTGAAAAAGCAGCAGCTTCAGGGCGAAATCGCAGGGATCGTTGCGAAGGCGGACGCCGTGTCGGCCCGCGAGCGGGAGGTGCGGGCGCATCTGGACGGCTGGGTGGCGCTGTTCGCGACGGGCGGCGAGGAGCTGGAGGGTTTGGTCACGGTGAAGAACATCCGCACGTCGCAGGCGAATGTCGCCGGCGTCGAGATTCCCGTGTTCGATGGTATCGACACTGACGTGAAACCGATTGACCTGTGGGCAACGCCCGCGTGGATGGACGACGCCGTGTCTGCTTGGACGAGCGTCCTTGCGCTCCAGAGCGAGCGCGTGGTGCTGGAGGAGCAGAAGCGTCGCATCGCCGAGGAGCTGCGCACGACGTCGCAGCGCGTCAACCTGTTTGAGAAGGTGAAGATTCCCGCGTGCCGGGAGAACATCCGTGTGATCAAGATCGCCATCGGCGACGAGCAGACGGCCGCCGTCACGCGCGGCAAGATCGCTAAGAGCCGGTCGCCCGGCGAAGGGGAGGCCGCATGATCGTCGAAATGAAGCATCTCACGCTCCTGTGCGTGGCGCGTGAGGGCGTGAAGGCGCTGGAGTCTCTGCGCGACATCGGGTGCGTGCATCTGGACCTCTCGTCGGCGGACTCGCCGGACTTCGCGTCCGCGAAGGAGGAACTTGCCGACGCGGAACGCGCCGTGCGTATTGTCGCCAAGGCGGCGCGCGAAGTTGCACGTGACGTCGGCGAACCGGCACCGAAGGGAGAAGTGGCCGTGCGTCTGGAGAACGCGAAGAGCGCGGCGCTCGTGGAAGAGATTCTCAAGGTGGACGCCGAACGCCAGGCGGCGGAGGACGAGGCGGAGGCGCTGCGCCAGATGTTGCGGAAGTACGCGCCGTTCGGCGACTTCGACCCCGCGCTCGCGGAATCGCTGCGCAAGTCAGGCGTGCCGGTGCGGCTTGCGGTCGATGGCGGACATCCCCCGCAGGGGAAGGCTTTCTTCGGCGAAGAGTTGCCGGAGGGATGGACGGAGGTGCCGTTGCCGTCCGAGAGGCTGTCGGCCACGCAGGCGCGCCTTGCGGCCGCAGAGGCGCGCGCGGCCGCATGCCGCACGGCTCTTGCAGAGGCGAACGCCCGCGTGTCTACGATTGAAGCGCGCTATCCGGCGCTGAAGGACCAGGTGGCGTTTGCGGCGGCGCGCGACGTGCTGGCTACGCAGGGTGAGGTCTCCTGGGTGACGGGCTGGGTGCCGGTGGACTCCGTGCCGCGTCTGCGCGCTAAGGCCGTGTCGCACGGGTGGGGCATCCTGCTGCGCGAGGTGCGTCCGGACGAGACGCCTCCCACGCTGATCCGTCCGCCGAAGCTGTTCCGTCCCGTGGCCGCGCTATTCAAGGGACTTGGCATCGCGCCGGGCTACACGGAGGCGGACGTGTCGGTGCCGTTCATGTGCTACTTCTCGCTCTTCTTCGCGATGCTCGTGGGCGACGGCGGCTACGGGGCGATCATCCTCGCGCTCACGGTGTGGGGGTGGATCAAGACGAGGCCTGTGGCCGACAAGCGGCACCGTCCTGCGATTGTGCGCAGTTGGCTCACGCTTCTCACCGTGTTCAGCTCGGCGACTGTGATCTGGGGCATCCTTTCAAATACTTGGTTCGGCGCGGGGCTGCCGTTCGCGAACGACTGGGCCACGGTGAAGTGGTTGGCGGACCCGAGCTACAACAACATGATGCTGCTCTGCTTCACCATAGGCGCCTCGCACCTCATCCTCGCGCGTGTCTGGAGCGGCATCTCCATGATCAACGACCGCGTGTGCCTGAGCCAGTTCGGCTGGGCGGGCATCGTGTTCTTCATGTACTGGACGACCTGTTCCATCGTTGGAATATTCTCGTCGTTCCCGTCGTGGCTCTACTGGGAACTAGGCGTGTCGCTCGCGCTCGTGTTCGGCTTCACGCTGAAGGGGAACGAGCTGAAGAGCCGCGGCATCGAGTTGGGTATGTTGCCGCTCAACGTGATGAGCTGCCTTGGCGACATCATCTCCTATGTGCGCCTGTTCGCTGTGGGGCTCGCCTCCGTGAAGGTGGCGCAGAACTTCAACGACATGGCAGTGGGGCTCGACCTGCCGCTCTGGATCAAGTGGCTGCCGCTCGTCCTGATACTGCTCGTGGGGCACGGACTCAACTTCGCGATGGCGGGGCTTTCGATCCTCGTCCACGCCGTGCGTCTCAACACGCTTGAATTTTCAAACCACAAGGGCATTTCCTGGGCGGGATATGCCTTCGCACCTTTCAAAAAGCATTAAAACAAAAGAATCAAAAAGGAGAACAAAAAATGGATCCGATGATTGTCGCGGGCGCGATTGCCTGCTTGGGATTGAGCGCGGCGGGTTCCGCGTTCGGAACTGGCTTCGCGGCCTCGGCGGCCGTGGGCGCGTGGAAGAAGTGCTACGCCGCGAACAAGCCGGCGCCGTTCATCCTCCTCGGCCTAGTGGGCGCGCCGATCACCCAGACGCTGTACGGGATGATCCTCATGTTCATCATGCTCGGCAAGACGTCCGTCGCCGGCGCGGGATTCGCCTGCGTGCTGCTCGGCATCTTCGCGGGCCTCGGCATTGGCCTCTCCGCGCTCTTCCAGGGCCGCGCGGCGGCCGCGGCGTGCGACGCGCAGGCCGAGACGGGACAGGGCCTCACCAACTATTTCGGCGCGCTCGGCATCGTCGAGACCGTGGCCATCTTCACGATGGTGTTCACGATCATCGCGCTCGGCGCGATTAAGTAGCCTACTATGGACGACAAGCCACTTTCCAACGTACGCAACATCGGTATCGTCGCCCACATCGACGCGGGCAAGACCACGACGACCGAGCGCATCCTCTTCTACACCGGGAAGATCCACAAGCCCGGCGAAGTGCACGAGGGCGACACCACCACCGACTTCATGGTGCAGGAGAAGGAGCGTGGCATCACGATCCAGTCCGCCGCCATCACCTGCGAGTGGAAGGGACGCACCGTCAACATCATCGACACGCCCGGACACGTCGACTTCACGATGGAGGTGGAGCGCTCCCTGCGCGTCCTCGACGGCGCGGTGTGCGTGTTCTGCGCAGTCGGCGGCGTGCAGCCGCAGAGCGAGACGGTGTGGCGCCAGGCGGACCGCTACCGTGTGCCGCGCGTCGCTTTCGTGAACAAGATGGACCGCATGGGCGCGGACTTCGCGCGCGTGGTGGACGAGCTGCGTACGAAGCTGAAGGCGAATGCGTGTCCCGTGGAACTGCCCATCGGCAAGGAGGATGGCTTCAAGGGTGTCGTGGACCTCCTTGAAATGAAGGGGATCATCTACGACGAGGCGAGCGAGGGCAAGAACTTCACGGTTGGCGACGTGCCGGCCGAGCTGAAGGACGAGGCGGAGCTTGCACGCGCCGAGCTGTGCGAGAAGATCGCCGACCTCGACGAAGGCGTGATGGAGGCGTACCTTGAGAACGGCGATCTCACGGCAGACGAACTGCGCGGCGCGATTCGCCGTCAGGTGGTGGCCGGTGCGTTCGTGCCCGTTCTCTGCGGCACCGCGTTCAAGGACAAGGGCATCCAGCCGCTCCTCGACGCGGTGGTCGACTACCTGCCCGCGCCGACGGACCGTCCACCCGTCGCGGCGACGGACCTCAAGTCCGAGGCCCCCGTCACGCGCAAACACGACCCGCAGGAGCTTCTGACCGCGCTCGTCTTCAAGATCGCGTCCGACACCTACGGCCGCCTCTTCTTCGTGCGCGTCTACGGCGGCGTCCTCAAGAAGGGCGCGAACGTGTTCAACCCGCGCACGCGCAAGCGCGAGCGCGTGATGAAGATCGTGCGCCTCTTCGCCGACGACCGCACGGAGGTGGACGAACTGCGCGCCGGCGACATCGGCGCGATCGTGGGCCTCAAGGACGCGACGACCGGCGACACGCTCTGCGCCGAGATGAAGCCCTGCTACCTCGAACGCATCACCGCGCCCCAGCCCGTCATGTTCCTCGCGATCGAGCCGAAGAGCGGGGCGGACAAGGACAAACTCGTGGACGCGATGAACGAGCTTGCGGCCGAAGACCCCACGTGTCAGGTGCGCCAGGACGAGGAGACCGGCCAGACCATTCTCTCCGGCATGGGCGAACTCCATCTTGAAATCCTTGTGGACAGACTCAAGCGCGAGTTCAAGTGCGCGGCGAACGTCGGCAAGCCGATGGTGAGCTACTTGGAGACCGTGACCGCACCGGCCGCGAAGGCGTTCACGTTCGACCGCGAACTCGGCGGCAAGCGCCACGCCGTGACGCTGACCGTGGAGGTGAAGCCGCTCGAACGCGGGAAGGGGCGTGAGGTGAAGGTCGCGCGCGACGTGCTGAACGAACTCCCGGACCCGAAGCTCTCCGCGTGCCTCGAACAGGCGCTCATGGACGGCGTGATGACGGGCGTCCTCGCGCGCTACCCGATGACCGACCTCTCCGCCGCCGTCACGGGCATGGAGCTGGTCGATCCCGAGGTTTCAGACGAAATCGCCCTGCGCGGGGCGGCCATGATGGGCTTCCGCGAGGCGGCCGAGGCTGCCGCGCCGGAGTTCCTCGAGCCGATCATGAAGCTTGAGATCACCACCCCGCCGGAAAGCGTGGGCGAAGTGCTGGGCGACCTCAACGCGCGTCGTGGCACCGTCCTCGACATGGAGCAGCGCGGCGACATGCAGATCATGCACGCCCGCGTCCCGATGGCGCAGATGTTCGGTTATGCGACGGCCATTCGTTCGCTCACGAAGGGCCGCGCGTCCTACTCGATGGAGCCGGACACCTTCGACATCGCCCCCCGCGCCGTACGCGAAGAACTCCTCTCCCGCTAATTATAATAAGCGCCATGGAAAACTCAGAAAGAAGACCAGGATTCTTCGCCCGTCTGCTTAGGGGGCTGTCGCATCCTGTGACGACGTTACTATTCGGCGTGATGCTGCCTGCGGCATCCGTGGCCGTGGAAATGAGCACCGGCATTTGCTCCGAGGCGTTCGGCGGCGACTTGACCGGCAATGTGTTCCAATGCGCAGCGATGTGTGCCGTGCCGGTGGTGAACTTCATCGTCTGGCTGTGTTGCCTGAAGGAATGGGGCGTCGGTAGCAAGTTCCTGCGTGCGATGTGCGGTTTCTCCTTCGGCATCTCGATCGTGTATGCGTTCGCGTTTCTGCCTCTCTCGGCGTTCGGCGCGATCTTCTTCTGCCTGGCGTTCTGGTACTTCGGCTTTGGCTTTATCGGACTTCTGCCGTCGGGGCCGCTGTTTGCAACGCTTGCGGCAATGGGTTTTAGGCGAAGTCTCGACAGGCAGGCCGGATTGGACGGTGACCGGAAGGTGAAGGGCTTCGCCTGGGGGCTTGCATTGGCCGGTGTCGCATGGCTCGCGGTGTTCGCGGAAATGTGCGTCGAGGTGTACGGCATGAGGCTGGCGGCGTCGGACGATCCGGCAGCGTCGGCGAGGGGCGTGCGCATGCTGCGCACGATGCGCGTCTGGACGGACGACGCAATGCTGTGGAAAAAACTGCGTCATCGCGGAAGGGCCGATTGGTTTGCGCTGTGGTCCGCAGTGACGTCGTTCAGGCCGGACATCCCGATGGAGAAGCGCCGGCTCATCTACTACCGCGTGACCGGCGAGGACCCAGAGACCGTGTTTGACTTCTGGGGCGGTCGCGGAAGTCGGCGCTTGAGCTGGGACCGTTTCATTGGCGGCGAGAAGATGGGAGGCGTCGTGGACGGTCTTTCGCTCAAGGGGTCCAGCTATTCCACGACCGTGGACGCACCCGGAAGCGTCGGCTATGCCGAATGGACGCTGGTGTTCGCCAACGACAGCTACCAGCAGCGCGAGGCACGCGCGCGCATCGCGTTGCCGCCGGGCGGGGTGGTGTCGCGCCTCACGCTCTGGATCGACGGCGAGGAGCGGGAGGCCGCGTTCGGCACGAAGGGACAGGTTCGCCGGGCCTACGAAAGCGTCGTGAGACGCCGCCGCGACCCCGTGCTGGTGAACGTGTGCGGACCCGACCAGGTGCAGATGCAGTGTTTCCCCGTGCCGCCGAACGGGGAGATGAAGGTGCGGATCGGCATGACCGTTCCGCTGGAACTTTCGGACGACGGCAAGACGGCGCGTCTTCCCGCACCCGCAATCCTGACGCAGAATTTCAGTATTCCGGGCGACCTGCTTGGCCTGCCCGCCGACGAGACGAAGGCGCTTGAAAAACCGCCCGCTCCCGTTGCGGTGTACGTGGAGGACAAGTACGTCCCGATCATCGGCCGCGCCGTCGTACAGCGCATGTCCCGCGCGGCAGGCTGGAAACCGAAGCGCGTCGCCGTGGTGCTGGATTCGTCCGCCGCGATGTCGCTTTTCTTCAAGAAGAACGCCGCACGCGCACTTGCCGCGATTCCCGCCGATACGTCTGTCGATCTCTGGCTCGTGGACGACGAAGCCCCGTCGGCCCCCATCGCGTCGCCTGCGAACGACACGGGCCGCGCGCACGCGTTCGAACAGGCAATCCAGTCGCACGCCTGTGCGGGAGGGCGCTGCAACCTCGTGACGCTCGTGCGGGCGCTCGACTCGCTTGCCAAGAATCCCGATCCGGCCGCGCTCGTGTGGATTCATGCCGTCCAGCCGGTCGTGTCGCAAACCGCGGACGTGCTCTCCGCGAAACTCGCCGGCGCGGCGAATGTCCGCATGGTCCTCTGCCAGATCGCTCCGGGCACGTGTGAAATCTCGTCTTCGCTCGCGTCTAGTCCGTCTGTGACCTCGTGTACTGCTGACGCGCTCAAGGGCGACGCCGTCGCGGCCCTCGAGGGCGTGTTCTCCAAATGGGGCGCTGTCGCGTGGCAGACGACGCGCACGAACGTGGCGCGCGCGGACGTGCCGGATGGCGCCGTACCGGCCGGAAGGCATCTCGGACGGCTGTGGGCGGCGGAGGAGACGGTGCGAAGGTATCGCGTGGGCGATCCTGTCAGCCTCGAGAAGGCGCAGAAGACGGCCCTGCCGTGGCAGATCGTCACGCCCGTTACGGGCGCGGTGGTGCTGGAGACGGCGGAGGAGTACAAGCAGAACAACTTGAAGCCGGCGGACGCGGATTCCGTGCCGACCACGACGTCCTCCGTGCCGACCGTCCCGGAGCCGGGGTCGATCGTGTGCCTCATTTTGGCGGCGCTGGTTCTCCTTTTCGTGTGGATGTTCCGTGCAAGGAAGGTTCGCGCCTGACGTGAGGGACGTCGCGGAGAGGGCGCTGGCGGCGTTCGCATGGGGAGGTGCGCTCTTCTCGTTCTGGGCATGGTGGTTCGCGCGAATCGGCGAGCCGCTTGACGCGGGGATGGCGGCGTGGGCCGCGCTTGCGGTGTTCATCGTAGATGCGTGGCGGCGCAACGGATGGAAGGCGGCGCGTCCGTCGACGCGAACATACGCGTTAGCCGCGTCCGGTCTCGCGGCGTATTGGGTTACGAGGCCTTTTCTGCCAATCACGCTGTGCGGGCTGTTTGGCGTGTTGGGGGGCGTGTCGTTGCTTGTGCCCGCCACGCGCGACCAGGGGGAGTTTCCGGCGCCGCTTGCGGGACTGGCCGTGGCGGGGTTGCCGACGCTTTTCATCCTGGACCTGATCCTTGGCGTTCCGCTTCGCGCGGTGTCCACGTTCATGGCGACGGCGCTGCTGTGTCTTACGGGGTTGGAGGTGGTCCGGAACGGAATGGAAATCGCGGTGGGCGGCGTACCCGTGTGGGTCGATGCGCCGTGTGCGGGGGTGGCGATGCTGGGGACGGGCGTCGTGCTGGCTCTCGTTCTCGCGCAGGTGTGGCGTCTGCGGACAGTACGCACGATCGGCGTGTGTGCGCTTGCGATTGTGGCCGTGTGTCTGGCCAACGCCGCCCGTGTGGCGGTGCTGACGGTATTTGCGTCAACGGGACTGAAGTTGGGAAGCGCGGCGCATGAGGTCGTGGGCGGCATCGCCCTGTTGGCGGCTCTGTTGCTCGTTGTGTGCGTGCCGCATGGAGGGAATGCGCAGAAGGGCACAGGTGATGCCCAGAAGCCAAAGGTGGACGGATGGGGGCGCATTCTTGCGATGTCCGCCTTCTTCGCCGTGGCCGTGTTGTGCATGGTCTGCCGTCCTTCCGTTCGTTCCGCTGTGAACGACGCGGAAACGGCGCAGTTTCCGGGGTGGCCGGAAACGTTTGACGGGGACGTGCTTGTGGAAGAGCCGCAAAGCGAGTTTGAAGAGATGTTCGCGCAGAACTTTCCCGGACGGATCGGGCGTTTCAGGGCGGGGCGTCGCATGGTGATTCTGCGCTGGACGACGCGTCCGACGCACCGCGTACACGGCGCGGCGTACTGTCTGCGGGCGACGGGCTGGCGTATCGAGCCGCTGCCGCTCGTGGGCGACGGCGCGGGCGCGTGGTCCGCGTTTCGTGCAACGCGGGGCGGCGAAACGCTAAAGGTGCGCGAGCAGGTGCGCAGTGCAAACGGTGCCACATTCGCCGACGTGCCGGATTGGTTCTTCAACGCCCTCCTTGGCCGCACCGCCGGCCCGTGGTGGATCGTCACCGTCGCAGAATAGCGCTCTCTACTTTTTGAAAGTCATCCCGCTCGCGGGTCAGATTTTTGGTATGCTATTTCCTCCGACACGAAAAAGGGCGAGACCCCAATCGCTGAAAAAACTTTATGACCTTGTTCCAGGAAAGATATACACTGAAAAAGACTGGGCTTGAAAGAAAAGTGAACGGCTTCCTCAATCAATGTTGACTGGGGAAGCCGTCTTTTGTAAGGGTGGGGCGAACCTTCTTAGCTCACGGTGAGGTGCGGGATCGTGAGCGTGAGTGTTTCGGTGGCGCCGTCCTTGGGCTTTCATCTATGCCAAAGATGACAGGAGTGCCGTCCACGTTCGCGCGAATGTCGCCGAACATCCACTCGCCAGTAGGCACTTCATGTCCACCCCAGAGACCGCTGCCCTCCAGCGTCCAGTCGTCGCCGAACGAGAAGTTCGTCGCGCTGTCGCCGTCCTTGAAGGACATGATCTTGCACTTGCCGTCGCTCGTCTGGGCGAGAGGCACGGGATCGACCACGCGCAGGTACTTCACCTTGCGGAACGACGTCTGGAGCGGACCGCCTGCGTCGCCCGCGCGGCTCTTCACGACGAGCTTGTAGTCGCCCGCGGGCAGCAGCTCGGCGGTGTGCGCCTTGAACAGCTGCTTCGAGACGACCTCGTCGATGATGAGCGGGAACGTGGTGCCGAGCGCGTTCTGCAGGTACGCCGTCGCGCCCTCGTCCGAGAGCACCATGTTGAACCCCGCCACGCGGAACACGTGCCGTCCGTGGATGAGGTTCATCGGGCGCTCCTCCACGAGGTCCATTACGTTGTCCACGCGCAGCTTCGTCACGCTCTCGTCCGTCACGATCGTCGGGACGACGTCGGACAGGTCGTACCTGATCGCGTCGTCGAGGCGTAGCGCGAGCTCGAGCGAGTTGCGCTCCGGGTCGAACGCGGCGTCCGCCGTGGGGAACGACCCCTTGATGACGCCGCAGACCACGCCGATGTCCGTGTGGACGCGCACGAGCCCCTCGCGCTCCAGCGCCTCGATTGCCTCGAAGGAACCTCCGAGGATAGAGATCACCTGGATCGCGTGCAGGCCGCACTTCGCGCCCACCGCTTCGGCGAACGCCTTCACGTTGAGCGTCTCCTTGGAGATGTAGTTGCCGGTGTACGGGGCGAGCTCGCCCAGACCCGGGTTCTCGTGAATGATCACTTCATGTCTTGCCATTTTCGTTTACCTTTCTTTTGCTTTTTCGTTTTCGAACCATTTGCTGGTAGTTGGTTTGTTGGTTTGCTGGTAGTTGGTTTGTTGGCGTATGCGGGCCGCCCGGTGGTCGGCCCCTACCGGTTCGCATGGTAGGGCGAGCCGTCCTCGGCGAGCCGCCGCATGGTAGGGCGCGATCACCGAGCGCGCCGCCAACTGCCGCTAACCAACTACCAACTACCAATCAACCAACTACCACCCTCCGGCTTGCCACGTGTACGCCGAACTCGTCGCCGAGGCCGCTGCGCGTGTAGACCTTGAGCGTGTACTCGCCCGCCGGAATCGCCGAGGCGAGGTGCGCCTTGACGTTCTGGAGGTCGCTGAAGTCGATCTCCGCCTTCGTCTCCACGCCGTGCGCGTCAACGAGCGCCACGTACTCGTCGTCCTTCGTCGCGTCCGGCGCGAGGTCTGCGCCCGCGATGGAGAACACGTCCGTGCCGGTGTGCGGTTGGTCGGCACCACGGCCGCGAGGATCGTCTTGAACGGATCCATCTCGACTGCGTTCACCGAGATGTAGTTCACGCCCTTGACCCACGGGCCGGAGAGCCCCTGGAACGCGCCCTTGACGTAGTTGCGTATGGACGCCACCCCGTCGATGAACGTGATGTTGCCCCTGCGCTGGTTCTCGCGGATGTACTCCGCGACCGCCATGAACACCGCCTTGATCGCCGTGGCCTTGTAGCCGGTGTGGTTGGCGCAGAGCTCGTAGGTCTCCTGCGCCGACAACGTGCGCTCGTGCTGGACGACGCCCATGTAGAAGGGCGCGCGGGCGATCTCGCCCTGGCCCTTTATAGTTATGAACTTGACTGTCATTTCATTTTCCTTTCGATTGCCTGGTTGAAGAGGACACCCGTCGCACCCGCGCCGGGACGCCGTTGCATGTTCGTTGTTTTGCCGGTGAGGGCGGTCCAAACCCCTCGTGAGGGTAGTGCAAACCCCTCGTGAGGGTAACTCAAACCCCTCGTGAGGGTAACTCAAACCCCTCGTGAGGGTAAGCCGTACCCCCCGTGAGGGTAGTCGGCGGTCGCGACGGAGCGCGACCCTCCAGGGTGGGGCGAGCCGTCCTCGGCGAGCCGCCGCGGCTCACCCGGAGGGTTCGCCCCACCTCCGTAGCGCACCCCCTACGCCGCGACGGACCACTCGCGCTTCGTCTCGCGGCAAAGGGCGTGCCTTGCCAGCTCCTCCGCGTCGAGGTCCTTGAAGGCTCCTTCGACCAGCGTGAGCTTGGCCTTCGTCCAGCCCTCGGGAAGCCCCTTGAGGAACTGCTGCGTCATGTTGCCGCCGTCGAGGCGCCTGATCCTGTCCGGCGAGACCGTGAGGCGGTACGTGGTGCCGCCGATCTCCACCGTGCCGTTGCGGACGCCGTCCCTGGCTTCGGAGAGGGGCGTGTCGAGCGCCGTGGGATGCTCCTCGGCGTATCCGGCAGCCTGTCGCGACAGCTCGTCCGCGCTGGCCTCCAGCGCCTTGGCGAACTGCCTTACCGTGGCCGCCGCGTCCCTGAGCGCGAACACGAGCGGCACCGCCGCGCGGTAGCTCTCCATCCTCTGGACGCCGCCCTCGATGAGCGCGTCCGCCTGCTTCTTGATTTCACTTGGCTTCATTTCGTTTTTCCTTTCCTGTTTTTTGTTCTTTCCTGTTTACGCCGCCACCCGGCGGCCAACGCGGAATGTCGCGCCGCAGTTCGGGCACGTCACCTGCGTGTCGGGCGTCACCTGCGCCGCGGAGGCTGACTGCCGTGCGCGGGCGGCCTTCGCCGCCGCACGCTCGGCGCGTTCCCTCGCCAGCGTCTTCGCGCGTTCCCTTAGCGTCGCCTCGCTCACCGTCTCGCCGTCCGCCACGAACGCGAACGGGATGTCGGCCATCGCGTTGCGGAACCTGCCCATGGTCTGGGCGACCACCTCCAGCCTCGTGTGCGCCTTGTTGACGCACGCGAAGAACCGGCAGCGGTCGGCGAGCTGCACGTCGTACCCCTCGCGGAGCACCTCGGCGATCTCGTCGAAGACGGCCAGCAGCCCGCATGGGGCGATCTGGAAGCCCGTGGACCTGCGGAGACGCTGGCAGAGCTCAGCCTCGTCGATGTGGCCCCAGCTCTGCGCCTTGCGGGCCATGGTCACGCCCACGGCCGCGCCGTTCGTCACGTACGCCGGCATCACCCGTGCGCCGTTCCTGGTTTTGACTTTGTTCATTGTTTCGTTCCTTTCGGTTGGTTTGTGGGCGGCTCGGCGGGACGCCTCGCCCCACCTCCGGGCCGCCCGGTGGTCGGCCCCTACCGGTTCGCATGGTAGGGCGCGATCACCGAGCGCGCCGCATGGTGGGGCGAGCCGTCCCCGGCGAGCCGCTGTTCGTTGAATCGGGGGGCGCATCGCTCGGGAACCTCTCCCGAATCGCGCGCCCCCCTACAAGTCTTAAGCGAGGATTTCATTTTTTTGAGGTGAGTCCAATAGAGGGTCTTGGCGGCATCCCAGGTGGGGCATCTCCCCGACGCCAGAATCTCCCACATCGAGTCCTCGCGGCGGTTCCCGTGCTTGACGATGAGGCGGAGAGTTTTCTGTAGCTCTGGACGCCCGCGCAGGCGGTTCATGGCGCGCTTGACGCACGTGCGGTAATACGCGGTGCTGCTGTCGCCGTCGCACCCGGCGACAATTCGTTCCTCGCCCGCGCTGCCGTCGGAGAACACCGCCGCCTTTGACGGATCTTCGAACGTGTCGAGGAACTGGTCGAACGACTGGTGCGACGCCTCGAACTTTCCCTGTGCGGATTCGCGCCTGCTACGCGCGCGGTCACGCTCCAGCTTCAGGCATTTCCTGAACTCCTCGCTCATGCCGGCTTCGGCGGTGTCGGGAGCGGTGTTGGTTGTCTCATAGAGGTCTTTCATTTTCTTAGACTTTCTTTAAAGGGGTTTTCGGTTCAGCGCGCCCCGCGCGCGCGTGCGCGCGATATGGACGCGGGTGGGAATGAAAAAGAAGAAGAATTCTTGAAGTCTTGTATAGAAGACTCATTTCGTCCTTTGTTTTCAGGGGTTCGAGAATTCACCGCTTCAAACGGCTTCAAGGAATTTCAAGGTTTTCCAGTCAAACTTCAAGATTTTTCAACGCCGTTTCGGACGTTTCGGGGCCTTTTTTGCGTTGAAGTTCCTTGAAGTTTCTTGAAGTCTGGCCCCAAAACCTTGAAGTCTGTTGAAGTCCCTTGAAGTCCATTGAAGCGCCGTCAGCTCCCGGAGAAGTACACCTCCCCACCGTTTGAGTAGGATTTCACCACGAGCTCGCCGCTCTCCACGAGGTCTTCAAGGTACTCGTCCCTGAACGACTTGCGGATGAACTGCGTCTTGCGTGTGAGGTCCTGCTTCAGGATGCCCTCCGACCCTGCCGCCGCGACGATCTGGAGGATGCGCTTCTTCGCCTTCTCGTCGTTGTTCTCGGCGACGGTCTCCTTCACGGCGCGGACGAGGTCGCCCACGAGGTACTTCACGAGGCGGCAGGCGTATGTGGCATCACCCTCGTTGATGACGGCCTCGTGGCCGCTCCTTCCCACGGCGAGGATGAGTGCCACCCGTCGGGCGTTCTCCAGCGCCTTGCCATAGAGGTAGTTCGTCTCGTCCCCGGACCTGTCGGCCTTGGTCATCTTGCGGAAGATGTCGTCGTTGAACGCCTCGAATGCGCTACGCGCGCCGTCCTCGCACGGCACCGTGCGCACCGCCGCCGGCGCGTCCTTCCACGTCAGCACCTCCGCACGCACGCGCGCGGGGACTTCCGTCTCCGGCATGAAGCGCGGCTTCGGACGCGTCTTCGAGATGAAGAACAGGTTCCGCGCGAGCCAGCCGTCGCGCAGGTCAGTCTTCGAGACGCCGTCGAAGAAGATCTGCGGCTGCGTCATGCCGAAGAGGCACACGTGCGGGTTGTCGATCACGGCGGGCTCCGCCTCACGTTCGCCCTTGGGGACGCGCTGCTTGCCTTTCCACCGCCCGCCCGCGCAGCTCCACAGCTCCAGGAGCGCGGGCTTGAGTGCGTGAAGGGGGGAACCGGATGCCTTGGCATCCGTGACGCTCGCGAAGAAGTGCCCCGCCTCGTCGATGAGGATCGCAAAACGCGGGTTGCGCCGCAGCGCGTACTCTACCGCCGAGTCGCTCGTCACCTGGCCGAGACGCAGGTTCGTGGCCTCGCACGCGTCGAGCGCGCGGGACACCGCCTTGAGGG
The DNA here is from genome assembly GCA_902761035.1 of uncultured bacterium. Classification (GTDB taxonomy): domain Bacteria; phylum Verrucomicrobiota; class Kiritimatiellia; order RFP12; family UBA1067; genus RUG572. Next base: position 13,949 of record CACWIW010000108.1, on the reverse strand, counting down.
CGTGGTCCTTGCCGCAGGACGTGTACCCCACGCCCATCACGTAGAGGTTCGTGCGTTGTCCGCTCTCGTCCTTGAAGTGCCGCCCGTAGAGCGTGCCCGCGAGACAGAGCGCGGATGCAAGCGCGAATATCGGCTGCGGACAGACTGCGGTCGCGTTGATCCAGTCCATCGTTTTCTCCACGAATCCGCCCGGATGCTGGAGGTCAAGCGGAAGGTTGTTTTCACTCTCCGTCATGGCGCGCCTCCTCCCTTGCGATCGCCTCGACCAGAAGGCCGTTGTTGGTGACCCACCAGAGGCGGTCCGGCGTGATGGTGTGCCTGCGGAACATCTTGCGCAGGATCTCCATGCACCTTTCGAGCGGCAGCTCCGTGGGGAACTCCACGAACAGGAAACCGTTCAGGTCGATGGCGTCCATGCCAAACACCTCCCCGGCGTGTTCGCGCTCCCACTTCGTCCCGTCTGGGTCGGCCTGCGCCTCGCGGAACTCCTCGATCTCCTCGGTCGTGAGGTTCCCGTACCGTCCCGCGAGGAAGTCCGCGATCTTCGCGTCGAGCTCTTCGATGGCGTTCATTGCGCACCTCCCATCATGCGAAGCTTCATCGTCACGTCGCGGATCAAAACGTCCACGGGCACGCCGTGCTCCAACCGCCGTCTCGCCTCGCGGAACAACGCCCACCTCTGCGGGAGAGCCGAGTTCCCACGCGATTGGTGTTGATTGTGATATGTTGCGCGATACGCTACATACGAAAACGCGCTGACTGGTAAAGCCGTCATCTTGGCGGCGTGATCCTTCTTCTTCATGGTTCTGTTCCTTTTCGGTCGCGCCGAACCAGAAGCGAAATCACCTGTCCCGCTACCTTGCGGCGCGGGAACAATTTCTCAAATCCAGAGAGTCAAATCTTTAATTAAAACTTGAACTAAACTAAAGCAGGGGGGAGACAATGAAAAACCCCTGAAAACACGGGGTTTTCAGGGGTGAAATAAATTGTGAAATATTTTACGCGCGGCGAGGCTTCTATTTTATTTCAGACGGGCAAGACCTGTGTACTTCTGATTTCCTTTCCCCTTGCGCGGCTCACGGTCAATGAACAGGCGGACAAATCGTTTGCCTTCCGCACTGAAAGCATTCAGGACTCCAGACGGAAGCGGTATCGTATAGCCCGTATCGCGATCTTGCGCAGACCGGATGGCCCTGTCCACAAGATCCCATTCACCTCCTCGTCCCAAGTTAAATGTCTGTCCTTTGTATTTGAGAACCGTTGAATCTTTGTCGATGGTAAAACCCTCTGTCGTTGTTCCGGCAAACTCCGATCTCCCTTTCCACCGGCGTTTCCTCCCCGCACCTGAATTCCTTGTCTCGTCGTTTACTGTTACCATTGATTCGATGGTATTAGCCTTGGTTTGCAGCAGTGGTTCATCCTCTTTGTATGGCGGACATCCTGAAAACCACTCGGTGTCGCCATTGAGTATGCACGCTCCGCGATAGAGTTGTTGTCCGACCTCGTCTATATGGTCTTTTGAGATGCGGCTGAGGAATCGCGGACAACCTGCCAGATGGCAGATGCGGTTCACATAGTCCGGACACTCTACCGTGACTATCTCAGATGTTCCCGAACAGGTCATCTCCATATTTATCCTCGCTTCTCTCTCCTTTTACGGACACTTGTCCCCTGCTTGTCTTGTGTTCTTCGGGGGTCAGCCCTTCAAAACCCCAGTCCGTTTGTATCTGTTCAAAAATTGATAGTAGACGATGGTCGTGTACCTTGTTCTTGTTAAGAACGGTGAAGTGCCTTTCCGAAATCCTGACGACGTAGGTTTTCGAGGTTGTCTCAGCTTGCAGTGTCCCATTGATCTGTCTTGCTTTGAATAAGCGCAACGCGACCTCTACGCGGAGTATCTTGCAACGTTCTCTTGGAAACTTGTTTGGGTCGAGTAGGTTGTCCATTTCGGTAAACACAAAATGATTCTCGTCCCCAGTGTAAGTGGTAGGGGTGTGCCTTATGAAGCGAGGCTCTGCATCTGTTCCAGCATCTTCACTTACTTGGACGGGTGCAAGTTTGATTTCTTGAATCCATAGTCTGTCATCCTCGGTGACATTCTCTTTGGGCAGTTTGATAGTCTTCAGACATTCCCGGCTCTTGAATATTTGCAGAGGATCGTCATAGTATCGTTTAGGGCGATCATCGAGTTTGGTTCCTAGAACGTGTTGGGCAAACATGTTTGCAACGTCTTTTGTCTCAATGATCCTGGGACGGGATATCTCAAGGCGGTTGTGGCTCTCGAAATAGCGTATTTCAAACGCCTCGGCATTGTCATCCGGCCTATTCTCGAACCTCCGCTTCCCTGATCTGTCGCGGACGACTTTCGAGACGTCGTGGTCTAATGGCGTGGTCTTCACCAGATACCGCACATGGGTTTCAAGGTTTTCACAGGCAACCATGACCAGATATTCTCGTTCGTGGAACTTCGTGCTCACTGTAAATCTGAGAACCTCTTCAAAGGACTGAAGTCCATCCGTGCGGTTGTAGTCCGACTTCGGAGGAAATACTTTGAACGAGTCGTGCTTGATGGCGTCCAAGGCGGCCGTTGCACTCGCGACCAAATCGTCCCAGATGGACTTTGCGTCTTTCCCGGCATTCGTTTCCTTTTCGCTCAACATGACAACGTTGATGAAAGCGACGAGATTGGCCGTCTTGCTATGACCGGCGGGAAGGTCGTAACGTGTGAAGGAATCTTGAAGATACCTGTTCAACGCGGGAAGGTTCTTTATCCGATTCTCAATCTCCGCAGTGTTTGTACTATCCGCATTGACGAGGGCAATGGTGTTCAACGTCCTGAAAAGTTTCGAGTGTTGGTCGCGAAGGGTCTTGTTTCGCCGAGATACCAGATTTTCCATTTCGTCATGCAGAATCTGGGCCCGCCGCCTGTTGTTTTTCGGCAACCGGTCCCAGTTGACATTCATGTTCGGGGCATTCTGAGTGAACACGGCCTCCTGTAACTTCCTGGATGTAATCAGTTCAATCATGTCCAGCAAGTTTGCAGCAATGACTTTCTTTGCCATCTATTCCACTCCTCTTGTCCTCGTCTGTTCTAAAAGGCCTGCCCGTGCCAGAGCAAATCCGCCAAGACCGCCAACTGACACGGACAGGCCGCGCCAGGTGGCGCGTACCTACCCGGTCCGTTGTTGGCTTTTTTTGGCGGATTCGCTCAACGGATCAGGGTACACGAAACTGTCGGCGGTAGTATAGCAAATCCGTGACGGATTGTGGGCGGAAAAATGAACAGAAAAAAATTCTATAACTAACACTTGACGGGGGGGGGGGGGCTTTTGGTAAGATATGCGCATAATAATGAGCCAAAAATTGGTCTCGGATTCGCGAGAGAAAGTGAAAGAAAATTTGGTAAATACGCGGCAATTTTGCCGATTCAGAAAGGCCGTTTTAGTGGCGGTCTCGGCGGTGCTGTCTTTCGTTACGGCGTGCGACGGAAAACCGCATATCAGCCCATCGTCCTCAGACCTCGTTGGCCGTGTGGTCAAGGTGTCTGATGGAGATACTATTACCATCCTCGAAACACCGGTAGGGGCGGCGCCCCGCGCCGACCGACCCGTTCAGCACAAAATCCGCCTCCAAGGGATCGACGCTCCCGAAAAGAGCCAGGCCTACGGCGATGCCGCCCAACGCTACCTCGCCGGTCTCGTCGCGGGACAGGAAGTGCGCGTCGCCTGGAACAAACGAGATAAGTACAATCGCATCCTAGGCACCGTCTACATCAAGCGTGCAGAAGTCAACCTCGCCATGTTGCGCGCAGGCTACGCTTGGCATTACAAGAAGTTCGACTCCACGCCCGCCTACGCGCAGGCCGAATCCGAAGCCCGCGCCGCTCGTCGCGGACTCTGGGCCGGTCTCGATCCAATCCCCCCCGAGCAATTCCGCCACGGTAGGGCGCGGACTTCGGCCGCGCCGCCCGGTGGGGCGAGGCGTCTCGCCGAGCCGCTCGGTGGGGCGAGCCCTCCGGGCGAGCCGCACGCCCGCACCGAATACCGCGCCGGCCGCACACTCCCCGTCGCCGCGCGTACGCCCGCGCCCGTCAACGCCACCTGGCCCGAAACCGGCTACTGGCTCTCGACCAATTCCAACAAACGCCACAACCGCCACTGCGAGAACTACCGCAAGACGCGCGGCTACCCCTGCCAGAAAAACGAGGGCGACCGCTGCGGCAAGTGCGGCGGGTGAAGAAAGGTTTTAATCATGGCAAAGGCAAATGTTGACAACACAGCGACGCTTGGGTTTGAGGCCAAGCTCTGGCACGCCGCCGATCTGATGCGCGGCAAGCTGCCCGCCACGCAGTACCGTCAGGTGCTGATGGGGCTGCTGTTTCTGCGGTATGTCTCGGACGCCTTCGAAAACCGCTACCGCGAGCTAAAGGCGGAGGGCTACGGCGACGAGGAGGACCGCGACGCCTACATGGAGAAGAACATCTTCTTCGTCCCGAAGTCCGCGCGCTGGGCGAAGATCGCCGCCGTCGCGCATGAGGCGAACAACGGCGAGACGATCGACAACGCGATGATCGCCATCGAGCGCGAGAACAAGACGCTGAAGGGCGTGCTGCCGAAGTTCTACGGCTCCAGCGACATCAACAAACGGATGCTCGGCGACGTGATCGACCTCTTCACGAACGAGCTGCCGCTCGGCGACATCGAGGCGAACCGCGACATCCTCGGCCGCACCTACGAATACTGCATCCAGCACTTCGCCGAATACGAAGGGAAGAAGGGCGGCGAATACTACACGCCCGAGACCATCGTGCGGATTCTCGTGGAAGTCCTCCAGCCCGCCGTCGGCATGCGCATCTACGACCCGTGCCACGGATCGGGCGGCATGTTCTCTCAGTCGATGAAGTTCATCCGGGAGCATAGCGGCAATCGCGGGGACGTCTCGGTGTTCGGACAGGAGGCGAACCCCGACACGTGGAAGATGTCGAAGATCAACATGGCCATACGCGGCATCGGCGCGGACTTCGGCATGGGCCACGAGGACACCTTGATGCACGACATCCACGCCGGGACGCAGATGGACCGCATCTTCGCGAATCCGCCGTTCAACCAGAAGAAGTGGGGCGCGGACCGGGTGAAGGACGACCCGCGTTGGAAGTACGGTCTGCCGCCGGACGGCAACGCCAACTACGCGTGGATTCAGCACATGATCTCGCACCTGAAGCCGAGGGGGCGCATCGGCCTCGTGCTGGCGAACGGCGCCTTGACGAGCGCGACGGGCGGCGAAGATAAAATCCGTCAGGCGATCATCGAGGACGATCTCGTGGAGGGCATCGTCTCTTTGCCGCCGCAACTCTTCTACTCGGTGACGATTCCCGTCACGCTCTGGTTCTTCAACCGTGCGAAAGACCAGCCCGGCAAGACGCTCTTCATCAACGCGACTTCGCTCGGTCACATGGTGGACAGGACGCACCGCACGTTCTCCGACGAGGACATCGCGAAGATCGCGGCCACGTTTGAGAAGTTCCGCAACGGGAAATTCCGCAAGGAAGAAGGATTCGCCGCCGTCGCCACAACAAAAGAGATTGCAGAGAAGAAGTTCAAGCTCACGCCTGGCCTCTACGCGGGCGGCAAGGTGGAGGAGGACGACGGCGAACCGTTCGACGCGAAGATGAAGCGGCTCACGGGCGAACTGGGCGAACTCTTTGGCGAGTCGGCGCGGCTTGAAAAGCTCATCCGCAAGAACCTTGGCGCAATCGGGTACGAGGTGTAGCATGGGAGGATGGCAGAAAATCAAGATGGATGATCTCATTGATGAAATATCAATGGGACCTTTCGGCTCGGACATAAAAGTATCCTGTTTCGTTGAAAGGGGGATTCCAGTTTTGAATGGTAGTAATTTGTTTGGTACAAGGTTAAAGGAAGATTCTTTCAGATATGTGACACCAGAGAAGGCCGATTCCTTGAAAAAAGCCAATGCTTACAGAGGTGATGTGATTGTCACTCATCGTGGAACACTGGGGCAGATAGTATATATCCCGCAAAATTCAACGCAACCTCGTTATGTCATATCACAAAGCCAGTTTAGGTTTCGTTGTAACGATAAGGTCATTCCCGAGTATGTTGTAAACTATTTCCACTCGCATGAAGGTCAGAACAAGATATTGGCAAATGCTTCACAAGTTGGCGTGCCAGCTTTGGCAAGAGCATCATCAAGCTTTCGTGATATAGAAATTCCAGTTCCCCCACTCCCCACGCAGCGGAAGATCGCGGCGGTGCTTGGGGCGCTTGACGACAAGATCGAGAACAACCGCAAGATATGCGCGAACCTTGAAGCGCAGGCGCAGGCGATTTTCAAGTCGTGGTTTGTGGATGACGCAAAACATATTCGTGAAACTGTTCAGATGCAAAGAGTATTTGATGTTACGATAGGGCGAACGCCTCCGCGTAAAGAGTCGGAGTGGTTCTCTGAAAATAAAGACAATAATCATGTGTGGGTGTCCATAGCCGATATGGGAAGTTGTGGCGCATTCATATTTGACAGTTCTGAATATTTGACTGATGAAGCGATAAGGAGTTTCAACTTCAAAGTCGTACCACAAGATACTGTGCTTTTGAGTTTCAAATTGACGGTCGGCCGTGTCGCTATCGCAGCTACTGATTTGGTTACAAACGAAGCGATTGCTCATTTGAGGTCATCCGATACTAGACTCAAAGAGTATTTATATTGCTATCTCAAGCAATTCAATTATGACAATCTTGGAAGCACATCGTCAATAGCCACGGCGGTGAATTCAACCACTATCAAGGAAATGCCATTCGTAGTTCCTGAAGATAGGGCATTGAATGCCTTTCACCAGCTTGTAAAGCCGCTGTTCAATCAGATTCGCGTGTTGTTATTTGAATCCCGCGCGCTTGCCGCGACGCGCGATGCGTTGCTGCCGAAACTGATGAGCGGCGAGATCGACGTGGAGAAGGTGAAGGTGGCGTGATGGCGACGGGAGCGTACAACGAGAACGCCTACGAGAACGCGGTACTTGAAGTGCTGCGCGCGATGAAGTGGGAGTACATGTACGGTCCCGACATCGAGCGCGACTACAGCGACCCGACGCTCCCCGACGTGTTTGAGTATCAGGTGCGAAAGCTGAACAAGGGCGTGCCCGACGAGGCGGTGAACGATGCGATCCGACAGGTGCGCGGCATCGCGGGTGGAAGCGTCGTGGTGCGCAATGCGATCTTCACGGACTGGCTGCAGAACGGGGTGGACGGCGCGTGCCGGGTGGCGGGCGACGACACGACGCGTCTTGTGCAGCTCGTCGACTACGCGCATCCCGAGAAGAACGCGTTCCACGCGGTGAACCAGTGGACGGTGCAGAACGGCGAGGTGGTGAAGCGTCCCGACGTGGTCCTTTTCGTGAACGGCATGCCGCTCGTGGTGATCGAGCTGAAGAACCCGTCCAAGCCCGAGACCACCGTACACGAGGCGTTTCTCCAGCTGCGTAACTACCAGCACGACATACCCGACCTCTTCACATACAACCAGATCTGCGTCGCGAGCGACATGGTGTCCACGCGCGCGGGTTCGCTCACGGCGGGCGAGAGCTGGTTCAAGGAATGGAAGTCGATAGACGGCGAGCGGGAGGAATGCGGGGTCGGCAACTTCGAGACGCTCTTCAAGGGGTTGCTCGAACCGAAGCGGCTCCTTGACGTGGTGAAGAACTTCATCTGCTTTTCGGGGAAGGGGCCGAAGGCCGACAAGATACTTGCGGGCTACCACCAGTACTTCGCGGTGCGCAAGGCGATCAAGAAGACGAAGCAGGCTATGCGCGGCGACGGGCGTGGCGGCGTGTTCTGGCACACGCAGGGGAGCGGCAAGTCGCTCTCGATGGTGTTCTACGCGCATCTGCTCGCGTCGGAGCTGGACGGGCCGACGGTACTCGTGCTGACCGACCGCAACGACCTTGACGGGCAGCTCTACGGACAGTTCGTAAAGTGCGCGGGGTTCCTGCGCCAGACGGCCGAGCAGGCGACGAGCCGGGCGCACCTGAAGGAGTTCCTGAAGAAGCAGAAACAGAACGGGCTCTTCTTCTCTACGATCCAGAAGTTCGAGGAGTCCGACGACGCGCTCTCGCGTCGGCGGGACGTGATCGTGATCGCGGACGAGGCGCACCGGGGGCATTACGGGTTCGCGGAGTCGGAGAAGGTGGTTCGCAAGGGTGACGGCACGCTCGAGACGCGTCGCGTGGTGCCGACGGCGCGGATCATCCACGACTCGCTGCCGATGGCCACGTTCATCGGCTTCACTGGCACGCCGATAGATTTGGGCGACCGCTCGACGCGCGAGGTGTTCGGCGACTACATCGACATCTACGACATGACCCAGGCCGTGGAGGACGGCGCGACGAGGCCGGTGTACTACGAGAGCCGCGTGGTGCATCTGAAGCTCGACGACGCCGCGCTCGCGAAGATCGACGCGGAGTACAAGCGCATCGCGGCGGAGGGCGAGGCGGACGAGGCGGTGATCGAGCAGTCGAAGCGCGACCAGTCGCAGATGGAGGTGCTGCTCGGGCACGACGACACCGTGAAGTCGCTGGTGGACGACATACTGGAGCACTACGAGAAGTACCGCGAGAAGAACCTGGCGGGCAAGGCGATGATCGTGGCGTATTCGCGTCCCATCGCGATCAAGATTTACAAGCGGTTCCTGAAGCTCCGTCCGGCGTGGGGGAAGAGCGGCAAGCTACAGGTCGTGATGACCGAGGGCAACCAGGACCCGGAGGAATGGCGCGACATCATCGGCAACAAGAAGGTCCGGGAGAAGCGGGCGCTGCAGTTCAAGGACGTGGCGTCGCCGTTCAAGATCGCCATCGTGGTGGACATGTGGCTGACGGGGTTCGACGTGCCGTGCCTTGACACGATGTACGTGTACAAGCCGATGGTGGGGCACAACCTGATGCAGGCCATCGCGCGGGTGAACAGGGTGTACGGCGACAAGGAGGGCGGGCTGGTGGTGGACTACATCGGCATCGCGTCCGCCCTGAAGGACGCCATGAACCAGTACACGGTGCGCGACAGGAAGAAGTACGGCAACCCGGACGTGGCGAAGATCGCGAAGCCGAAGTTCTACGAGCATCTGGAGGTGTGTCGGGCGCAGCTGCACGGCTACGGCTACAGCAAGGGGATCGACGGCAGCGACCTGGAGCGTGCCAAGGCGATCAACGGCGCGGTCAACTTCCTGCTTGCGCCGGCGCGGAAGAGGCAGAAGGAGATATTCCTTGAAAACGCCTACCTGATGAAACAGGCGCTTTCGCTCTGCGCCGCGCTGATCCCGGAGCGCGACCGGTTCGAGGCGGGATTCATGGAAGCCGTGCGCGGGATGATCAACCAGTGGACGATGTCCGGTTCCGGCGGCGAGAAGAAGGGACTGGCGGAGCTGAACGCGCAGATCGCGGAGATGGTGAAGGAGTCCGTGGCGAGCGAGGGCGTGATCAACCTCTTCTCCGACAAGAAGGCGGCGGTGTCGCTCTTCGACGCGGCGTTTCTCACCGAGATCAGGCGGATGAAGGAGAAGAACCTTGCCGTCGAGATATTGAAGAAGCTGCTTTCCGAAAGCGTCAAGCTCCATGCGCGGAAGAACCTCGTGAAGAGCGAGGAGTTCAGCGAGCTGCTGAGCAAGGCGATGAAGGAGTACATCAACGGCCACATCACGAACGAAGAGGTCATCAAGCGGCTCATCGAGCTTGCGACGCGCATCAAGGAGGGGATCGACTCCACCCCGAAGGGACTCAACGAGGACGAGGCGGCGTTCTACGACGCGCTCTCGAAGCCCGAGGCGGTGAAGAAGTTCTACACCGACGACACGCTCATCCAGCTCACGAAGGAGCTGACCGACCAGTTGCGCCGTAACCGCACGGTGGACTGGGACCGGCGCGAAAGCGCGCGAGCGCACATGCGCATGCTCGTGAAGCGCCTTTTGAAGAAGTACAAGTACCCGCCCGACGAGGCCAAAGGCGCGCTTGAAACCGTCATGCGCCAGTGCGAGCTGTGGGTGGATGAAACGGTAGCGGAGTGATTGAAAGGAGAAATCAAATGCAGACGATAGATGAAGCGAGAGAGCATTGCCGGTTTGTCGGCAAGGGCATCGAGAGGATGGTCGTGGAGAACTGTCGACCTAAGATGATTTGGTGTTGATGCTTTAAATGCCATCCGGGTGGGTGGCTGGTTCATTACAAACAGAGTAACCTACAAGAAAGGAAAAGACAATGAAACTGAAATGCAACAAATGCGGACATACAGAAACCGTCAACAAGAGGTTCTTCCTTAAGGTTCTGGGTGGAGCGGTCTCAGGTTTTGGATTCTGGGCATGGGTTTCCTTCATTTTTGCGGGAACCGGTTTTGCTCTCCCTATCTGTGTAGCTATTGTCCTTGGAGGCGTTGGCCTTGCCGCTTTTTCCAACGAGATTGCCGCATGGGCAAGCAAGAAGTTCCCTTGCCCGAAATGCCAGTCGAAGTCGTGGTCCGCGATTGACGCCTAAACCACAACGAGAATGCTGATATCCAAGATCATATCCGGCGGGCAGACCGGGGTTGACCGCGGCGCGATTGAGGCCGCGTTGGAGCTCGGTTTCCCGTATGGCGGGCTGATCCCGAAAGGTCGTCTCGCCGAGGACGGCGTCGTGCCGGAGAAGTTCGACAAGGGCATCGAGAAGTGAGTGCTTGAAAGGAGAAAGAAAATGAAACTGAAAGACCTGAATGACGACCAGAGGCTGCAACTCAAGCAGGACCTCCTCTCGCGGCGCATGGACGAGAAGGGCGAAAGCCCATCGTATGGCGAGCTCGCCGACGCCGACCGCCTCATTTCCGACGAGGAGCTAGAGGCCGAGTTCGGCGACACTGAGTTCGTCCCCGATGATTTCATGTGAGTGTGTGAAACGAAATGCCAACAGCTTTATGTTGCACAAAAACAGAGAACAAAGGAAGAATAAGCGATGAAAGAAACAGCAACAGAAACAGAAGTAACTGCGGCGGCTTCTACGGCTAAGCCGAAGTTTGAGTTGACGGAAGAGGCCACGCAAAGGTATGTCTATCTTGATGGACAGTGTGGGCCATCTCGCCAGTATAATGCATTTATTGACGATTTGGACTGTGACGCAAGAATCAAACGGGTACTACGCGAGTGTTTGAAAAGAACGGCCACGATTGGTCGTAAGGTCCTTCGTATTGGTAGGATTGTATTTGATTTTATTTTAAAGGAGTGGGAAAATATCAAACGTCGGTTCCCCAATACCGCTGCCGCAATCATGATCGCGGTAATACTGAAAGTCATTATCAGCAGTATGCCGTTCATTGGCTTTATATTGGGTGCCGTGGTGGCGCCGATCTACCTATTAGTCGTCATTGGTGTTGGGTTATTAAAGGATTGCATGGAAACGTTACGCCCCGTTTTGTATCGGTATTTTGGAATGGTGCCTGCCGCAGCGAACTAAACACTCTCTTAGATTGAGGGAACCACTTTATGTCCTTGAATAGCAATGAAAACGTTGTGGTGGACAAGGATAAGTTTGCCGTCAGCCTTGGTGTTCCAGTGAGTCAATTGGATGCGATTATAGATGCATCTAAGTTTTGTACAATAGCTGGTCTGATCGGAGCTATTATAGCGTGGCTTCTCTACACGCCACTTGTTATCAAAATCTTCGGTCTGACTATCATTATCGGATCTGGACTCGTTGGAACGCTTGCTGGTGGTGTGCTAGTTGGTTTGACGGTAGGAGTAATCGTGTATTGGATGGTCAAGAAGTGTAGGGAGAAGCTGGGTACTACGAAGACGTTTAAAACAGAGTTTACAGCGCCCCTATCTAAGATTGGGATTATTGTTGCTGAGGTTGTGTTTGTGCCTGCGGTCTGTTTGGCACTGATGGATTGGAGCGACGAGAAACGAGAGTTTATACTTTCACGCCTAAAAGATTGGGGGTATGACGACGAATGGTCTAAAAGATTTCTGAAGGAATTATGTGACGACGGTGGTGATATATTGAACCGCACGATCCAAATAATCTCCAAGAAGAATCTGGGTGGAATTAAGGATAAAACCGTTACTAGATCTTACCTTGTTAAAAAAACCGAAGAACTTTTAAACGACGTAAAACAGGAATTTGCTTGGGACCAGGTAGCCGTTGAGGAAAGAAAAGCGGCTATTGTGAAAAGGATGAAAGAGGGAATCTCGAACAGATTCACATGGAAAGTGCTCTTATGTCCATGGAGAAGAACAGAGAAGTGCAGGCCCCATTGGATAGAGCCGAGAGGGACAGACCCCATTGATGGAGTAGGAGTGGTGGAGTAGTTATGGCCATGCAACAGAAAGACACCGCGATTAGGAGCGCAACATGCAGATGATAGAAGTAAGAGAGCATTGCCGGTTTGTCGGCAAGGGCATCGAGAAGATGGTCGCGGACGGTGGTGATTTTCGCGAGGCTTTCTTATATGCTATCAAGAACAATTATAGGGGTAATCAACGATGAGAAAGTCAACGAAGATATTACTTGTGCTTGTCCTCGCTGGCTTTTCCACGTGGAGTGTGTTTGCCCACAGCGATAGGTTCGTGCATGCCGACGACATGCAGAAAGTGTTTGATGGCTATCAAGATGAGGATTTGCGGCAGTTCTACGCTGAGTTCTCGTCTTGCATCGATATAGGTCCGAACAGCGTGGAGAAAAGGATTCGACGAAGGCTTGCCGAGAAATTCCCGGGGAAGGTGATAAAATTGACGAAGCACCGATATGTCGCGCATTCCTGGTTCTATGGTGGCTCGATACCGGATCTGACGAAGCTTGAACGCGAGTATCCTGGCTGCAAGGAGGTTATAATCGATGTCTGGCGAAAGTTCTGCAATGAAAGCAATTCCTGGGTTGAACGCGAGTTCAAATTGTCCCGTAAGTCTAAGATAGCAAGTGCATATTGTGCGATGCTTTACTACACGCATCTTCTGGGCGACTGGGATCCTCGGGACAACTCTGACTTCGACTACCTGATGCCTCCAAAAGAAATCGTAGTTCATCTAGTCCAGGCATGCTGCGACATGTTTGGAAGGTCAAGTCACTCCGACTATTGCACTCGGTTTAAGAGTGAGCTTGAAAAGGCGCTGAAGTCGAAAGTCGCCAAGAAGGATCAAGGCGTTGCCGTCATGCAAGCACTTTGGTCACTCAAAGTCGGTACTGAATTGCACAATACTTTCTCCGGCAAGGGACTTGACGAATCGAAGCACAGGTGGAAACCGATGGCAGAATCAAAGGAGTAAAAAATGAAGGAAAATGAAAAATCGAGTGAAAATGAAGACTGCATGGTTGATTCATTGGCGGAAGGGAAGATTGTGTCGCGTCAAACTAGCGCGCTTGACGCACAACGCCAGTCGATCGGTCAACCAGTAAAGGGAATGTCGCGCAAACAATACTTTTGGTACTATATGTTAGCCTTTATATTTCTTGTGACAATGCTAGCGGTTGGAGCAAAAATGAAGGACAGTTTTTGGTATCCGAAGATGAAGATTCGGGGGCTTTTTCCCGATAGAGGCCAGACGAACGGTGTGATTAGGGCTGCCGAACCAGCGAAGGCCCATGAAATCCTCACGAGCGTTGTCAACGCCGCGGAGATTTTCAGCATTAGAGTGGGCGGTGGTGGCGATAGCCTGTTTCCGACAAATGCCTTTCAGATGAGAGAAAACATGCCCCCTCTTGTTGCACACAGTATTGAGGGGTGTTTCAGCGCTCCCGCAGTTCCGTTGGGTGGTTATGTCTGCCAATATGTGGTTGATTCGGCACGTACGAATTTTCTGTGCAAAGCGATTCCCGCAAATGGGTACACAGGTGGCGTGTTTGCAGTTCGGAAAGACATGGCCATAAATAGAATTGGTGACAAGACGTGCATCGCCACAAATCCCGTACCTCTAAAAAAGAACCA
>CACWIW010000107.1 GCA_902761035.1 uncultured bacterium | reverse complement strand
TTCGCCACGCCCATGTGCGCGTCGAAGCGCGAGAACGTGCAGCCGTCGTAGAGCAGGTTCTTACAGTAATTCGAGCCGAAGATACCCCAGTAGCGCCTGTCGTTGATGTCGGTCGTCTGGCGGCAGTTGACGAAGGAGACGTTGACGGCGTTGTTGGCGGAGATGTCGTACGACCCCATGCTCACGGGCTTGCCGGCGGCACCGATCGTGCGGTAGGTCTTGTGCGCCGTGAAGACGCAGTTGGAGACCATGACGTTCGCGCAGTACGAGGCGCCCACGAAACTCCCGTACGGCGCACCGTGGTCGCCCTCGCCCGTCACGTCGTGGCGGAGCCCCTCGATGCGCACGTTCGACCGTCTGACGGTGATGCCGCGCGCGTGGTAGTTGTACGTGGACTCCGCCTGGTTGGCGATTGTCGTGAAGCGTCCGCCCTTGATCGTGAGCGTCTTCGCGTCCACGGGATGCGCCGTGAGGCGCGTGACATCCGCGTAGTCCCAGACAATCGGCGTGGCGGGATCGACGGTTCCGTCCGCCGCGACGAGGAACACCTCCTTCTGCGGCGAGCCGTTGTTCTGGTTGAGTCCGTAGCGGATGTACTGGCGCACCTTGCTGTTCACGGCCTCCATGAGACAGGGACCGGGCAGGGACACGTCAAGTTTTGCCTGTCCGCGCGCAAGCGTCTTCACGCCCTTCACCTCGAACGAACGCGCCGTCGGATCCACGCGGAACACCGGCGCCTTGACGTTTTCAAGGTTGCGGTCGTCGATCACGAACTTCGCCGTGCCGAAGTCGACGTCTGTCTTGATGACGGCCACCTTCGCGCCGCCGCCGATGTAGTACGTCTTGCCATCGCCCGCCCGCACAGGCAATTTTCTCTTGTTCGCCGCCGCGTGCGCGGCGACAATGGCCTTCTGGTCGTCCGTCTTGCCGTACTTTACACTTTTCACTTTACATTTTACACTCTTTCTCAATGATCGGCATGTCGATGTTGCGCTTCTTCGGGTTGAAGTTGATGCCGACGAGCGTCACGGGGCGCTCGCCGCCGATCCACTTGTCCGCGTAGCCGCGCTCGCGGATCTGCTTGATCGCCGCCTTCGCGCTCTTGCGGTACTTGAACTCGAACACGCACACCTCCTTCGGCGTCTCGATCACCGCGTCGGCGTAGCCGAGCATCGTCGCGACCTCCGGCTGGGGATTCGCCCCCGTCATGGACGCGAAGAGCAGGAAGTAGCGTTTCGCCTCCGCCTCGTCCTTGATCTGCCAGTCGGGCGGAACGGAGGCGTAGAGCCCGAACAGCGACTCGCCGAGATACCCCATCCAATCGCCAGAGGCTATCTGGCGTTTTGCCTTATCGACAAGCGCGTTGAACGGATCCTCGTCAAGTCCCATCGCCTGCGAGAGCGCCTCGCGCACTTCAAGGTTCGGCGGCGCAAGAACGTAGCTGTCCGTCTCGTCTTTCGTGGGATCGCCCCGCTTGACGTCCTTGATCGTGAGATACCCGCCTTGATACAGCAACGACACCATTGGCAGCGTCTCCGCATCGCACACGTCGAGCGTCAGCGGACGCGCCGGCACGTTTTCAAGATCCGCAGGCAGTTTCCCCGCATTCGCCATGCGGTTGATGATGAGCGTCGTTCTGCCGGTCGTCTCCCAGTAGCCCTTCAATTCGCCGCTCTCAAGCGCACTGCCAAGCGAGACTGGATTGCAGACCCTCGCCTCAGACCGCGGCGAAAACCGGTAGCCGTCGTACCACGAGAGGAGCGCAGCCTTAGCCGCCTTGAAATCCATGCCGTTTTTCTCTCCGAACGCCTCGACGTTCTCGCGCAACGCGCCGTCCAGCTCATCCGGCGTGTAACCAAGGAGCGTCGCGAAACGCTCGTCCATCGACCTGTCCTTGAGATGGTTCATCCCCGAAAACACCGAAAGCTTCGTCAGCTTCGTGACGCCCGTCATCATCAGGAATCGTATCGATCCGGAGTTGACCTTGAGCTTCTCGTAGAAGTCGTGGAGGTCGGAGCGTACCCTGTTCAGCGTGGGGATATCGTTAAGGAATTTCGCGACCGGCTCGTCGTACTCGTCGATGAGGACGACTATTTGCCTGGTCGGAGACTTCGCTGCAGCCGCCTTCAGGAAATCCTCAAAGTTCTTTTCTGTAGTTTTGTCCTTGTCGAACGGAACTCCGTGTTCGGACGCAAGATCCTCCACGAGCGAACGCAGGTTGCTGGTGAACTTCTCGTACGTCGAACCTGCGGCGGAGGACATGGTGAAGGACACGACCGGAAACGGCTTGTCCCACTCCCACGGCAGCCTGTCGATGGCAAGCCCCTTGAACAGCTCGCGGCGGCACTCGAACATCGCCTTCAAGGTCGAGAGCATGAGCGACTTGCCGAAGCGGCGCGGACGCGAGATGAAGAGCTGCTGGTCCGCATCGTTCGCAAGTTGGTACAGAAGATCCGTCTTATCGACGTACTTTCCCTTCCCTCCGAGTATCAAACTCGGAAAGTCGCACACGCCCGTCGTGGGGACCTTGATTCTACGTTCCTCGTTTTCCATCGGCACGTATTATACCAAAAATCTTCGTCTCGTGCCGACAATTGCGTGCGTTCCGGACCTTTCCGCTGTGCAATAGAATCCAAGACCGTAGTCGTTGGTTCTCTTTCCGAACCCAAACTGCGGTTTCTCGCAATCCCCCAATTCCCCACTTCCCAACTCCCAATTCCCAATTTCCCACTTCCCAATTCCCAATTCCCAATTTCCCCCCCCCTTGTAATGCATTTTGTGACCTTTGCGTTCTTTTCGGCTAAAACTGGAATCCAACTTAGATTTAGTTTTATTTACCATGCTTTGCCTTTGAACTGCTTTCCTGTTTGTTATGACCTATAGAGCCCAGATTTCTGACACCTAGGTGTCACAACCCCTGACACCTAGGTGTCACACCCTATGACACCTAGGTGTCATTCCCACTGACACCTAGGTGTCACGGATCACAGACAGTGATTGGAAGCTCTTCCTTGACGGACGGTGGGGGGCGCATCTGCGAAATTCACCGCCGAGCCTTCTGATAATTGGAAACAACTATTTGAAACAACTTGCCTTTGGCGCGCGGGCTAACTCGCCCGCGCCCGACGGTGGGCTACACGGTTCAATGGCTAGGTTCTTGGGGACAGTCCCAAGATTAAATTTTCAAGTCGAGTATCACGCACCGCCAAGGGCGGCGGCTACGCACGGTGGCACGAGGTCGTCGACGGGTTCGCCCGCGAGCAGGCGGCGGCGGATCTCGGTGGAGGACTCGCGCGTGCGCGGATATGGCACGAACGTGCATTTCTGGTGCAGCAGCTCCACGTCTTTCCATTTCGGAAGATCTGCCACGTTGTCTTCCCCGATGATGTAGTAGAACGCCGCGCCGGGGAACCGTGCCTCGGCGGCACGGACCGTATCGATTGCGTATGTGGGGCCCGAAGATTGACGAATCTCGAAGTCCCACGCCTCGAAGCGCGGGTCCAGGCCGGCGACGAGTCGCACGAGCTCCCAGCGCCGGGCGTCGGAAAGGCCGCCCGCGACGGCGCCGTCCGCCACCTTGAACGGATTGACCTTCGCGGGCACGAACAGCAGCCGATCGAGGGACAGCTCCTCCACGGCCCGCCGGGCGATGCCCAGGTGGCCCGAATGGACGGGATTGAAGCTCCCGCCGAAGATGCCGATTCTCTGCATGCCGCAGAGTATACCATAAAAGGGCGTTTCGTGTTTGATGCGATCAATGGATTGTGGTACAATTTTGGCGCAATGCAAAAAGCCATAAAAAATGCCAAGGGTCTCGACCCTTCATGCATCTGACATGTTGATGGATGACGACAGCAAGATTCTGGAAGAGCTACGGGAACGCCCCGGCACGGGGGCGAAACTGCTCGTCGATGCATACGGACGCCGCCTTTACGCGGCGGCGATGCGTCTGTGCCGCAACGAGTCCGATGCGGAGGATCTCGTCGCGCGCACGCTCGCGCGCGCAATCCAAAGCATTGGTTCGTTCAAGAGCGAATCGGCGTTCTTCACCTGGTTGTGCTCGATCCTGGCAAACTTCTTCAAGATGGACCTGCGCAGGAAAGGTGCCAATTCCCTTGAGTTTCCCGATGAGCTGCCGGAGGTGGCTGACGAAAGGCCCTCTCCGGCGGAGTCCGTCGAGCGCGCAGACGACGCGCGCGAAATACGCGCGGCCGTGGCGGCGCTTCCGGACAGGTTACGCGAAGCGGTCGTGCTTTTCTATTTCTGCGGGATGTCCGTTCCCGCAATCGCGGAATCGCTGGGAGCGCCCGAGGGGACGGTGCATTACCGGCTTCACGAGGCAAAGAAGGCGATCCGCGAAAAAATCGCCGGAAGAACCCAAGGATGCCCGCCTTTCGCGCATCCAACCAAATGCAAGGAGCAAAAGCCATGAACGACGCCAATCATAAAGAGACGGGATTCGACGAGCTCGACGCGGCACTCGCGGCGGCGCTCGGCGACGCGTCGGCATGGCCAGCCCCTCGCGCCGGATTTGAGGAAAGGTGCGTTGCGCGCATGGAGGGAATTCTTAAGGGCAACAAGATGCGGCGTCCGTTCTGGTCGTTCGGCCGGGCAGCGTTCCTGAAGCTCGCGGCGTCCCTCGCGGTGCTGCTTGGTGTCTACGCATTTGTGTTCTACGAGCTTGCGGATTCGGGGCCGCAGGTGTCGGAGCAACACCCTACGTTAGAATTCTGTTCCAAGGACGACATCGGATACCGATGCGAACGCACAGTGAGATTTCTGGAAAAGAACGTATCGCGAGGGGCTGCTACGAAGTTCTTGGCGAAGGCGTGTACGGCGGACGGTATTTGACACAGGCAGAAACAATTTCAAGTCAATCAGTCAAAGAAAAGTGAGGCAGTCATGAAGAAAATGCTCAAGATCGTCAAGTGGACCGCAATTACGGTCGTCGCAGCCTTTGTCGTGGCGGCGGCATACGTCGGATTGAATTCCTTTGACTGCGAACCGCCGGACATATCGAGGTTCGTCAACCCGATGGAGGTGCCGGCTGATGCGGACAACGTGTACTGCGCCTTGGACTCCGCGGCAAACGTGGTCAGCGAAAAAACCGGCAAGCTCGTACTTGATGGCATATTCGAGAACTACAAGGAGGCTTTTGAGAGGTTTTGTCAGCATAAGGGCATGACGACGGAGGAAAGGGATTTGATTCTTTCCGAGGCAACAAAGCCGCTTGCTCTATTCCACGAGGCGGCGCAGCGCAAGACATGGTATGCCTTTGACCATGCTACCGGGAAGCGTCTGTTTTTCCCCGCCATCACCAGACTCTTTCAACTGTGCAGGCTTGTAGAGTTTGAGGCCATGTGCCATCTGGAGCGCGGAGAGACGGGTGCGGCAACAGGCGTTGTCCGCGACATGCTTTTGCTCGCGCGCAAGATAGAGAACGACTCGGAGTCCGCCGTCAGGTGGCTGGTGGCGAATGGCTGTCTTTTGCGATATGCAGACAACATTGCCATGAAGATCGTGCAATCGGACAAGGCGACCGACGAGGACCTTGTCCGCCTTCAGGACGCCCTGCGACAGTTCGAGCTGCCAAACAGGCACGAACGTGCGCAGAGGATGCTGAACAACGATTTTACGGTGTACTTCGGGCAGATGAAGGAACAGGTTGACACTTCGGAGATCTCGACTTTCCTGAAGAACAGAGACAACTCGACCGCACTGGATGCATGGGTGGCGCGGATTGTACCGCTGATCAGGCCCTACGCCTTTCATCGCAATCGCTCATGGACGACATACGCCAACCTACTTGACAAAATGAAGGAACGTTTCCGTCTCGGCTATGACAAGGCGGAGTGGGAAAAACTTGAAGAAGAGGCGCGCGTTGCGTGCGGCGCTACAACCGGCTGGCGCTTTGGCCCGAACTTTGTCGGCAAGAAGATGATAGAGGTGACTATGCCGGCGTGGCAAGGCATTGCCATTTCCATCGCGAAAAGCAGCTTCCAGCACACAGCCGCGGAAACGGCCATTGCGGCGGCTCGGTTCAAGCGTAAGACCGGCGCATATCCTAAAACTCTGGCGGAACTTGTGCCTGAGTTCCTGCCGGCCGTACCGGAAGACCCCTTCGCGTACGGCAAGGAACTGAAGTACGACGCGACGCGCGGCGTCATCTGGACAACCGGCAAGGACTCCAAGAAGAACCGCAACTACGAGTTCAACATCAACGGCCGCTGACAGGTGGTTTGGCTCACTCGTGCGGGCCGTATTCGATCGGGAACCAGGTTCTGTAGTAGTTGTCGCGGTGCCAGGTGTTGCCGGCTGAGGCATAGTCGCAGAAAAACACGGTCGCGGGATTGCTCGCTTCAGGATTCTCGTGGTGGGAACCAAGCGGGAGCGTCGCGGAAAACGCCATCCAGATATCGTCCGAGGGCGTGCGCACCGCCGCGAACGTCGGCATCGGCTGTCCGTCCTTGATTCCGCGCCTGAACGGCTCCGTCAGGTCGCCGTCCGCAAAGCGGCTGTCGCGGGCGAGCAGGACCGGACCCCGCGTGAATGCAACATGATGATTGCGCGTATGCGCGACAACCGGCATGTCAAACTTGATCTCCACGATGTCACCGAGCTTCCAGTCCCTCTTGACCGTGAAATACGAACCGGCCGTGACCCCTTCAAGCGCCTTGCCGTTCACCATCACCTCCGTTTTTGCGCTCCATCCCGGAATGCGCAGCCTGAGCGGGGCTTCGCCCACGCCCTCCGTGTGGCTCACGATCCGCGCGGCGTTCGAGCGTGGATAGAGCGAGTACATGTCGAACGCGACCTTGCGTCCGTCCGGCAGTTCGCCTCTCACAAGCGCCGACGAATAGAAGTTGAATGTCGCGACACCGTCGCGCACCGCAAACAGCTTCTTGAGGAAACAGAGGAATCCGCGCGGACCGTTCGCCGTGCAGCAGTCGGTGTGCATGTAGCAATGATGCTGCCCATGGTAACGGTTGCCGGAGAGAGGTGTGTATCCCGCGAACTCGGCGCCGTCGGCTTTCATGGCCCCAAGATAGGCGTTGTAGAACGTCTTTTCAATCTCGTCCGCCCACTTCGGGTCGTCGGTCGTGTCCAGCAACTTCTCGCAGAAGCGCATCCATGTGGTGGTGACGCACGTCTCCTGCAGCCTGAGGTACGGCAGATGCTGCTTGCGCGCCCCGTGGAACCACGCTTCGGAACAGGCGCATCCTCCCGCAAGGTTTATCTCCTCCTTAACGATGTCCTCGGCCGTCATAACAGCGGCCTTGAAGATGTCCTCAAGCGGCGGTTTTGAGGATTGGGCATTTTCACATTTGCACGATTTCACGCTTTCACAATACTCCAGCAGCCCCTGGTAGCAGCTCATCATCTCGTATGATTTCCAGCGGTTGTGCTTCATCACATACCCGCCATGCGCGTCGGACTTGTTGCCGTATCCATTGCGGTCGGCAACCGATATGCCCTTGAGAGCCAAGTCGATCAGGCGCGGACCGGACTCCGGTTCGGTCATTCCCTTGACGATGTAGGCGGCGAAGTCGAGATATTTCTTTTCCCCGCAGCGCTTGTACAGCCAGACGACAGGCTCAAGAATCGACGAGCTCGCGTACCCCGACCAGTTGCCCGTCTGCCAGAGTTCGCGCCCACGCCTGCCATTCGGCCCGATCTCCGCAATCACATAGTCGCACAGCCTCTTTGCCGCCTCAAGCGCACGTTTTCCCCGTTCCCCATTCCCCGTTCCCCGTCCCCCATCATAGTAATGCAGCAGCCCCATCATCGTGTACTTCATGCCCCAGACATCCCACCCCTCGCCGTAGCGCAGTTCGTCTGGGTAGTTGCCGATATAGCCGTTCGGCTCCTGCGAGGCGAGCATCCTCTCCACGCCCCGCTCGATGGAATTCGCAAGCAAGGCGCCGCTTCCGCCTCTCCACTTTGCACTTTCAACTTTACACTTTCCATTCTCCAAGTACCGCAGATACGGAACGGCCGAATGCATCCACTTGCCCCAGAATTCCGTCTGCCACCACCCCCGGCGCTCGGTCTTCTCCATGAACGGCGCGGTGATGTAATCGACATCCTGGGCGGCGACGTGGTTCGCGATCATCGCATCCAGCCGTTCGCCGAGATACCCCTTGAGACGCACGTTCCCCATGTTGTCAAGGGAGTCTCTCGCCGCAAACACGCCACCCGCCATGAACACGGCGGTCAACGCACACACAAAACTTTTATCTATCGCTTTTTTCATTTTGCCACCTGGATGTTCTTCTGCACGGCACCCGCGACGACTCTATTTTACAGAGGATGGGGGTTGGTAGTGGATGTATTTCTCCATGCCGTACGGGAAGTCGGTGAGGCGGTAGTTGCCCACGGTATCCCAGTGCAGCGCGAAGGACTTGTAGAAATAGAGGTATATCCACGGACAGTCCTCGCGCACGATCTCCTGCGCGCGCGCCCACGCCTCGCGACGGGCCTCCGGCGTTTCGGCGGACATCGCCTCGTCGTAGCACTTGTCAAATTCCGGGTTGCGGTAGTTGCAGTGGTTCGCGCCCGGCGAGCAGTTCCGGGAATGGAAGAGCTGGAGGAATGTCTCGGCGTCGGGATAGTCGCCCACCCAGCCTAACATGAACAGCGTGACATGCCCGTCCGACACCGCCTTGAGGTACGCGGCCCATGTCATGAACTGCGGTTCCAGACGTATCCCGATGCGGTCGTAAAACCCTTGCAGAAGCTCCACCTCCTCTCGCGCGCCCTGGTCCGCACGGCCGAGCGATATTGGAAGGACAAGCCGCTTGCCGGTCTTGGGATCGATGCCGCCGGGGAAACCGGCCTCCGCAAGCAGCGTCTTAGCCTTCTCGACATTGAACGAATACTTGAACGGCGTCTCGATGCGCCCGTCCACGCCAAACGGCAGCGGGCCGTCGGCCGGCTCCACGCGGTCGTTCAGGAATCTTTTCCACGCGGGCGCGTCGAAAGCGCAGTTCAGCGCCTGGCGCAGTTTCTTGTTCTTGCCGAGAAGCGGTTTGTCCATGTTGATGCCCACGTACATGACCTGCATGATGGGGGCGGAAAGGAGCCGCACGCCCTGCGCGGCCAGCCCTGGCGCAAGCTTGCCGTGCTTGTCCACCACCGCGTCCCAGTTGTTGCGGTCGATGCCGCCCAGGGCATCCAGTTCGTGGTCGAGGAACATCAGCCACTGCGTGGATGGATCGGTCACGACGAGGTACTCCAGCCTGTCGTACGGCGCTGGGTTCCCCACCTCCGCCCAGCCGTGCCATCCCGTCTCGCGCGTGAACACCATCCGGTGGTTGCGCCACCATTCCACCAGGCGGTACGGACCCGACCCGACAGGGTGCTGGCCGAACTTCGCGCCGTACGTCTCCAGCGCCTCGTGCGGGACGATGCCGGTAAAGGACATCGCCATGAGCCACGGGAACACGTGGAACGGCTTCGTCAATGTTATTGCCACAGTCCGGTCGTTGGTGGCTTTCACGTCCGCCACGTAGTCCATGGTCCACATGCCGCTGGACGCATTAGACTTGTCGCGGAGGCGGTTGAGCGAGAACACCACATCGTGTGCGTCCATGAGGCGTCCCTTGCCGCCGGGGAAGCAGGGATCGTCTTGGAAGCGGATGCCTTCCCGCATGCGAAACGTGTAGACTATGCGGTCCTTGCTCATCGTCGGCAGCTCGCATGCGCCCGGAATCAGCTTGTACGGGCGCGCAACGTAGTCAATGCCCAGCGGCGGCTCGTACACTAGCTGGATCATGCGGGAGTCCGGCACGGACGACGAATGGATCGGGTCCATAGATGCGATGCGCTCGATCGGACGCCTGTATGTGACCGCCGACACCGCGATGGAAAGAAAAAAAAGGAGAATGGTTGACAGAGCTTTCATATAGCGCATATTGATTACGAACAATTCACAGTTGTTTGCCCCAAAGCACCTTAATTGCCACTTATGCAAAATGCCCTTACAGTACCTTGAGGAATTCTACGAGCGACTTCCGGTCCTCAGGCGGAAGCGCCTCGCCGCCGGGCATTAGGGGCACGACGGCGTTAAGGTCCTTGATCTTGCCTTCAGTGAGATACGCCGTGCGCAGTCTGAGTCCGCGCAGTGCGGACACCTTCCGTCCGCGCGAGACCTTCCGCGCGCCGAGTACGGGACCGTCGTGGCAGTCCATGCAGCGAGCCGCGAGGAACACCTCGCTCCCGCGCCGCTGGTCGGGGTTGAGGCTGTCAGTATGGCCCGCGCACCAGAAATCGTAAGGCGTACCCTCCGTGACGAGCGTCTTGAGATACTCCACGACGGCGTCCACCACGTTCGTGCCGACGAGGCCGTCGTCCCCGTACTCCGACCGAAAGCGCGCGGCGAGTGCGGCGTCCCCGGAAAGACGCGCGGCAACGCCCGCGAGCGGACCGCCCCAGCTGAAGTGCGGCTCCTCGATCATCTTGCCTACGACAGCGTGCAGGTTCGACAGGCTTCCGTCATGGAGATAAGTCGTGGCGAACGCGGCGTTGTAAACTGGACGCGTCAGTATGTCATGGTGGATTCTGGAATCGGTGCCGCCTGCTCCCAGATGGTGACAGGCCCCGCAAACGAGTCCCTGCGACACGCGCGAAGCGGTGAGCCGCCGGTCGTTGAAGAGCTTCTGCCCGATCTTGGCGCGCCCCATGTGGTGGGGAAGGCCAGGCGGAAGCGGCACGAAAAGACGCGTTCCCGGCACGTCGATTCCAAACTGCGCGTAGAGCGCCGCACGCGCGGCGACCGCCTCCGCCTCAAGTCTGGCCGCCTCCGCGGCGGCGGCCTCACGCTGCGCGTGCTTATGCCACGCGAAAAGCCCCACGGCAACAAGGGCTAATACCGCGCACGCGCCGACTATAGACCACTTGACCCGCCGCGTCATCTCGGACTCCCCTTTTCTGATGCTAAAGGCACCGATACGCCGTCCACATTCTCCATGTCCGGGAATTCAGGACACCACACGCGGGCCGTAGCGAATAGCGAACGGAACATTGCCCTGTATTCCTTCCAGTAGCGTTCGTGGCGCAGCTGGTCTATGGCCGTCTTGCGGTCGCTCCGTATCTTGGCCTTGCCTCCGCGCGCAGCCTCCTTTGCCGCGCGTTCCCGCAGTTCGGCCATGCGAGCCTCGATTTCCTGCGTCGTGACGTTGAGCTTGTCGCCCCTGTCGCGCTCCAGGAACTTGTCGATGCGGATGGCGGAGCGGGCATCGTCCCACTTAAGCCCTTCAGGCAGTACCCCCTCCTTGAAGAACTGCGCCACGGTCAGCCCGTGGGACTTCAGCGCAGCGGCCATCTGCGACATTCTCGCCTTCTCGTCGTCTGCCGTCACGGTGAAGCCGCGCCGATCGGCCTCGGCGCGCATGACGGCCTTGACGATCCAGACCTGCATCTCGCGGCGGCGGAGGACGCGCTCATCCGGTTGCACCATACCCCTCCGGCGCAAGTCGTCCCGCGCGTTCTGCACGCGCAGGTCAAGCTCCGCAGCAGTAACAACCTGCCCTGCGGCAACGGCGGCAACGCGCGAAGGACGCCATCCCCACATCCCGGCGTAGAGGGGCGTTCCCGTGTCGATGCGCTCCAGCTCAGGGAACTCGGGGCAGCGCACTTGCGCCTTATCGCGCAGCGAGTGGTAGAAATCCGGGAAGGAGGCCGTGCGCAGGCCTTCCTTCACGAGTGCGTTGATGAGCAGCCCCTCCTTGAGGTCCTGCCGGCGCGCCTGCTCCGGAAGCGGCCCTTCCTTGAAGAAGCTTTCCGCCGTCATCCCGTGGGCGGCAAACCATGACGCAAGGATGTCGGTCGTCGCACGCTCGTCCTCCTCCGCCACCGATACGCCGCGCTGCACTGCCTCGCCGAGCAACACCTCCTTGGCGATCCACGTCCGCGCCGTCTCGCGTCGGTCGCCGCCGAGCGCCTTGGCGCGCAGATCGAGCTCGCTGGCCGTGAGGGAAACTCCGTTCACGGTCGCGACGACGCGCCAGGGCCTGCGCATCCACAACCACGCACCCCCGACAACCAGCGCGGCGAGGACGATTAGCACCACAACCCTAGCAAGCGCCTTGCGCATCACGAGAACTCTGTGATCATTCCGTTGGCGATGCCGTAGGCCGTCTTCTCGTCCGCCATGTGGGCGAGTACGACGAGCGCGAAGAGCATCGCCGCGCCAGGTCCCTGTCCGGTGATGATCTGCCCGTCCGCGATCACCGGTACCGACTCGACCGGCCGGCCCATCTGCGGCGAGCAGGATGGATAGCACGTGACCGACTCGTCCTCAATAACCTCGGCCTTTTCCAGCACCGTGGGCGCCGCGCAGATGGCGCACACGAGCCCGCCCTCCGCCTTCTGGCGGCGCAGCCGCTCCAACAGCGGTTCACATTCTGAAAGATTCTGCGTGCCTTCTCCGCCGCCAGGTAGTATAATAGCGTCGTATTCGTCTTCTAGCACGTCGGGGAGACGCGCGTCGGCCTCCATCTGGATGCCGTGCGCGGAACGGACGGCCTTGCCGTCCGACAGCGATGCCGTGACTACGTTGACGCCTCCGCGACGGAGAACGTCAACTATGGATACAGCCTCGATGTCCTCGAAGCCGTCCGCAAGTGGAACGAGTGCCTTTTTCATGGTGGAAAGAGTATAGCAAAATGATGACCCCAGAGACAATAGCAAAAATCAAGTCGTTGATGGCAGAGGCCTCCGTGTTCGAGGAGGACCTCGAGGAGACGTTCATCCTCGGAGGCGGTCCTGGCGGGCAGAAGACGAACAAGACGTCCAGCGTCGTGCGCCTCTTCCACCCGCCGAGCGGACTCCAGGTGCGCTGCGGAGAAAACCGATCGCGCGAGATCAACCGCTGGCTCGCGCGCCGCACCCTCGCCGAGCGCATCCTCGCGCGCGAGCAGGGACGCAAGACCGCCGAACAGCAGGCCCGCGAAAAGAAGCGGCGGCAGAAGCGCCGTCGCTCCCGCCGCCAGAAACAGCGAATGCTCGAGGAAAAGCACGCCCACTCCGAGATCAAGGCGAACCGCAAGCCCGTTGACTGGTAGCTTGCGGTCCGCTACACGGCGCGGGGCACGCGCTCCTTACGCGAGCTCCGCCTTCAACGCCTCCTCGGCGCGCCATGCGTAGTACTTCTTCAGCTTGAGCTTCGAGGCCGCCGCCTCGTCGCAGAAGAACCAGCAGTCAGGGTGCATCTGGAGCGCGCTCGCCGTGCAGAACTGCGACACTCCGCCCTCGACCGCGCCCTTCACCGCGTCCGCCTTGTTCGCGCCGAACGCGAGCAGCACGATCCGCTTCGCCTCCATGATGGAGCCGACGCCCATCGAGAGCGCCTGCTTCGGCACGTCCGCCGCCTTCTTGAAGAAACGGGCGTTGTCCTTGATCGTCTGCGGCGTGAGCGACACGATGCGCGTACGGCTCGTGAGCGAGCTGCCCGGCTCGTTGAAGGCGATGTGGCCGTCGGACCCGATGCCGAGCACCTGGAGGTCGATGCCGCCGGCCTTCTTGATCGCCGCCTCGTAGGACTTCACTTCCTTCCGCCAGTCCTTCGCGAGGCCGTTCAGGACGTGAGTGTTCTTCTTGTCGATGTCGATGTGGTCGAAGAGGTTCTTGTCCATGAAGTAGCGGTAGCTCTGGTCGTGCGTGGGCGGCAGGCCCAGATACTCGTCGAGGTTCCAGCTCTTCGCCTTCTTGAAGCTGATCTTGCCCGCGGCGCAGTCCTTGGCGAGCGCCTGGTACATGGGCACCGGCGTGGAGCCGGTCGCGAGACCCAGCACGGCGGTCGGCTTCGCCTTGAGCAGTGCGGCCACGAGGTCGGCAGCCTTGCGGCTCGCCTCTTCCTTCGTCTTGCAGATGATGATTTCCATTTATTTCTCCTTTGTTGGTTTGGTTGTTGGGATTAGGAAAGCGATGCGCGCATAGCGGCGCGGTCGGCCGCAAGGCCGGTCCAGAGCTCAAACGACTTCGCGCCCTGTCCCACTAGAAAGTCGAGTCCGTCAGTTGCGACTGCCCCCGCCGCGCGGGCAGCGGACGCCGTGGGCGGGAACGTCACGGTGGGCACGATGTCGAGAACGAACTGTCCGGGGTGGAAACACTCTGGCGGCAGCGCGCTCGGCTCGCCGGGGTGGAGACCCATGGGCGTCGCGTTCACAACGAGCTCAGCCTGCGTCGCCGCCGCACCCCAGTCGGACCCGCACACCTCCACGCGCGTGCCGAGGCCGAGCGCGTTCAGCTTTTCGGCGAGCGACGCCACGCGCGCTGCGTCGAGGTCGGCGAGAACGAGCGACGCGGCTTTCTCGTAACAACACGCCGTGGCGAGCGCACTTCCCGCGCCGCCGCAGCCAACGATGAACACGCGTTTCCCCGCGAGCGCGAAGCCGTGCCCGGCGAGACCTTCCACGAAGCCGATCACGTCCGTGTTGTATCCGGTGATCGTGCCATCGGCCTCGAACTTGAGAGTGTTGCACGCGCCGTAGCGCGACACGCTTGCGTCCACGTGGTCGAGAAGCGGGATCACCGCGAGCTTGTGCGGCACCGTCACGTTGAGGCCCGCGTAGCCCTCGCGCTGCTTCTCGCGCACGAACGACTCCACGTCCTCCGGCGCCACGTCGAACTTCTCGTACGTGCCGTCGAAACCGATGGCGCGGAAATTGGCCGCGTGCATCTTCGGCGACAGCGAATGCGCCACCGGATGCCCGATCACCGCAAATTTCATTTTCATGTCAACTCTCTCTTCCTTGCGACGCTGGATAGTATAGCATATCCGCCCGTATCCGCGTCATGCGAATCACAATCACTTCAAACGCGCGACACGGCAATTGACGCACAAGGCAGGTTTTACTATACTACCCGCCCCCAGAGAAAAGAAATGAAAGACATACCAAACGAGGAAAAATCGTCCGCCGTGACGCTCTCCGACATGGAGATATTCGTGTTCCCCGAACTGATGTACGCCCTCGTGCTCGCGAACGTCCTCTCCCCGCGCCTCTGGGCCTGGCGCGACCTTCCGTGGTTCGACGGCATCCGCGAGATGCGCCCGAAGCGGCGCCTCCAGCGCCTCCGCCAGCACATCATGGACAACTACACCTTCAACCTCGACCTCGAGACCTGGGGACTCACCACCCAGCAACGCGAACTCGCACGCTTCGCCCCCTTCCTCTCCCCCGACGAGATCACCAAGTCCAACGCCCTCTTCGGCTACCAGGGCGACGTATACTACTACGACATCGACATCCGCCGCCACTTCGGCCTTGACAAGTACACCTCCGACACCATCCCCTACTGGAAGACCGAGACGATCGAGGCGATGGACGCCTTCCGCCACAAGGAAGGCCACGCCGTCGGCGCGGGCGAGTGCGTGTCCCTCGCCGGCCTCTACGCCGCCGCCGCGTTCGTCGTGTGCGGTCTGCCGCTCGAATCCATCTACCTCATGGCCACACCCCTCCACTCGCAGAACTTCCTCGACGTGGACACCGGCATCCTCACGAACAACCGCCGCCTCGTCACGAAGGCCATGTGGGCGAACGGCACCGTCATCTCCCAGCAGGCCCGCCGCGCCCTTGAACACGAGCGCGTGACGATCGTCTCGCACGCGACCGGCTACATTCACCTCCTCTACCCCACGGCCACGATCGACCCCACCGCCTACGCGCATTTCTCCAAGCGGCTCGCCTCCTTCCTCGTACCGCCCGAGGACGCGGCCGATACGCGCCTCGTCACCCCGCGCCTTCCGGATTCATCGCGCGTCGCGTTCGACCGCTTGGACGCCCCGCTCGACCTCACGCCCGAAATGAGCTACGCCGAAATCGCCCAGCGTCTCGACGCCCTCCGCGCGACCAACCGCGCCGCCGCGCTCGCCCCCTACGCCGCGCGCGAACTCGCCATCACGGAAGAAGGCCCATTCATCCAAGCCGCTCTCCAGCGCAACCCCGTTTCCAAATCTGCTCTGGGAGGGTCGCGCTCCTGCGCGACCGAAACCGTCGCCCGCATCGCCGCACTTCCGAACGAATCAATCTACGACGGCCCCTCTCGCCTCGCGCAGCCGGACGAGGTATGGAACTTCGGACGTTGCGACGGTCTTGAAAAATGCCTGCTCGCCGCAAACGTCCTCGGCGGCACGGAGATTCGCATCGACAACAACTCGGCCTCCCTACTCGACGGCGAACACGCCGTCTGCACCTTCCCCACAGCCAAATCCCCCCGTTCCCGCACCTGGCCCCTTGTTTAACCGACCAGTCCAAATCGTGATATTACGGGCGCGACCCTCCCAAATTCGCTCTATTGATGCCACATCTCTACCAACTCGAAAGAATTAAAGAATTGAAGAATTGAATGCGCTCACTTCGTTCGCTATTTGGTGAACCCTTGGACTGGGCGAACAGACTGCCCGCTGCTGCGGTAGTAGTAGTAGTCCGTGCTGCGGTCGCCCGAATTGAAGTAGAGGCACCACGCGTTGATGTTGTCCGAGTCCGGAACGGACGACCAGTAGAGGCCGCCCGAACCGGCATAGAGGAGCGAAGTCCCGAGGCCATAGCCGGCGCAGGGGAGGAAGATACTGTTAGAGGCGTAGGCACCCCTGCCACGAACGACATAGCCGTACACGCCGTCCTGCGTCGTCCACGTCCAAGCGCACTTGTTGTAAAGGTCGTATAGTTCCCGGAACGTCGGCATCCTCCAGGCACCGCCCCAATGCACGTGCGCCGCGTCGTGCGACGGCGCTAGGACGTAGGTGCCGTTATTGTTTACAATCCATCCCTCGCTCAAGAGTGTGTCAATGCTTTTATTGTAGGTTGGGCAATTTGAACCGGTAAAATTGAACCCAAACGTCGTCCCCGACGGGCGATATCCCACGGTATCACCCCACCAGAAGTAGAGGCCGTAATCCTCGGGCCGCGATGCGCCGACGTTCCTATCGGCCCAGTACGGGCCGCCTTCCCAGAGCTGGACGCCTTGGTGCTTGTCGTCCTGTTTCGTGGCCGTCACGATGACCCTTACGTCGCCCTTCTTGCCCGGCCAGTCGGCGCCGGCGTTCCAGAGGATGTGGCGGTTCCTGCCGGGCGCGATGCCGTCGCCCACGTCGCCCGTGAAGGTGGCGGCGGTGACCTCGTTCGTCCGGCCCTCGATTTCGACCTTCACGGTGTACTTGCCGCCGTCCGTCGCCTCGATGTCGTAGTAGATGTCGATGAGGTTCGATTTCTCGCGCTGCCTCCCGCGCACGTTCGTCACGGTCT
>CACWIW010000106.1 GCA_902761035.1 uncultured bacterium | reverse complement strand
AGCCTTGCGCCTCCTGTGCCATGGCAGGAGGCAAATCTATCATTATGCTCATTTGCGTTCCTTTCTTCCTTGCCCTTCATTCGTTCACTATCGGGACATCTACCCCGCGAGACACCCATCCCACGGGACGGGCTATATTATATCACAATTTCCTGACCGCCACGTGGCGCGTTCCGTCCACGCCACTATCGTGCCAAAGTACAGTTGCGCATCCTCATGTGACAATGTGATGCACAAACAATGCAACCGCCCTGTACATAAGATATGCAAATATACATGGTAGCAGCATTCCAACAAGCCAGCAGCCAATGTTTAAACGTCGGTCTTTCTTGATTGGGTTAGACTTCTCCCTGCCCTCTTTTGCAACCTTCGTCAACAATGTGGAAAGCTCTCCGACTGTTTCCATTTTGCAGACGCGGTCAGTCTCCTCTTCCGTCAGTCTGCCATACATGCTCTCATACATATCGAAGAGGTGCAATATTCCCAAATCATCGTACGAATCACCATCTACCATTCCCCAGATGGTTCGCCATGCGTCATCTGGCATCAAGAAAAGGAACAGCTTCCCGCGCTCTGGCCACATGCAGAATTGTTCGTACGTCTGTTTGAACAGCGACGAAACCATCTCTACATGTTCATCTGGCAAGACACCCATATCCGCCCGCAGCTGTAGTTGAGCAATCGCAATGTCTTCGCGGTGGCGATAGGCATGGTACGCGCGAGTTTGCCATAACCAGAACGTCTTGCGCTTGACATGCACAAGTGGCGCAATAATCTTCGCTTTAGTCTTGCGCTCCAGTTCAAGCAGCGCCGCAATGTCTTCCCTAATCACACTTGTCCTTTCCTTTAGCTTCGTCTCCTGCGACGCGGTGCAGCTCGCGGCGGCTGAGCAATGCGCAAACATATTCACAGCACAGCAGAAGCGTTATCCCAATCCATCCGTACGTCTTTCGCTCTTTGACAGCAAAAGGGATCATTGTGTTCAGATTCCCAAGATATCGTTTTGCGGTCTTGTCATACACATAGTAGATGTTCTTCCTTATGAAATGCAGCATGTAAGCCGTGAACAACACACTCCCGCCAAGGAAGAAAATCCAGCACAGGGCATCGTCCATCCTACCTATGCATATCGCGAAGGAAATCGCAACCAACGAAAACAATGCCAGCAAAACGCCTAAGTGAGGAGCGATTATAACATCCGCGCGGCGCCCGCCTTTTGCGAACACAAAGGCAAAAAGCATTGCACTGCCTTGCGTCCTTGCCAACGACTCCTCGTGCAGTCGATTCCCGTAGAAAGTGCGCTTGAAAACAAGATTCTCGTTACGAAATGTCTTTTGGCCTTGCGCCTCGACATCTATCTTTAAGACAGAAAACATCTTCCTCCATTGGTTATTGGTATTAATTTCCACATTGGTATTTCCCGTTCCCCCTCTCGTGCGAGGGATGAGACGAGAATTGCCTTTGTCAGTTTCTTCATAGTTCAACTACTCCTTTCACTTACCGCCGCAGGGCGCGGTCCGCACATCGCGCGGTCGCGCCGTTGTCATGCCCGAAGTAAGGTGAAAATCACAATGGCGATTTGCCTTCTGACGGAATGCGAAAAGCGAATTCGGTCATGCCCTTGTTGGTGAGGAGCAAATCGCCACGGCTAATGACATCCATTCCGATAAGCATGTCGCATACAAGAAGATTCCCAGTCGAGACCTTGAGCCCGGACACGCGATGCCCAGTAGGCAGAATGGCATCAAGCCGATAAACTGGCGTCTCGTATATTCCGTTCGCCGTATACGCCTTCTTGAGATCGACCGCATCAAGTCCAAGGATGTCGGCCACACGCGGCGTTATTACGGAAAACTGCGCACCAGTGTCCCACAAGCACGTCAATTCAATGGCCTTCTGCTCTGGCGCGCCATGCGGGAGAACCTTCACCTTTGTCCTAAGTTCGTTTACGAGCGCATCGTACCTTGCCACGAACGCACTCATGCCATGACCCCCGAAAAATCCGCACGCCCGGAAAGATACACGCGCGGAAGTTCCTCTTCGCGCGGAACGCATAGATGTACCATAAACGTACCGGGGGCATATCCTTCCGCAAGGGTCGCATCCACGCCTTCGTCGAAGTCGCCGTAGTCGCCAAGCACTCTGCCGTCCGAAATGGCTATGTATCTGCCGCGATATTTCGGCAGCAACGAGTCGAGATTCGCGTCATACCAGACCGAATTCTCCTTCAACTTTTCAAGGCTATGCATCTTGCGCTCCTTTCATTTGTAATTGAACATCGCAAATATTATACCACATTCCGGCGCACCGGCGTTGGATGAAATGACCGTGCGTTGGTCGCCTGGCGCAATGGATGAGTGCAAAGGGGTTCATGGGGCGTTCCTTTCGGTCTGGTTACAGATGTACTCAAGGTTCTTTGAAACTCCACTCATGTGGCTTACGATCCAAATATAAAAACCACAACAAACCTTTTCGTGGTTTATATATGACATCACACAGTTGGTCGGATGCCGTAAATCCTAGTCGAATCTCATAGCCAATGCCGATGGCGGGGATTCGCCCGGAAACCATCTTAACAACATTAGCACCAGAGGAAGAATCCCAATAATCGTAAATGTCGCGTCTGTCGCATATGACCTTTCCATCTAGTACAAACGACATGCGAGCGATCGACATTGCATACTCTCTGTCCATGCCAGGCCGTAACTGACTAAGCGTTGCCCTGACATCAGGATTAATCGGGACGTTCTGGTACAACGAGAACAAGAGTCCCAAAATGAATAGGGCCGACAGTACGATCAGAGAAATATACATTCTTACGTTTTTCATGGTAACGCCCCTGTCGGCTCACAACGGCATGTAGAGTTGGTGGTGTGTGATGAAAATGGCACCCATTCCCATGGCGTAGGATTCCCCTCTAAATATGGTGAAGATCGGTGGGGGATTATGGCGCACAGGCATCCATGTACATCATAATAAAAGTCAAATTCGTGATTCCAGTTACGCCCTCGCACTTTGAATTTCAAGTAACAGGACCAATCAAGTCGTGCCTTCCGGCATTGAGCAGAGACCATCTCATTGGTCCATTTCGCGGCGCCCATCTCTGGCAAAGTTGAGCTCTTGTCATAATTATAGACAATCTCACATGTTCCATTATCTTCGAGGAGACGCTTCAGATCGCCAATAGATGTTTGAGGCATTATATTGTCAAGGGCGCACCGTACGTCAGGCTGATCTGGCAATCTAATGAATAATTCTGGTATCATCGCCCCAACTACGAGCGAGAGCACTCCGATAAAGATTGATATGCACATCTTTAGGATGAACTTATAAATTTTTAGAAATGTTTCCATAACATAATCCTAGTAAGCCATTTCAAATGACATTGTACCACATGTAGTGCCAAAACCATCTGTAACGACAATCCCATAGCGGAGTGCCTTCACATGCTCCACGCCGCGCTCGAAGCTATGGTCGAACCGCGCGATCTCGTACCACTCGCCGAGATAGCGGTTCAGATCAAGCGCCGCGACCGGCGCATTGTCCACCTTCGGAACGCTCACGCACCCCGCCAGCGCAAGGGATGAGACAAGAATTGCCTTTGTCAGTTTCTGCATGGTTCATCTACTCCTTTCGCTTGCCGATGTCGGTTCGGCAAATTGCGTTAGGGCTTCGGCAACACAGAAAAGGGGCTTGCACATCGGCTTAACGAGTGCGATAGGAGAAATCCCGAAGGATGAAAACACGGTTGTCCAATGGCTCTTCGATATTCTCCATGAACCACTTAAGTCGGCTGTTTATGGCAGCACGGCTGGGTTGGTGGAGTGCTACAACCACAATCCCGGCATGTGACGGATGCAACAACGGAATTGTGTGGTAGAAGTCGCGATCAGATGTCAGGATTGTAGCGCCAAGCCGCTGTGCGGCGGCAAACACTGTTTCGTCGTCAGAGCCATAACCGCAGACCTCGTTGAAGCGTAACGCAATGTGTCCGCACGACTCTATGAAATCGGCGGATGAACAGGGGAAGTTCTCGTCAAGAAGAAACTTCATAACCCAACAGCCCGTTCCGTGTATGGGACATCCTCGAACTGTGCCAGAGAACCGGCAAAGGCGAATACGGCCGATAAGTCTTCAGCGGACACACTTGGGTAATCCGCTAGAACGTCCTGAATCGAGTCGCCGCCAGACAAGGCTCCCAATATCTGCGAAACAAGCACCCTAGTGCCCTTTACGACCGGCTTGCCGTGGCAAACCGCCGGATTCATTTCAATTCTGTCGTTTAAAACATACACGGCGATCTCCTATTCTTTGTTTTCTGAAACGCCGTAATTATACTAAATCCTTCTACCGATTACAAGTAGGCAAAAATTGGGCGCAACCTAACAGAAAAACGTGCCCTGCCTCAATGGGAATCTTTGTGAGTCAGGACATACAGTTCACCGTTCCTTGGGAACACGGCGGTAGCGGTAGTTGGAGAACGACGTGTTCTTGAAGAGCTTCCACACGGGCAGCACATCGCCGTTGGGCTGGATGCGGTCACGCATCCGGGACATGTCCGTTGACTCGTCTAGCGGAGCGGAATAGACCTCATTCCCGTCGACGGATATTGACAGCTTTCCATCTGTGGTCTTCAATGAGAAGGCATGGGAGTCTTTGACCTGGAGATTTCCGGTGGAGACGTTGAGCATGGGGAACGATCCGATCTCAAGGGAGGCCTTGTCCGCATCCTTTTTTGCGTCTTCTTCGTTTTCCCGCGTGTACGCCTGCACAAAGTAGTGGTCGCCTTTCTCGTCCCGACAGAAACCGATGTACGGGAACGCCCACGAGGAATTTTCGGCGCAAAAACCGGAGAATACCCTTGCAAGTCCCCATCCGACGTTCCAGACCCGCTGCTTCGCGTCCCTCTTCTCGAAATGTACGGTCGCCTCTATCTCCACGCCGATTCCCGGAATCGGTGACTGGACGCGGTAGTAGCCCTTTCTGTCGCTGCGTATCCTTGCCCTGCCGTCCGGGTCGGTGCCGGTGATGCCCCACCAGTGGTTCGCCTCGCCGCCGGCCCTTGACGGCATGATGTCAATCCATCCGCCGACCTTTTCCTGCGCAAACCTGCGCTCGGCGAAGAACCGGCCGGACGCAAGGTACTTCTCCGCCGAACTCGGGTTCCTGATCTGCTCGAGTTCCGCGTACATCTTGAACGCCTCGTCGTGGCGACCTGCGGCGGCGGCCTCTTCGGCCTTCAGGAAATCCTCCGCCCGCGCGCTGTTGGAAAGCACCTCGAACACGTGCCGCAGATAGATGCCGTCAAGGGCGGGCGAATCCACCCTCCGAAGCCATTGCGCGGAGCGGTACTGGCGCAGGGGCGACCGGATGGATTTCCAGTAACGGCGCACGCTCGCCCAGTCGCCGCGCTGCATCGCAAGCGACATTCCCATGCCGCGGAACACGTCCGCCGACGGCATGAACTCCGTCTCAGGCGCGGCGGCGTATGCGTCGAACATCGCATAGAGGGCCTTTGCCATGTCGGGGGTGATGATCTTCTCCACCACACCCTTCTGCGTCATGCCGTCGGCCTCCGCCGTAAACAGCTTGTCCAAAGCGGTGGCGGCGCCCCTGTACGAGAACGTAGAACGGACGTCCACGTTGGTGGCACACTCCATCACGAAGTCGCGGAGGAACTCCGTGGAACCACCCCAGCGCGACGTCTGGAAATGCAGGCACCGCTCAATCGTCTCCGCGCTGCAGTCCAGCGAATTCGAGACGGACGTCATGGCCCATGAAAGCGAATCGCCGCCGACCGCACAGGAACGTCCGGCAAGACTGGAGAGCATCATCGCCGCGCGAGGCTCCTCCGGACGCAGCCTCACCGCCGCCAGGAGGTTCGACGCCGCGATTGCGTTGTTGTCGCCCCAGCCCTTCCAGCCCTCCTCCGTCACGCTGCTCGCCCATCCGGAACCGCGCGCGTCGAATGCCTTGTCCATGTAGTCCTGCGCCGTCTGGCACAGCGTCAGGTATTCGTCGCCAAACGCCTTCAATGCGCCTGGCGGCAAACGCTGGATATCGGCAAAGCGCTCAAGGATGCGCCGGTCGGCCGACTTGTAGATGCCGACGACCAGCCCAAACGCCTTTTCGTACTCCACCCGCGCATCCTCGAGCGGCTTCCTTGGCTCGTCCTTTTTCCTCTTGATGTGGTAGGCTGCGCTCTTGAAGGCATACGCGCGAAGCACGAATCCCAAGACCGGCTCGCGTTTGAAGTCGTGCTTTGCAACCGCGTCCCTGAACACCCCGTTCCCCTGCCAGTACTTGGGGTCTGCCTCCAGGCCGATGTAATGGACGATCGCGACGGCGGCGTCACGGCACTTCGCCCGCCAAAGGGCACTCGCCTCAGCGCACTCCGTTCCCGTAGGGAACTCGTCGCGGCCTGTCGCCAGATAACGTGCAAGGGCGCGGCGGACGTCCTTTACGCGCTTCGCGTCTTTCTCCGACATCCCGGCCGGTGGCACGAACGCATCTACGAAATGCCGCACGTAGAACGGCATGGCGACATTCGTCCAGTAGTCGGTCTCAAGCTTCGCGTCCTCCGGGCACGGCAGCCGGAACTTCGGGCGCGTACGCGCCACCGCCACCATCTTATCGCCGTCGTCATCGTCTGCGTCGTCGTCCTTGTCTTCCCTGCCGTCCTTGTCATCGTCCGCCTTCGCGCCGCTCGCCTTCTTCGCCTTGTCGGCGAGGTAGGCTTCCCGCATGGCCTTGAGTTGGTTGAAACGCTCTTCCTGTCCATCAATCAGCTCGGTCTTTTTCTTCTCCATGTGAGCGGGCACTTTCATCGCGCGCGCTTCGGCGAACGCCTTGGTGTAAAGCGGTATGTACTTTCCGGCGACACGTTCGAACATAATCTCGCCAAGGAGATCGGACATATCCCTCTCGAGCCTGCGCCTCTCCTTCTTCGACAGCTTTCCGTCCGGTTTCGGGAACTTAGCCCTGACCTCTTCCATCGCGCCCTCCATTTCCTTCTGCATGTTCTCGTCATGGCGGTTGAGGACGGCTTCTATGGGCTTGATGTACTTCTCAACGTCCGGTGCCTCGCGTATTGTCGTGGCAAGCGTTTCGAGATATTTCACAGGTCCGCCCTCTTCATAGCCGAGTCCGGCGATCTTCTTGCCCTTGCCGTCAAGGA
Source organism: uncultured bacterium (assembly GCA_902761035.1). Lineage (GTDB taxonomy): Bacteria > Verrucomicrobiota > Kiritimatiellia > RFP12 > UBA1067 > RUG572. Next base: position 8,864 of record CACWIW010000106.1, on the reverse strand, counting down.
CAAGCACGGTCGGGAATCCCTTGACTTCATACTTCTCCGTAATCCTCTCGTTGTTCTTCCTGCCATGCTTGGACAGAAGTTTCTTGTTCTGCGGATTGTCGATGTACACGAGTTCATACGTGTTTGTCGCCACCTTTCGGAACGCCTCGGTCGAAAGGACTTCCTTTTCAAGCGCCTTGCACCAGTGGCACCAGTCGCTTCCGCTGAACACCACGACGACATGCCGCCTGTTCCTCTTGGCACGCTTGAGCGCCGCGCCAAGATTGTCGGTGAAACCTTCTGGCGTAGATGTCGCCGCGCCGGGGCGGTCAGACGAGTCTTCGCCCGCCTTCGCGACGGTGATCTTCGTTCCGAGCCCTTGGATCAGTCCGTCGGCTACCACCTTGGCCTTGAAGGGATTGCCCTTGAAGAGCAGCGTGGCCTTCTTGGACGCCGTGTTGACAATTTTTGAACCGATGTAGTCGTCACAGGCAATGTCCTTTACGGTCAGCCGGTGTCCGTTGAGGTCAAGGACGGTTCCGCCATTGAGGATGAGCGCTCCGCGATCCGACCAGTCCGCGTCCGCGTCGAGCCTGACATTGTTCGTACCCTTCCCCTGCGGGAAGTTCGCGGCGTTGAACGCCATCGCCGCCCCACCGTTCACGGAAACGGCGAAAGGCACGGGGCCGACGTTCCCGCCGTAGTCCTTGTTCGAGCCGTAGTTGCCGAAGGTGTCTCCCGCAATGATTGTGAAGCGGTGCCAGCCCTCCGTCACCTTCACGGTCGATTTCGCCTCGCCATTGTAGGAGTTGTTGTACAACACGTTCCTGTTGTCGATGTAGAGGGCGAAGTAGTCGTCGAACTTCTGACTGATGTTCCAGACGCCCGCCTTGTCCGCCGACACCTGGAACCAGCCGTCGAAGCGCAACTGCGAATGTTTCAGGTTCTCCCCCTGCCAACTTGAGTTGGAGCCGTTGAGGTTAGCGATGTCGCCCGCCCCCTGTGCGACGTAGCCGGGAAGCGATATGGACATCCACGAATTGTCGTTCATGCCTTTGCGGTCGGCGTCATACGAGATTCTGCCCCACTGCGTCGCGGGATGCGCAACCGGGCCGACCGCGTGGCCGCCGCCAAGCTTCACGGGTCCGGCGTCAAGCCTGTTCCCGACGGGATGGAATATCGTCTTGCTCACGGCATCGTAGACGCCCGCCACGCCGTTCTTCACGCATGGCCTGTAGTCGCGCACAAGCACGTAATTCGCCGCGTCCTCGCCTTTCGTCTGCCATATCCTGCAGTGGTAGAGACGCCCCAGGTGGTTATCCGTCGCCCGGTCACCCGAAGATTCCTTGCAATGGTCTGCAAAAAGATACATGGACACGCCGGTGTCGATAATCCCCTCCGTTCCGCCCCACGAGACGGAACCGGTCTCCACCACACCGTTCCATCTTGTGCATCGGCCAGAGATCGTTCCGTCTGGGGCGATTTCGGATTCCACAAGGAAGTTGCCGCCGTATGGAACGTAGGCGTAACTGTCCTCCTTGAATTTCGTTCCGTACTGGAACCTGACGGACTCCCTCCAGAAACCCAGCAGGTGAAAACGCTTTTCCGTCGCGTCTTTACGGAACGAACCGAGCAGGCACGGATACGTGCCGCTGTTGGCGTTGCTGAACCCGATCTCCGCCTTGGTTCCGCACTTGCCAGTGATGCCCGTATCAACGTAAAGCGCACCGTTCGGCTGTACCCACTCGACGAAGTAGTCGGGCGTATTCTCCGGCGTCGGCGCACCATACGACGGCGTGGACACCACCGCAAGCGCAAATCCAATCACGCCAAGTGCAACTATCATCTTCTTCATCGTTTCCTCCTTGTTTGCCATTCGGTCACTATCGGGTCATTCCCCGTATCAACTACCCCGCAAGACACCTTTCCCACGGGACGGAAAACATTATAACATAATTTCCCGACCGCCGCTGGGCGCGTTGTTGCGAACATTGGCCTACAGGCACGAGATCATGTAGAGCGGAAGGCACTTGATCCCTTTCGACTCCTTTACGTCCCCGGCATGGAAAATGAACGGTTCGCTGAGGAAATCCGAGAACTTCGCCTGGAACTTCTCGAGCGAGGCGTACCGTACGCGTTTGCCGCTCTTGACCTCAACGGCGCTGACGTTGTTCTTCCTCGCGAGCTTCGACTTCGCAATGAGGAAATCGATCTCCATCCGCTCCTTCCTGTCGTAGGGATCTGAACGCGAGTAGAAGTACAGTTTGCGTCCGGATGCGACGAGGGTCTGCGCGACGACGTTCTCCATGAGCATCCCCTCGTTGACGGACAGATCGCCTGTCATAAGCCGCTTGTGGATGGCTTCGGACGCAAGTTCGTTTTCGTCGAAGGCGTGACTCACGAGAAGTCCCGTGTCCCCCATGTAGCATTTGAACGTCGTATGGTCCGCGCTCAGCGACAGCCCGAGATTCGGCTCGGTTGCGTTGTAGCAGAAATTGCATATCATGGCGTCCTTGAGCCAGAACGCGGGCTCCTCGTACTCTCTCATCCGCGCGTTGCCGTCTATGTCCGCAAGGTTGTAGGACTTCTCGTGCCGGGACAGCTGCGCGGGGATGGCGTCCCACATGCGCTCCACCTTGAGCGCGCTTGAGCCGGTGTACTTCATGATCGCGTCCCTGTAAAGCCCCAGTATGTCGCGCTTGGTGCGGTCCACCTTGTCGAAGTCGTGCGACTCGACGTACTTCTTCACGGACTGCGGCATTCCGCCCACGAGCATATACGTGCGAAAGGCATCCATGGCGCGGCGATGGAGCGGTCCGAGGGATTCCCTTCGGGCAAACGCCTCGCTGATCGCCCCCATCAGCCCCCCTTCTCCGTTCGCCCACAGGAACTCCTCGAAGTCCATCGGATACATCTTGACGTGGCGTTCCTCGGACGGAATGAGAATGCCCTCAACATTCTTCCTGATCGATATGAGCGAGCCTGTCTCGACATAGTGGTAGCGTCCATCCGCCACAAGAGGCTTGACGGCCTCCCGCGCACGGGGAAACGCCTGCACCTCGTCGAACACGACCAGGCTGCCCTTCGGCAGCGGTTTTCTTTCAAGCACCAGAAACAGCCTCTCGAAGAATACATCCAGTTTGCCGAGGTATTCATTGAACGTCTCCTTGACGTCGTTGCCGACATACTTGAAGTTAATCATCAGGTACGCCGGATATTCCGCCTTGGCGAATTCCTCAACGATAAAGCTCTTTCCGACACGGCGGGCACCGTCAATGAGCAACGCGCACTCACTGGCGTCCGACGTTTTCCATTTCTTGAGAATTTCAGTAATTTTTCGTCGCATCACCATAGTATTCTCCTTGACGCGAACCATTATATCACCTTCTGACGTTCTACGCAACACGGATTTTACACGTTTTGACGTTTTAGCAACACGCTGATTCACACATTTTGACGTTTAGCACACGAGGGACGAGAATTGCCTTTTGACGAAGTCTCTTCACAGACCGGCCCCCTTTGGCAGAGAGTGGAGGCAAGTGCGGTAGAGGCCGTTTGGGCCGATGACGCCGAAGGTCTTGCCTGCCGGACACGGCTTGCGGTTCTTGTCGCCCCACTTGTCGAGCAGACGCTTGGGCGTATCGGCGCGGCAGGCGCAGATGAACTCGTCGCAGAACGTGTAGGGAACATGCGCGTCGGGCAGCGCGCGGATGCGCCGCTTCACTTCTTCCCACTCCTCGCGGGAAATCATCAGTTCCGGGTGCGACGCGGCGCGTCCGCCCAGAATCACGGGCCCCACCTGAATCGTGCTTGCACCCGAAAGCGCCGCCGCAACGAACATGTCCGACGCCTCGTCAAAGTTCACCTTCGTGACCGTCATCGAGACCGCCAGCGGCCACTTCAGTTCGGACGCCCTTGCGACGACGGCGAGCAGTCTCTTGTAGCTTCTGCGCGTGCCCGTCATTGCGCCGTAGGTGGCAAGCCCCTGGAGCGATGTCGCGAGATGGACGCTCATCCGCTTGAATCGCCTTATTAACTTTTCGTCGAGGCGGCTGGCGTTCGTGAAAAGCGAGAGCCGCGCTTGCGGCAAAACGCGACGCGCATAGTTGAGGATTGTAAAAAGATCATCCCGCAGTAACGCCTCGCCGCCCGTGAAAAGAATATCATTGACGCCATCCGCCGCGCACGTGTCCAGAATTGCCTTCCATCCGTCCGCATCCAGTTCGGGCTTCGCGAGCGCGGGATATTCATGCCATACGCAATAGCAGTACGGACAGCGGAAGTTGCACTTCGCCGTCAGTTCCAGCGTCATGTGCTGCGGATAGCGCATTGACAGGTTATTTCCTATACGGGCCTGGGTACGCACCCTTCACCAATCGCGTTCTATTGCGGTCCTCGTTCACGGCGTTGGATTTTTGAGGCGGAACCTTGATGATTTCGCCCATGATGAGGTTGTTTGCCCGCACGTCGTCAAAACCGTTGAGTCTCTTCAATTCCGCGACAGTCGTGCCATGTGCCTTTGCAATCTTCGAGAGCGTGTCTCCATTCTTGACACGATACTGGCCCGATGGCAAAGGCGGCGGTGGCGATATCAAAGGTTTGCCACCAAGAACAATTTCCTTGCCCCGCCTCTCCCGCACAGCGTTCGGCTTCGGTTGCGGAGTTTTAGGTTTAGGCACCGCAATGTTTCCAGGCACCGCAATGACACCCCTCGTGGCAAACTCACCGACATTTTCGCTTGTAGCATTTGCCTGCTGCTGTGGTCTGGGATAACTGCCCATCGTGCTTGCGGGCGATGTATCCTTGCATCCGCCTACGACCGTCGCGGCGGTGAGGCCGACGAGTAGTCCGCCAAGCGTCTTGCCGGACGCAATGGCCTTTTGTAGGACCCGTTGCCGGGCCGCGTTCTTCTTCGACAACTTCATTGTATCAGGCTCCTTTCGTTTCACGGGCAACATTATACCATAAAAACCTCAGCCAAACCGACATTCAAGATTCACAAGGGCGCATCGGCGTAATTCACCGCCGAGCCTTCTGATGATTGGAAACAACTATTTGAAACAACTTGCCTTTGACACACGGGCTAACTCGCCCGTGCCCATTTGACGTTCCTGGAACGGCTTCCCGTCGGAGGTCAGGATCTCCTTCATGGTGGCGATGGCTCAATTATATCAAAATCCATCGAAGATGACATACAGAAGAAGAAAAAGCGCGGGCGAGTTAGTCCACGCACCTCTTCATTGTTGTTTTTACCAGTTGTTCTGGTTGTTTCCAATCTAAAAACGCATGGGTGGAAAACGCACCCAAATTTACCCGAACGGGAAAAAACACCTCCAACGGCACATCCTCACGCCGATTTCATCCCGAACGGGAAAATCATTTAGAGGCGATGCCGATGCGAGTGGCGGCGGTGAAATGGCAGGACAGATCTGAACATGCCCGCCGCGCATGAGCCGAACGACCACGCCGTGTTGGCCGCCTACGGCCTTGCGCCCGACACGCCCGAACCCGAAATCGTCGCCCTCCTCTTCAAGCTCTACGCCGAAAAGGTGAAGGAGTGAACTTTTTTGAAAAAATCTCAACACGTCCTTGCCTTTGGCCGGGGGGTATGCTAAAATATCCGCAGTTTTTTAACCAATGCCGTGCTGGAGACAGGCGGCGAGTCCAGTGGCGGCATCGCAAGGTGTCGCCGCTGATGTTTTTGGAGATGGCAAATGTTGATGTGCTATGTTGATGAATCCGGCGACACCGGCGCGTTGGTTCCGTCCGAACGGAACACGCAACCGGTGTTCCTGATTTCCGCCGTAATCGTCAAGCAGTCGTCTTTGAAGCATCTGACGCGGGCAATCATCGATCTCAAAAAGCGTTTCTTCCCCGCATACGGCAACGGCTTGACGCACTGGCACGACTGGCTCAAAGTTGAGGTGAAAGGCGCGAGCTTGCGGCGGTCGCTTCGTGAAGGGACTCATGACGCCAAGCGTCATGTCATCGGATTCATGGAACAGTTGCTTCGCTTGATGGAACAGCAACATGTTCAGATTGTCTCGCGCATCTACTTGAAGGTACCCAACACGGCATTTGTTGGCTCGTCGGTCTATCCGGCGGCAATCCAACGCCTTACAATGGCCTTTGAAGACAAGCTCCAGCGCGAGAACGAGCAGGGCATTTTCATTCTCGACAGCAGAAATAAGGTGAAAAACGTACCCGTTGCACATGGCATCTTCACCATGAAGTTCAGCGCACATGGCACGGGCTATGACCATCTTGCCGAGTTGCCTTTATTCGGACATAGCGAGAACCACGCCATGCTGCAACTTGCGGACTGGGTCGGCTCTGCGTTCCTGTGTCCGATGGCCGTTCGCGCCTTCTATCCGAATCTGGAAAACGTATGCGTTCATGCAGATGCAGTATTTGACATTGTGCGGAATCGCTTTGGACAGCGCATCAAGGCGTTGCAGTATCGCTACGAGCGTGACGGACACAAACTCGGCGGCGTGTCCGTTCTCGCCGGCGGCAATAACAAAGTCAGTCCCGTACAGGTGTTCGGCGCAAAATCGCCCTAAAAATGCCAGAGGCCGTGCTAGCCGCCTACGGCCTTGCACCCGACACGCCCGAACCCGAAATCGCCGCCCACCTTTTCAAGCTCTACGCCGACAAGGTCAATGGGTGAGGACTCCCCAACATTGGCTATCCAAAATATGGTATAATATTCGCCGCTGAAGGAACTGTAACATGAACGATCTGACTGTCATCGAACCGGCAAACGCCGACGCCATCCGTGCGCGAATCCTAACGATTCGCGGCGTTCAGGTCATGCTTGACCGCGACCTTGCGGAACTTTACGGAGTACCGACGAAGGTTCTCAATCAGGCCGTCAAGCGCAACATAGAGCGTTTCCCAGAACGCTTCATGTTCCAGTTGACCAAAGATGAACTCGCCGACTTGAGGTCACAAATTGTGGCCTCAAATATAGACACAAGTTTAAGGTCACAAATTGTGACCTTAAACAAGGGGCAAGGGCAACACTTGAAATATATGCCGTATGCTTTTACGGAGCAGGGAATAGCAATGCTTTCTGCCGTGCTGAAAAGCGCAACGGCGGTTTCCGTGAGCATTCGCATAATGGACGTGTTCGTTGCGATGCGCCGCACCTTGGCCTCGCTTGCGCCTTTGCTGTCTCGTATCGAAGCAACGGAACGCCGCCAATTGAAGCAGGAAGACGCGCAGGCCCGTAACGAGGAACGATTCAAACTGATTCTCGACGCGATGCGGGACAAGAAGTTTCCACCGCAGAAGGTGTTCTACGACGGCCAGATATACGACGCTTTCGAGCAGATGAAGAAGTTCGTGCGCATGGCGAGGAACGAGCTTATCATCATCGACCCGTATTTTGCGGACTGCGTCTTGCCGCTCATCGCGCAGAAGCGTCAGAGCGTGTCAGTTCTCGTGGTGAAGAACTCGCGGAACAGACTGCTTCACAATGTCGATGTGACGCGGTTCAACGCGCAGTACGGCAACTCGCTCACGGTCAAGGTGTCCGACAAGTTCCACGACCGCTTTCTCATCATAGACAAAACAACGCTCATTCACATAGGCGCATCACTCAACCACCTTGGCAAGAAGTGCTTTGCATTCTCGTCGCTCGACAAGTCCAACATCCCGTTCATCATGGCGCGGATATGACCGCACCGTGCTTGCCGCCTACGGCCTTGCGCCCGACACGCCCGAACCCGAAATCGTCGCCCACCTTTTCAAACTATATGCCGAAAAGACGGCGAAGCACGAATGAAATTTACCCCCTTGTTTTCTCCGCTGGGATTTGGTACACTAACAATCGTCCACCCGCTGAGGCACTGCCGAAGCGGCGCAAGGCCGGGGTAAAACCCGGCCTTAGCATTTCCTGCGTTATGAAAGTGATTGTCTATATAGACGGATTCAACCTGTTCTACGGGATGTTAAAGGGCACGCCATACAAATGGCTAGACCTTGAGAAGTTTGCCGACGGCATGGTCGCCCCCGGCGTAGTTGTTGTCGCCATCAAATATTTCACCGCCCCGATCAAGGCATATCCTCCCAATCCCGACAAACTTCTTCGCCAGCACTTCTACCTTGAGGCGCTTTCCTCATTATCCCGCGTAAGAATCGTAGAGGGTTTTTACACGAAACACAAAGTGCGGATGCCGTTCTACAAAGAGCCGTGCCTTTCCTGTCCCAGTGCAAACGGAATGGCATCCGTTGTCAAACTTGAGGAAAAACGCTCAGATGTCAACATCGCGACGGAGATGTTGCTTGACGCGACGCTGGAAAAAGACATTGACGCATTTACCTTGGTAAGCGGCGATTCCGATCTTGCCGGACCGGTTTCTGCAATTCGTTACCGCCTCAAACGCCCAGTCGCCGTCTATAACCCACATCAGGGTACCTGCGATGAACTGAAACGCTATGCGTCTTTATATCGCAACATCCCTCATGATCTTCCAACCCGTTGCCAGTTGCCAGATGAAGTGCCACTTGCCGACGGACGAATTATCCGCCGCCCTGCTGCATGGATATAACCCGCCGCCGACCGCGCTGTGCTAGCCGTCTACGGCCTTGCGCCCGACACGCCCGAACCCGAAATCGTCGCCCACCTTTTCAAGCTCTACGCCGAAAAGACGGCGAAGCACGAATGAAATTTACCCCCTTGTTTTCTCCGCTGGATTTGATATACTACCGCCGAACCCCTCAAAAGGTTCGCATCCGACCGTGAGGCTCTGCCGATACGGGGCGAGGCTCCGATCCGAAAGGGTCGGGGCCTTAGCATTTTACAGAAATGAAAACGAATGTCTATATTGATGCGGGGAATCTTTACTATGGACTTCTCCGAGACGATCAGAGCGCGAAAT
>CACWIW010000105.1 GCA_902761035.1 uncultured bacterium | reverse complement strand
CATCTGCAACACCGTCGTCGAGCTGGAGGACCGGAAGCTCGGCGAGAAGTATTTCCCGGCGGTCGTCCGCGCGGTGGACTGCATCCGCAACGACTCCGACACGCAGCCGCACGGACTGATGCGTGCGTCGATCCCCTACGACAACGAGATGATCAAGGGACAGTACACAAGCCACAACTTCTGGTCGATTATCGGCTTGCGCGCGGCGATACGGCTCGCCGACTTCCTCGAACGGCGCGCCGAGGCGGAGGCGTGGCGGGAGTTCCTCGCGAAGTACCAGGCGCTGGTGCTGAAGGCGGTGCGCGATTCCGCCGCGCCGGACGGCTATGTGCCCACGGGCCTCTACGGTTTCATCACGGGACGTGCGGCGCGGAAAGGTTTTGGCGAGTTCCAAACCGACCAGGACTGGGAAAACGAAATGCTGCTGTGGCCCACGGAACTTGTCCAGCCCGGCGACCCGCTGGTGGCGGGTACGCTTAAACGTCTGCACGAGACCAAGTACCGCGAGGGCATCATGAGCTACCGCAACGGACAGCACCTGCACCAGTACATGACCTGTCGGGCCGTGAACCAGTTCATCGCGGAAGGCGACGTACGGAACGCGCTCATCGACTTCTACCACTGCATCATCCATTCGGGTCCGGCGGGTGAGTGTTTCGAGAATATGATCGAGCCGTGGAACAAACGCGACGTCGAGTTCTGTCCGCCGCCGCACGCCTGGGGCAACGCCAACTGCAACACCCTCGTGCGGAACCTCTTCCTCTTCGAGCGCGGCGACGACACGCTCTACGTGCTGCCCGCGCTTTGCCGCGCGTGGCTGAAGGACGGTGAACCCTGCGGCATTCTGCGCGCGCCGACGCGGTTCGGCGAGGTGTCCGTGACGATAGTGCCGGACGCCCATGGCGCCACGCTCACGCTGGACGCCCAGTGGAAGCGTGCGCCCAGGCATATCTATTTCCGCATTCCCTATTTCGTGAAGGAATGGAAGGGGGAACGCGTCGTCGAACTGTCGCCGTCGGAGAAGAGCCGCCGGTTCGAGTGGCGGATCGACGAAAACGCCGACCGCGGACTCTACGCCGAGATCCTGCGCCGCTACCGCCGCGAGCCCGGCCACTGGAAGGGAAAGCGCAGCGAGATGCCGCCGATTCCCGAGGCGAAACTGACGCCCGAGGAGGAGCGTACCGAGATCGCACTTTTGTTCGCCGGCGTGCTCCAGGCCTGGCGGCACGAATATGCGCTGCGTCGTGGTGCACGCGGCGAGCCCGCGTTCAAGCCCGTGCAAATGCGCGCGCCGTCAAAGGCGGAACGCGTGCCCCGTCCGGCGGGCGACCTCCTTTACCGCGCGAAGACAACTTGTTCGAAGGAGGGGGAGAGACCTGCGGCGGCGGTTGACGGCTTAATGGGAGTAAAGAACTACGGTTACTTTGAATGCGGCGTGAACGGTTGGTGGCAGGCGGACATGGGCAAGGTTCAGGACGTCAGCGAAATCACCGTGATTCCCTACTATCGCGACGCGAAACGTCCGTACCGGTTCGTGGTCAAAATCTCGGTTGACGGCGTCAACTGGACGTTGCACATCGACAAGCGCGGCAACAACCAGCCGTTTGGCGCGGCGGGCCTCACGGAGAAGTTCCAGAACACGCCGATGCGCTACATCCGAGTGGAGAACGCCGGCGGCAACACCGTCAACAGGCATCTCCACCTTGTTGAAGTGCTGGCGAAATGAACGCAAGGTGACGAGGAATGATATCCGCAAGACAAACTGGGCGTTGTGTCTGCTGGAAGACCTGCACGCCAAGGTCCCAGACGACCCCGCAGTGTCCAACAACTGGCAAGATGGATGAGGCGAGGGCCATTATTGAGAATTATCGCCTTCCGCAGCGGATTCATCCGGACGCCTACTTGCCCTGGCTCCGGGTCGAAATGCGCTATTACGACATGATTGGGGACGCGGTGCGGCGTCGGAACGTGAAGCGAACCATGGATATCGTTTCAAAACAGTTCAAGCGAGGAAAAGCCTGATGGGCGATGGCGGTCGCCAAGATCAAATCAGAAACCGAAAGGAAAACAATGATAACAAGTAAGATGACGAGGACCGAGGTCGAGGCGATTCTCGACGACGGCGGTAACTTTCTCAAGGTACAGGTCGATTTGCCAGTGTTCGCCGAGAATTTCTTCGAGTATGGCTTTCAAAGCAACCACAAGCGTTTCTACCGTGACGAGATGGAAGAGCTTTTGAGCAATCTTGAGCTCAATGCACGCGAGAACGGCGATGAAGTGTGCGGCGCCGTGATGGGCAAGGCCGTCCTGCTCACGTTCACCCGCCGGCAGGTGGTGACGGACGCGCTTTCGTATCTTTCACGTGCCTCGGAAAAAGGAGTGAAAGGGGCGGCGGCAGAGCTGTGCGCATGGTATGCCGGCCGTATAATCGCAAATGACTTCGAGAAATTCGAGAATGCCGACGTGGGGCTTGACGATTGCTACGACCCGACACCGGAGTACCCCAGGATGACATTCCCGAACACGGTGGCCGAATGCCGCCGCCGTCTCGTGTACTGGCTGCGTAAAACATCTGAAGATGATTTTCACGATGTACAGCAGTCCTTTTCTGCATTATCGGGTTCCTCTTTTGATATTCCGAAATCCTGGGCCGACGGCATGAAAGCTCTTGAGGGATTTCTGGATGGCGATGCGGCAAGGGATCGCCTTGAGTACGCGAAGTCGCTGATCGACGGATCGGACGGCGAAGGGGCGTCGAAACGGATCGCCGAGGGCGCGAAGATCGTGCGCGAACTTGCCGAGAAGGCGGATTGCCTTGAGGCGTGGAAGTACATGCTTGAATGTCATGAGAGAAAGATCGGCCCGTTCAAGACAAATAAATTCCGTCGCGACGCCAAGGCTGCGATTGCGCGGCTGGAGTCCCATGAAAGCTGAAAAGCGAAAATCACAGGTGTTGCAATAAAACTAAGTCCTTTGTGCTATTTGCAATCTTTGCGGCTAAAACAATGAAAAAGATACGCTGCCCATATTTCGAGCTGAATGACCTGGAGCGCGCGTACCACGACAAGGAGTGGGGGACGCCGTGCCGGAACGACCGCAAGCTGTTTGAGTACCTGATGTACGAGGTGCTGCAGTGCGGATTGAGTTGGGACACGATCATCCAGAAGCGCGCGGCGTTCCGCGTCGCGTTCGAGCGGTTCGACTTCGAGAAGATCGCCCGCTACGGCGAACGTGACATCGTGCGTATCCTCGCCGTGCCGGGCATGATCCGCTCGCGGCGCAAGATCGAGGCCATCATCCATGACGCGCAGTGCTTCATCGCGCTGCGTCGCGAATGCGGCACGTTTGCAAAGTGGCTCTGGGCGTTCACGGACGGAAAGCCGCTGTTCAATCCCGACAACGCGAAGTCCGACGAATGGACCGCCCCCGCGCGTACGGAGCTTTCGGATCGCATCGCCGCCGAACTCAAGGCACGTGGCTTCAAGTTCCTCGGCTCAGTGACCATCTATGCGTTCATGCAGTCCGTGGGGCTCGTCAACGACCACGCCCGCTTCTGTTTCCGCTACAAGGAACTGTGCAATGATTCCCCTTGCATTGCGAGGGGAAATATGGTTTAATATGCCCGATTTGGCGAATTGTGGCCGGATAACATTATTAACTCGCCAGAAAGGAAGAATTATGAAATACAATGTGGCGATGACTGAAGATGAGGCGTTGCGCGAGTCGGGCAGACGACTCGCGCAGATTCGGCTCAGCCGGAACCTGACGCAGGCAGAGTTGGCACAGCGTGCAGGCGTGTCCAAGCGCACGCTTGAGAGGCTTGAAATGGGGGCGGGCGGCGTAAGAATTGATGCTTTTTTCGCCGTCTGCGGTGCATTGGGTCTGACAGTCGGATTCGAGACGCTGCTGCCTGAAGTACAGTTGTCGCCGCAGGACATTCTTGCAAAACGTACATTGCCAAAGCGCGCACACAGAAGAAGCGGGGCGGCAAAAGAATGGGGGAACGCATGAGCGAAGCAGTAGAAGTGTTGCTGTGGGGGCGGCGGATAGGAGTTGCCTCCCGCGTGGACGGCGCGCCCTGTGCGTCGTTTGCATACGACAGGGAATTCCAAGATGCCGGGATCGAACCTTCGCCGCTGATGATGCCTGTCGGCATTGCTGCGTATTCCTTTCCTGCGCTTCCGCAGGTGTCTTTTCACGGCCTTCCCGGAATGCTGTCCGATTCCGTCCCGGACAAGTTCGGAAACGCGGTGATTGGTGCATGGTTGAAGACCCAAGGCAGGCTTCCCGAGAGCCTTACGCCAATAGAGCGGCTGTGCTATACCGGTGTACGCGGCATGGGCGCACTCGAATACAAGCCGACCATGTTAGATGATGAGGACAAGTCGGAGGAGATACATGTGGATGCGCTGGCGGAACTTGCTGACGAGGTGTTGAAATCCCGCACCGAGGCCGCGGCAAAGCTTGTGCCGGACATGAAGCGGTATTCGTCGATTCTCAAGGTCGGTTCTTCCGCCGGCGGCGCGCGCGCGAAGGCGCTCATCGGGTGGAACGAGGCGACGGGCGAGGTGAGATCCGGACAAGTCGCGCTTCCCGAGGGATTCGGCTACTGGCTCATCAAGTTCGACGGTATCACGGGAAACGGCGACAAGGAAGGCGACGACAAATGGGGCTACGGGCGCGTCGAATACGCCTACCATCTAATGGCCCGCGCGGCGGGAATCGAGATGACCGAGTGTCGGCTCTGGAACAAGCGCCACTTCATGACGCGCCGTTTCGATAGACTCCCGGACGGCGGCAAGCTGCATGCGCAGACGCTTGGAGCGCTTGCGCACATGGATTTCAACGATCCTGCCGCCTATTCTTACGAACAGGCGTTTCGTGTCACGCGCCGCGTCGTGAACGATGCGCGCGCCAACGAGCAGCTCTTTCGGCGCATGGCGTTCAACGTGCTGGCATGGAACTGCGACGACCACGTGAAGAACATCGCGTATCTCATGGACCGGCGCGGCGAGTGGTCGCTCGCACCTGCTTACGACGAGTGCTACGCGCACAATCCGGAAGGCGACTGGACCTCGCGCCACCAGATGTCCGTGAACGGAAAGCGCATCGGCATTACGGACGATGACATCCTTTCCTGCGCGCGCTTCGCGAACATGCGCGAGCGCAAGGCGCGCGCCGTGCTGGACGAAGTCAAAAGTGCCGTCCGCGACTGGCCGCGCTTTGCCGCCGAGGCGGAGGTCCGCGATGATTTTGTTGATGCCATCTCAGGGCAGCTTGGCTTGGAGTGAGGCATGGGTAAGCGGTTGACAGGGTTTGACTATTCGCGGCCGTTGTTTTACATGGTGACGATCAAGTGCCATGCTGGGCGGCAGGCGCTTTCGAAGATCGTCGCTCCCGGCAAGTGCCAGCTGAACGCGATCACCCGGGCAATGGTGAATTGCATCCGCAACTTCCATCTTGGTTGCAAGGCCATCGCGCCGATCGAGTGCTTCTCGATCATGCCCGATCATATCCATCTGCTGATTAGAATTGTGGAGCAGGTAGGAGCCAGCCTCTTAGGCGGAGAGGGGGCGCGGCCTTTCATTCCTCTGCGCCTTGAAGCGATTGTCGGCATGCTCATGCAGGCGCTGGAGGGGCGTTATGCAGAGGTGACTGGCCTGCGCGAGGAGGTTTTCGAAGCGAGCTGGCATGATTGGATTGTGAAGGTTGAGGGGCAGCTCGCCGCTTTCACGCGGTATATTCGCGAAAACCCGCGTCGGGCGTGGCTGCGCCAGGAGAACCGCCGCTATTTCTCGCAGGTGAGGCGTGTTACTTTCGCCGGGCGTGAATGGTTCGCCTACGGCAACGTGGCACTGCTCGACCTGCCCGTGATTGAACCTTTCAAATGTTCGCGCAAATGGGCCGAGGATGGCCCCGAGTGGCGCGAGGCCGTCGGCAGGGCCGCGCGCATTGGCCCCGGCGGGGCTGGCGCGGGAACGTTCATGAGCCCGTGCGAAAAGCTTTGCGGCAACGAGATTTTCAAGGCGGGTGGCGCGCTGATCGTGCTCTCGCCCGAAGGGTTTGGTGAGCGATGGCATCCGCCACGCAATAAAGAGGCACTTTGCGCGAGGGGGCGCATGCTCTTTCTTTCGCTTTGGGCGCCGCAGGCCGCAAAGCCCGATAATGCCACGCTCTACAGGCGCTGCCACGAGATGGGAGATGTGCTTTTAGGAGCGAAACGCTTAGGTATGAGCAATACTCTTAAGAGCGCATCCCCTAAGGGCTTTGCTCCTACTGAGAGTGCCTCACCTAAGATTACGAGCAATACTCTTAAGAGCGCATCCCCTAAGGGCTTTGCTCCTACTGAGAGTGCATCTCCTAAGATTACGAGCAATACTTTTAAGAGCGCATCCCCTAAGGGCTTTGCTCCTACTGAGAGTGCATCTCCTAAGATTACGAGCAATACTTTTAAGAGCGCATCCCCTAAGGGTTTTGCTCCTACTAAGAGTTTAGCACCTCCTAAGAGTTTTGCTCCTAAAAAGGGTGACGATGAATAGCAGCAGCAACAAGGCCGAGCTTCGGCGCACGATGAAGGCGCGGCGGAAGGAGCTTGCGGCGGATCAAAAGGCTGCCGCGGATGACGCCATCTGCGAAAAGCTCAAGGCGCGAAGCGATATCGGCGAGATGGTCGATCCGTTTGACTTCGGCTCGCCGCTCGCCGTTTACCTCGCCTCGCCCGACGAAATCAACATCGATCCCTTCATCGAGTACATGCTTCACATGGGCGTCGAAGTGGTCGCACCGCGCTGGAACGGCGAGACCTACGAACTTGCGAAATTGAAGGGACTGGACGAGAAGAATCTTCGGCTTGGCCCGATGGGAATCCGTGAGCCGGTCGATGCCGATATCGTAGAGCCGAAGAAAGTCGACGCCTGGATCATCCCCGGCCTTGCCTTTACGCGCGACGGCAAGCGCCTTGGCTATGGTGGCGGATGGTACGACCGCTTTCTTGCATCCGCGCCGAAAGGTACCGTCAAGATCGGCGTCGCCTACTCTTTCCAGATCGTCGATGACCTCCCAAGCGAACCGCACGACATCCCGCTCACCGAAGTAGTGGACGGCTCGCTCGACGACGAGGCGCTCGAGTTCAAAGAGACGGACGATGGTTTCTGGGCGAAAATAACCAGAAAAGACAGGTCGCGGCGCGTGAAGACAATCGCCAATTGCCTTATTTGGGCGCTTCTCTTGACAGGCATTGGATTTACCGTGTTCAGTTTGATGTACGCGCTCGCGAAGTCGGGTGTTTATATGCCGTCGCGGCGAGTTGTGGGTATAGTGTTGTTGTGCGTCCTTACCGTTTTCGTCATCTCGCTTGCCAAGCTGATAAAGGCGATCGCCGTATGTTTGGAATGCGAGGCGGAAATACGCTTCGCGAACGGCGAGGGGGTGTGCCGCCGCAGGTTGTTTGGCCGGCTTCCGCTTCCTGTACGGCGGTTTACGTTGTCGCCGTGGTCGTAGGTGACTGGCGGGACGAGCGAATCTGATTTGACGGAATATGACTTTGACACGGTCAAGATATGGGCAGACGGCGAGAATATTCCTCCTTGCCGACCGTTGGTCAGGACTTACTCCCGCACGGCATTTATGCTGGCGCTCCTAATCAACCGCACAAACAAATGGGATGATGCGGCGTATCATGCCGCACGCAGGGCACGTCTCGCGAGGCTGCCGCGCGGGATGAAAATCCGCTCGACGGATGACGGGCAGGGGCAAATCGCGGTCATTCGCCCGTTCTCGCCGAACATATCACTTGATGGCGTCCTGGGAGTGCTCATCGTGCTAATGTTGGCAACATTCCTGCTCGATATCCCATACGTTGGATGGGCGCTGGGCGGTATTGTAGTGGCTGCGATTCTCATCAGCTGCATTTTCAGAATGCTGAGGGGGCTTTTCGGATGCGTTAAATGTGAAATCAGAAAAGGGCGGATGAACTGCATCTCGGGATTGTGGCCGTTTGTGCGGAAGTGCGAAATCTCACTTGAAGGGAAGGTAAATCCGTCGCCTCACAGATATGCCCAGTGGTGGTACGACTTGTCTGAGCATCATAATCCGTTAGGATGGTTGCCACCTAAATTCAATCTGCCCTTGCGCCTTTTCGTGGAAGAAGCAATTACACAAAATTGATCTAATGATTTCACGGACCGACTTTGTGGTATAATAGAAAGCGCATGCACAAGAAAGCAATTGAAAGGAAAGCAAAAATGAACATTCTAATTTTACAGGGTTCGCCGCGCGCGAACGGAAACACCGCCTGGATGGCGGAGGAATACCGCAAGGCCGCCGAGGCGACCGGGCACACGGTGACGCTCGTCGACGTGGCGCACAAGAAGATCGCGGGCTGCATGGCATGCGAGTACTGCCACGGGAAGGGCAACGGCGCGTGCATCCAGAAGGACGACATGCAGGAGCTCTATCCGCTCCTCGCGGAGGCGGAAGTCCTCGTCCTCGCCGCGCCGATCTACTACTTCACGATGTCCGCGCAGATCCAGGCGCCGATCCAGCGCATCTACAACATGAACAAGCCGGGCAAGCTGAAGAAGGCGGCGATGCTGCTCTCGTCCTATTCGCCCAATGTCTATGACGGCGCGATCGGCGAGTACCATGGCATTCTCAACTACTGGGGCGTGGAAGACACCGGCATCGTCACGGCCAAGATCGACGAGCAGAAGACGGACGCGACGCGCGCAAAAATCCTCGACCTCGTCAAGTCGCTTTGACGCGACACGGGAAAGGGCGGGATATGGTATAATATCCACTTTCCGGTAAAAGAGGTCAAAATGAAAGACGGCAAATTCAGGCTGCTTGTTATCAACCCAGGCTCGACTTCGACGAAGGTCAGCCTTTTCGAGGACGAGACGTCTGTCTTCGAGCGAAAGCTCTTCCATGAGGCGTCCGAACTTCTGAAGTTTTCGCACGTCAATGACCAGATGCCGTTTCGGCGCGGCGTGATCCTGGACATGCTCAAGGCGGAGGGCGTGGATCCCGATACGATCGATGCGTTCGTCGGCCGCTGCGGCGGAACGCACTCCCAGCCCAGCGGCGTCATCCGCGTTGACCAGAACCTCTACAACGACGCCGTCAAGGGCCTTGACGGTTCGGAGCATCCCGCCAAGCTCGGGGTGATGCTCGCGTGGAAGTTCGCGGAGGAGTTCGGGAAGTCCGCCTTCACGCTCCATCCCACGACCGTGGACGAGCTCAACGACTACGCGCGGCTCACGGGCATCAAGGGCGTATACCGCTTTGCGCATACCCACTGCCTGAACCAGAAGGCCGTGGCCGAGTTCCACGCCAAGAAAATCGGCCGCAGGTACGAGGACTGCAACTTCATCGTCGCGCACATCGACGGCGGCATCACGGTGGCCGCCCACGAGCACGGCCGGACGGTGGACAGCAACATGGGCGCGGACGGGGACGGCGCGTTCTCCCCCACCCGCATCGGCTCGCTGCCGGTCTTGACGGTGCTCAACTATCTTGAGACGCATTCCGTCGATGACCTGCGTCGCCGCTGTACGCGTTCCGGCGGATTCGTCGATTTCTTCGGAACGTCCAACTCCGACACGATCCACGCGCTTGTGGAGAAAGGCGACAAGAAGGCGACTCTCGTCTGGAACACGATGATCTACCAGATCTGCAAGCAGATCGGCGAGATGGCGGTAGTCCTCTGCGGAAAGGTGGACGGCATCGTCCTCACCGGCGGACTCGTCCGCTTCGCCGACATCGTCGAAGGCATCGAAAAGCACTGCGGATTCATCGCGCCAGTCAGCGCGTATCCGGGTGAGATGGAGCAGGAGGCGCTGGGGCTCTCGGCGCTCAAGGTTCTGCGCGGGGAATGCGCGGCGCTCACGTATTCCGGACGCGACGTGTGGCAGGGTTTCGAAGGAATGGATCTTTGATCCGAAAGGAGGCCGACATGGAAGTGGTAAAGAGAATCAAGGCGAAGGCGCGCGCCTCCGTGAAACGCATCGTGCTGCCCGAGGGCGACGAATCGCGCACGGTCGAGGCGGCGAGGATCGTCGCAGAGGAAGGCGTGGCGGAGCCGATTCTGCTCACGCCCGAGATCATCGCGCGTGCGGAGAACAAGCCCCGTTTCGACGCATACGTCGCGAAACTGTACGAACTCCGTAAGGCGAAGGGACTCACCGAGGAGGCGGCCGCCAAGCTGGTCGCCGATCCGATGTACTACGGGATGATGATGGTCAAGGAAGGCGATGCGGACGGACTCGTCTCCGGCGCCGTCCACTCGACGGGCGACATGCTTCGTCCGGCGCTGCAGATCATCAAGACCGCGCCGGGGATGAAACTCGTCTCTTCCGCTTTCCTGCTGGAGAGTCCGTATACGCAGTTCGGAGAGAACGGGCTTCTTGTCCTGGCGGACTGCGTGGTGAACCCGTGTCCGAACGCCGAGGAGCTTGCGAACATCGCGGTGGCGACGGCGAACACCGCCCGCGCGCTCTGCGACTTCGAGGAGCCGCGCGTCGCGATGCTCTCGTTCTCGTCCAAGGGCAGTGCGGAGCATGCGCTCGTCGACAAGGTGCGCGAGGCGACGGCAATCGCCCATGACCTCGCGCCGGACCTTCTTCTTGACGGAGAGCTGCAGCTGGACGCCGCCCTCGTTCCCGAGGTGGCGGCGCTCAAGGCGAAGGGGAGTCCAGTCGCCGGGCGTGCGAACGTGCTCATCTTCCCGGACCTGCAGGCGGGCAACATCGGCTACAAGATCGCGCAGCGTCTGGGCGGCGCGTCGTGCTTCGCCGTCCTTCAGGGACTCGCCGGCCCCTGCAATGACCTCTCGCGCGGCTGTTCCGTCGAAGACATCGTCAACACCATCGCCGCCACCGCCGTGCAGGCTCCGCAATAAAATCCGTTACAAAACCTTTTTTTGCTTTCTCTGCGCTCTCTGCTTCTCTGCGCCTCTGCGTGAGACTATCGTATTTTTGCGCATCGACTAAAGCGTAAATCAGACGAGGTTGCACGGGATTCCAAGACGGTCGAAACGCGGCTTGACCGCCTTGAATATCTCGGGCGTTTCATCAGTCCAGCGGCAAATATCCACCCGTTCCACGTCCCTGGACACGACCAGATGCCCGTGGTAGTGGAGCTCGAAGAATTCAAAGCCGTGCGCTCCCTCGAAGACGTCCCCGATCGTGTGGAAATTCTCTTTCGTCAGCATTCCCTTCAGGCATGCCACCGCAAACATCGTCATCGCCTGTTCTGGGTGGGCGGGTCCCTTTCCCATGGGAACGCCGCCTTTCATCAAATCGACGTGGTGGGGGAGCGAGAGGAAGCACGTAGGCTCGGGATGTTCCAGCCAAGTCGGCACCTTGAAATAGAAGCAGCCGAAATTCACGCCGTTCCCCATGCACAAGGTCGTGCGCGCCGCCATCGTCTCGCGCCGCAGGACGAAACGCACGTTCCCGTAGTGGAACCCGAGGTCGCTGCACTGCACCATGTCCATCATCGCGGAGTCGGGTCCGAGATAGCCGTACTTCGGGAACTGGTCGGGCGCAAGATTCGCGACGTCCGCGTCGAACGCCGCCGCGACCACATCCTTTCGGACCGCTGGCCCTCCGTTGGTCGTTCCGTGTCCGAGTTCGACCATTTCCTTGACGCGGTCGTCGTCCAGTATCGCGGACAAGTCGCGCTCCCTCACGCGGATGCACGGCTTGCCCGCATCGGCGAATACCTTGAGAAAATGCCGCACGACCTCCAGCAGCCGCCGGTCGAAGTGCGCGGTGTCCGCGAGGATGCGCCCCAGATAGGCGTCATGAAACGCCTGGAACCGCGCCAGCGACGGCGGCAGGGTCCCAAGCACATCTTTTTTCGAGGTGTCAATTGCTTCATTCATTGCGGTAGCCAGTTTAGCAAAAACCCCCATGCGCCGTCAAATCGGGATTTTGACCAAATCAGTAGGCGGTTGAAAAAATCTCCAAAAGAGGTTTCGCACAGAGGCGGGTATTTTTGGTATAATGCGCGCCGTGGAAAAGACGAGGCCCATACTCTACGGCGTGGCGGACTACGCCGAATTGCGCAAGGCGAACGCCTGGTTCGTGGATCGCACCGCTAAGATCCGAGACCTAGAGGCGACGCGTTACGCCGTGTTCCTGCGTCCGCGCAGGTTCGGCAAGTCGCTCCTGACCTCTATCCTCGAGGCGTATTACGATTTGCAGTACGCCGACAGGTTCGACGAGTTCTTCGCGGGAACCGACATCGGCGCGGCTCCGACGGAGGAGCGTGGCAGTTACCTGATCTTGCGATTCGACTTTGCCTCGATCGCAAAGGAGGTCGGCAAGGTGCAGTCGGACTTCGACTACAAGGCGGCTCTCCAGTGCGACACGTTCGCGCGAAGGTACAGGGACGTCATCACCGGCGAACTCGCCGACCGCATCCTGAGCGCTCCCGACAGCGGGAAAAAGCTGGCGCAGATCTACCTGGGGCTCAAGGGGACAGGACATAAGCTCTACGTCATCATTGACGAGTACGACAACTTCACGAACACGATTCTTGCGGAAAGCGGCGAGAAGGCATACAACGAGCTTTGCCATGGCGACGGATTCTTCAAGCAGTTTTTCACCGAACTGAAATCCGCAACGACCGGCACGGAAGCACCCGTGACGCGCCTCTTCATCACGGGCGTCTCCCCCGTCACGATGGACGACGTGACGAGCGGCTTCAACATCGGCACGAACATCTCGCTCGATCCTGTGTTTGCGGATTTCACGGGCTTCCGCCACGACGACCTCCGCGCCATCACGGACTACTACGCCGCGCACTGCGGCTTCGACGCGGAGAAGGCGTACGATACCGCGATCAGGTGGTACGACAACTACCGCTTCGGCAGCGCTTCCGCGCCGTCCGTCGCGAACACGACGATCGTCCTTGCGTTCTTTAGCCACCTCTGGCGCGCGAAGCAGTTCCCCAAC
The DNA here is from genome assembly GCA_902761035.1 of uncultured bacterium. Classification (GTDB taxonomy): domain Bacteria; phylum Verrucomicrobiota; class Kiritimatiellia; order RFP12; family UBA1067; genus RUG572. The sequence continues at coordinate 9,903 of CACWIW010000105.1, read as the reverse complement.
GAGCTCATCGACGAGAACCTGCGCACGGACTACGCGAAGATTCGGCATCTCGTCACGGCGGAACGCCGTTTGAACGGCAATTTCCACGTGCTTGAGAACTTGCTTGCGGGAGGACAGCTCACCGAGCGTCTCGTGAAGTCGTTTCAGGCACGCGAGATATCTGAGAAGGAGAACTTCACCTCGCTCCTCTACTGGTTCGGCATCACGACGATTACGGGCGAGAAGTTCGGCAAGATGACGTTTGGCATCCCAAACGAAACCCTGAAGGAACTTGCCGCGAAGATGATTCCCGCAGCCTACTCAGACGTCCACAAGATCGACGAGCGGGTGTTCGACATCAACGACGGGCTGTGCGACTTCGCCGAGAAGGGAGAATGGCGCGGTTTTGTCGGAGTCCTCTCCTCGATCGTGAAGGAGAACTTCGCGGTGCGCGACACGGTGGAGGGCGAGAAGGTGGTGCAGTCCACGCTCGTCGCGCTTCTGGTCGCCTCCGGCGGACCGTACTTCGTGAAGCACGAGCGCGAGGCTGGCGGAGGGTTCTACGACATTGCTCTCGAGCCGCAGCTCCTGCGCTGGCCGGAGATCGCCCACGCGGCGCTCATCGAGATGAAGTACGTGAAGGCGGGCGATCCCGCGCCGACGAAGGAGCAACTTGAGAAGATCAAGGCCGAGGCCATCGTCCAGCTCGACCAGTATTCCGCCGACCCTGCGCTTATTGCCGAGTGGCATATCGGGGTGGCGGGCGTCCCGCCCGCAACTGGGACAACGGGCATCTTGCCCGTTGAGACAACTGGGACAACGGGCGTCTCGCCCGTTGCGCTCCACCGCCTCGTCCTCGTGTTCCACGGCGGCGAGTGCGTACTGAGCGAAGAGGTGTAGGCGACCCGTTCTGCACGGGCCGCCCGGTGGTCGGCCCCTACCGCGGTAGGGCGCGATCACCGAGCGCGCCGTAGGGTGGGGCGAGCCCTCCGGGCGAGCCGCCACGGCTCGGCGGGACGCCTCGCCCCACCGGTCCATAGTCCTCCCTCCTTTGTCTTCTGTCGTCTGTCCTTTGTCCTCTGTGACGAGTATGTGCTTGATCAGGTCGAACTGGATCGTATGATTGCCCGACGGGAAGCGTTCCGTTCAACTTGCGGCATCAGGAAGGCCATCCATCTGACCATCATCACCTCCAATGGCCTTTGCCACAACAAGTACAGCGAAAACATCCAGAGCGAACTTACTCTTGCGGACATCTTCACTCCATGACCAGGTGTCATGGAGCATCTCCCAGACGATGAAATAGTTGCGCCCAAAGTGAGATTTTGGCATAATTAATGTCACGCCGCGATTATACCACACACGGATGACGTCCTGGCGGCAAAATCGCCTCAAGCCCGCAAAAACCTGCTAAAGCAGCTTTTTGCAAAATCGGCTTTAATTTCGCGGGGGCTGTCCCCGCAGGGAATCCGTTCACGGGCGGCGGTCGGATGAAGGCGGCCGGCCGTAGAACGCCCGGTAGGCGTTGCAGAAATGGGCCTGGGAGGAGAATCCGGTCTTCGACGCGATCTCCTTGAGGCTGAACCGCCCGGTGGCCGCAAGTCGCTTCGCCTCGCTCATCTTGACGGAGAGCGCGTATTTCCCGACGCTTGTCCCGAAGGCTTTCCGGAATGCCGCATTGAGCGTGGACGGCGAGACGCCGGCGGCTTCCGCGAGCTTGGAAGAGGAAATCGGCTTGTCCAGATTCCCTTCCAGCGCCACAAGCGCCCTTTTGATGTAGGGGGAATCCACAGGATAGACGGCGGTCGATTCGCGCTCCACGATCCCGATCGGCGGGATGAGGAACGTCCGGCGGCGCTTCGGCTTCGCCGGAACTCTCATCGCCCTGTCCAGAATGCGCATCGCGGCGTAGCCGAGTCCCTGGACATCAACATCGATGCTGGTGATGGGGATCTGCGCCGAGGTGCAGACATCCGTGTCGTTGAACCTGCCCATGATGGCGATGTCGTCCGGCACGGCTCTGCCGAGGCGCAGGCAGGCCTGAAGGAAGCTGTTGGCCCTGTCGTCGTGGACGCAGAATACCGCTGTGCGACGCGGCAGAGTGCGTATCCACGCTTCAAGCCGCGGCAAAAGCGATGTGGTGCCGCGGTCCTTGCCCTCGAGATACGAAGCGTCGAACGAGGAGCATGTACAGCCGGCCTTCGCCACAGTCTTCGTAAACGCGCCTTCCAGTACATCTGAACTGCGGTAGCGGGAACATCCGGAGTGGCCGCAGTACCCGAAATTCCTGAAACCGCGCCGCAGAAACCACTCGGCCGCCATTACGCCGTGTTTCGCGAGGTCGAAATCGACGCCGACAAGCCGGATGTCGTCGAATTCGCAGCCGGTATCGACGATCGGCAGTCCCGTCGCCGTCAACGTTTCAATGACATTTCTGTACGGCACGTTTACAATGATACCGTTGCAGTTGCCGAGAAGGGTCTTGTTTCGCACGTCGTCGGGCTCTACGGTCAACACGGCGATGCCGTGCCGTTCCTGCGCGTATCGGGTGACGCCGGACAGAAGAAGGAACTTGAAAGACGAAATCGACGAACATACGAACGCGACCGTCTTTATCTTCCTTGATCGCTTTGGAATGGTGTGTTGCACGCCTATAGTATACCATAAATCGTACACACTTCGCTATAAATTACGACACATCGTTGGATTATGTAAGGATTTTCGGTTTTTCGTTGGATTATGTAAGTCTTTTCGTTTGAAAGTGCGGGAGGATTGTAGTACAATATTTGTCAAAGACAAGCAATGCATACGTCTGCCATCAATAAAACTGCATGCAACCGCGCTAAAACGGCGCGGATTGGTAGTTATGCCCCCCCCCCTCATTGCTTGACGGCGCGCGTAGGGCGCGTTTTTGCGCGGGTAGCCGCCGTTTCCGAAACAACAAGCGTACAACAGCAAGATGGGCGTCGCCTTGCTGTTGTACGCTTGCTGTCACGGCCCCGATTTCACCACTGAAGCTTAACCAAGAAGGAACCTGAAAATGAAAGTAATCACACGAGCAAAAGCATGGAGCCGCGCGCTGTTCAGAGCGTCGGCCTTGGCAATGGTCGCGGCTGGCGCGGCGTTCCCGCTGCTATACACCGGCCAGGACGGCAAAGGCAAGTTCTACGTGGTGAGCCTTGATGGCGGCGGTTTCGTCGTGACCTCGGGCGATACGGAGCTCGAGCCGGTGATTGCCTACTCGAAGACCGGCACGTGGGTGGGCGACGTGACGCAGAACCCGCTCCTCGCGATGCTGCCAATTGATGTGGCGGCGGCCTCTAGTACAACGGCCGGCTCGGCCGTTGACGACGAGAACGGGCAAGCTGCCCGTTCTACTAGCGGCGGCCGCCGGCTCGCCGCGGCCGCTCCCAGCGGCAAGGCCGCCAAGTGGGCGGCGCTCATGTCGGCGGCGGCGGCGAAGGGCGGGGTGCGGCTCCAGGCGGGCTCAACCACCTCCAACCCCAGCGACCTGCGCGTGGGCAAGCTGCTCACGACCGCATGGAGCCAGGGCCATACCACATCCACTCGCGTGGCGTACAACTACTACACGCCCACGGTGGGGACCGACACCAACTACCGCTTCTACAGCGGCTGCTGGGCGACGGCGGGCGGACAGCTCTTGTACTACCACAGGTGGCCGCAGTCCAGCATCACCATGACCAAGGACTACACGCAGACGTTCGATGGCGACGCCCGCACCTACACGGCGGCGTCCGGCTACCAGACGACGGCAGGCGGCGCGTACGTCGCGTGGGACGGCGTGCCGTTCGGCGGAACGTACGACTGGAACAACATGGGAGCTACCTCTTCCACCGCGAACAAACAGGCCATCGGCAAGCTGCTGCGCGACGTGGGAATCTCCATGTACATGGATTACACCTCCGACGGCAGCGGTGCGAGATTCAGCGCCCTCTACCTGCGCCTTACGGACCAGTTCGGCTACGCCAACGCCGCATGCAAATACTCTCCATCCGCAGACGAATGGAAGAACGGAATCCTCGCGAGCCTTGACGCGAAGCTGCCCGTCGCCGTGAGCGTTCCGGGGCACGCCATCCTCGCGGACGGCTACGGCTACCAGAGCGACACGCTCTACGTCCACTTCAACATGGGCTGGGAGGGGTCGTGCGACGCCTGGTACAATCCGCCGGATCTCACGGATGCGGCTTCCGGTTTCACCTCCATCCAGGGCATCGTCTATAACGTCTATCCGCAGGGGACGCCCAACTGCACGATCGTGAGCGGGCGTCTCAAGGACGCATCAGACGTCGTGATGCCCAACGCCACGGTCACGGCTGTGAATCGGACGAGCAACGCGCGCATCACCGCGACGACCGACGACAAGGGCATCTACGCGCTTTTCCTTCCAGCGGGGGATTATTCCATCGGCATGAGCGACGGATCGGGCAGCGCGGCGGCCACGACCCTGACCGTGGCGGAGTGCGTCTCGACCGGCTTTATACGCGGGGACATGACGAAAGAGGCGAATGGCACTTATGATGGCAACCTCGGCAGCGTAGCGGACATCCACGGCGTGGAGCTGCAGCTCGCCACGATCGCGGTTCCCGTCATCTCGCCTGCGGACGGCACGGTGTTCGCCGGCCCGAAGCGTTCCGTGGAAATCGCGTGCGCGGATGCGTCGGCCGTAATCCGCTACACGACGGACGGCAGCGAGCCGACGTCTTCAAGCACGCTCTACGAAGGGCGGTTCACCGTCACTTCCACCACCACTGTCAAGGCCAAGGCGTTCCTGGCCGGCGAATGGGGCGGCGCCACCGCCACGGCCACGATCACGAAGGGTCCGTACTACGGCACCGGCGGACTTTATCCCGACACCAGGGCGAGCCACGCCGCGCACTGGCTCGACGAGCGGGAGGAAATGCAGGAGGCTACGGGCGCGTGGTCCAACGCCGTCGAATACGTGAACGGCAAGATCACGTTCGGTAGCGACAACGTGTTCACGACGACGGAGCCGTCCAAGGGCGCGAAGACGACGATTATCACGAAGGTGACCTTCGACACCTGGTGCGCGGATTCGGACGGCGACACCATCAACGCCAATGTCAGGGCGGGCGTGCGCATACACGAAGACGGCTGCTTCCAGGCATATACGCTCGTGTCCGGCACAAAGCGGTGGATCAACCTGACGGGCGTGACGCCGACGGAAGGGACCGACTACACGGTGAAGCTGGTACTGGACAAGAAGAGCATGACCTATTCGGCGGCGATCGTGAACGGCAACACCGAGACGCCGCTCGTGGCGGCCGAGGGCGGCGCGGCGAGTTTCGCCTTCGCGAACCAGACCCGTGCCGGGGTCGAGAAGGTGTGGTTCTGCGGCGACTGCACGATGGAGTCGCTCGAAGGCAATTACAAGTTGTACAAGGGCGTGTATCTGGAAGTTCGGTAACCTTGCCTGTACGGCCAGAAAATCAACAACAGAAGCTTAACAAACGAGGAGAACGAAAATGAAAACAATCTCAAGAGCAAAAACATGGTTCCGCGCGCTGGTCGCGGCGGTAATCTGTGCTGCGTCGGCGAATGCGCTGGCGGACTGCTATAAGTACGACGTAAGCAACGGAACCGTCGCCAATCTCGGATCAGAAAAGCAGATAGACTCCACGGACAGGTTCATCATCTACCAAGGCACTGTGAACCTCAACGCGGGCGCATCTGTCAAGTGTGGCGGCAACACTTCCGGCAGCTGTAACTTCATCGGAGTTGACAGGAACAATGTGAGCGGTGTATTGAACATCAATGGAGGCACATTCTGGTGTGCCACAGCTAAGGGATCGGGCTATCTCGGCGTCGGCAACAACAATAGAAACGTCACATCATACCTGACTCTCCGGCACGATCACCATCAACGGAGGCGAGGCGACGGTTGGCACGGTTTTGATGGGTGCCACGACTGTCAGCACAGGCGTCTCCACCCTCAACCTCAACGGCGGAACGCTGACGACGGGCAGCATCACCTTCAGGAAGGGCAACGGGCAGGTTTTCACGTGGGGCGGCGGAACGCTCGTGGCGATGACAGACAACATCTTCAATTTTCAGACGTTCGACGCCTCCAACACCAAGACGCGCACGCTGGAGATCACGGGCAATCCTGCGACCTTCGACACCGCAGGGTCCACGCAGTCCATTCCCGCGTTCACGGGCACGGGCAAGCTGCGCCTGACTGGCAATGGCACCGCCTCGTTCGAGCAATCGACGCTCTCCTACGGCCTCGTGCTCGACGGCATTATACTGGACTGCGGCACGCTCGACGCGAACACGCCGCGGCTCACGGTCCCGAGCCTCGAGATCACGGGCCCTGTCGTGATCAGAGCCACGCCTCCCGCGACGCCCTCTGAACGATATCCGCTCATTGAATGCACTTCGTCGCTCGACGGCGTTTCTCTCGACCAGGTCACGGTCGCCGGCGGCGCGGGCACGCTTGTGCGCGAAGGCAACACCATCTACGTCTCCGTGACGTCCACCTTGGCGTCGATGCTGCTCCACCGCTGGAGCTTCAACGGCGACTATACCGACAGCGTGGGCGGCCTCACCGGCACGGACAACGGCACCTCCGTCACGTTCGTCAACAACAACACCGCCATCAGCCTCGCCGGCGGCAACAAGGGGACGTCGTGGGTTGATTTGAATCCGGGCAAGAGCTCCGCAATCCTTCCCCCCGGCGATGCGCCGTTCACCATCGAGATGTGGACGAAGCTGCGCGCCATCACGAACTACAGCGCGTGGTTCACGCTAGGCCGCAAGGACAACTACAACGTGAAGGGCCTTATGGTGGCGTTCCACAACCCTAACGCGCAAGTCAGGGCCTGGAACAACTCAACCGGCACTGGTCCCGCGTTCAAGGCTGTCAAGTCGAACCAGGACGCAAACAACGTGCTCATGGGCAAGAACCCGCTCACCGCAGGGGGCACCTACCACCTCGCCATCGTCGTGACGCCACGCGGCGACGGCGACGGCGCGACGATCGAAGGCTACGTCCACGATGCGACCACCGGCGAGCGCATCGGCGGATACGCATATACGGTCACGGGATGGACCACGGCCAGCCTGATCCGCGAGACGTTCGCCCTCGGGCGCAACTTCTGGAACGATCCTGATCCCCAGGCGGACTACGACGAGGTGCGCGTGTGGAACGCCGCGCTCTCGATCTCGCAGATCGAGGCGAACATCGCGAGCGGCCCCGACGCGCTTCCAGCCGCCTACGCCGCCGCGACGATTGCCAACCCGTTCTTCCGCTACGACTTCACGCACGGCACGCGCGTGTTCACCGGCAACAACGGCACAGATCCCGCCGGCTCCGGCTCCGGCAACGTCGCCGTAAAAGGTCCGAACGGCGCGAACACCGCCGTCCACCCCAAGGGCTACGGTACGATTTCCGACGGCGACAACAAGCTGAACGCCGACTGGACGATCGCGATGTCGGTGAAGTGCTGCAACACGGAGAAGGGCGCGGTCTTCAGCGTCGGCAGCAATGGCACGCTGAACAAGAAGCAGTTCGTCGTCGCGACGTCATCCACGAACGGCAAGCTGTACGTGCCCATTTTCCAGAAATGGGGCAACAACAACAACTACAGGAACATCCCCGCCATCATCGAACTGACGAACCTTGGCGACACGACAAATACGTTCCACACGCTCGTCGCCGTCCATGTGCAGGGAACTCCTTATAGCGTGATGAAGGGAGGTTCAATCACGCTGTACTGGGACGGAAAGCCCGTCGGCAGCCTGCATTCGGCCTATCAGTCAGGCGACCGTCCGTTCGCGAACGGCTTCCAGCTCAGCTCCGCGCATGGAGGTTTTGGAGGAGACATTTCCGCCTACAGCGACATGTCGGGCAACAACAACCTCGCGTTCCAGGACGTGCGCTTCTTCGACCGCGCTCTTTCGGCGGAGGAGGCGCAGCTGTACGCGGAGGCGTTCCCGCCGTGCAAGGTAGGAGACGTGATCGACGACTTCCTGTTCCGCTACGACTTCACGTCCGGCACGAAGGTCTATTCGCACTATAAACACCCGATCGAGCCGACGGCGTCGTGGAGCGGCTACACGGCGGTCAACGGCCCCAACGGCTACGGCAAGGCCGTCCACGCCTGCGGCACGGGCACGATTACCGATGGCGACACGAAGCTGAACGAAGACTGGACGCTCGCGATGTCCCTCAAGTCGTGCGACGTCGAGAAGGGCGTGATCCTCTGCCTCGGCAAATGTGACACAAATCAGAGGAAGCAACTTGCCATCTGCTCGTCCTCTACGCCCGGCAAGCTCCACATCGCCGCCATACAGAGATATAACACCGGAAACGGTGTGAACGTGCCTCTTACGCTCAATCACGCGAGCTTGGGCGACACGACGAATTCGTTCCATACGCTCGTCGCCGTCCATGAGGCGAGCAAGGGGACGAAGAAGTTCCCGAACCAGCAGGAAACGGGACTTATCACGTTCTACTGGGACGGTGCGCAGATCGGCACGATCGATACGGGAACTAACGGCGGCGAACGCCTTTTCGAGAGCGGCTTCAGGTTCTCCACCCTGAATACCGGCTGCTCCGGCTATAACGACCTGACCGGCAACCCCGACGCGGCACTGCGCGACGTGCGCTTCTTCACCCGCGCTTTGGCGGTGTCCGAAATTGCATCGTACGCTTCGCTTTTCCCCGTTGCCGCTGCGGCGGTGTGCGACGTTGACGACTACCACTTCCGCCACAACTTCGCGACCGGCAAGCTGGCCGTGGAAGGCGATGGATTCACGGATGCGGGCCTCGTCGGAACCGGCACAAGGGTCTCGGGCGGCGTAGGGGGCAGCAAATACGCGTCGTTCCCCGACAAGACGGGAAACGGCACTGTCACTGGCGGCCTCAACCGCGACTGGACGCTCGCCATGAGCGTGAAGGCGCCGTCCGTCGAGAGCGGCAAGAACGGACTCATGCTCACGCTCGGCGGCGTGGAAACCAGTGGGAAGAAGGCATTGGCAATCTGCTCGACCAGCGATTCGTCTGGCGGGCTCTTCATCTCAGTTCCGCAGCGCTACGGAAGCGCGGAATCTAACATTAACACCTGCCAAGCCAAAATCTCGCTCAACGGCCTTGGCGACACAACGGGCAAATACCACTCGCTCGTGATCGTCCACGCCCGGAACCAGAAAAACGACGCCAATGCATGGCAGACGGGCACGTTCGGCATCTACTGGGACGGGAAGTACAAAGGCTCGATCGTCAATACGGATTCGAGAACCCTGATGTTCATGGACAACTTGAAGTACGGCAAGATCTACAACAGAACTCTCAGCGGTGACGGGTCGGCCTTACAACCATACTACGTCGAGCCGGAAAAGGCGAGCGGAATGGCGTTCCGGGACGTCCGCTTCTACACGAAGGTGCTGACCTCCGCCGAGGCACGCGCATACGCGGAGGAATTCCCGGTGGCCGATCAGGCGGCTCCTTACCGCAACGCCATGATCCTAGTCGAGTAGTCGTGCGGGCCGCCCGGTGGTCGGCCCCTACCGCGGTAGGGCGCGCGCCCCGCGCGCGCCGTTCAACCGCCGGTAGGGCGCGATCACCGAGCGCGCCGCTCCCGCAGAGGCCCCGATCCAACAACAGAAGCTTAACAAAGAAGGAATCTGAAAATGAAAGCAACCACAAGAGTAAATACATGGTGCCGTGCGCTGTTCAGAGCGTCGGCTTTGGCGATGGTCGCGGCTGGCGCGGCGTTCCCGCTGCTCGCCGAGGAGGTCAGCGGCGACGACGCGATGATCGCCGTCGCAGGATGGGTGCGCGTGAAGGCCGCGCTGGGCGAGGATTTCACGGCCCAGCCCGCGAGCGTGCGGGAATACACCGGCCAGGACGGCAAAGGCAAGTTCTACGTGGTGAGCCTTGAT
>CACWIW010000104.1 GCA_902761035.1 uncultured bacterium | reverse complement strand
GTCAATGCGCTTGGAATAGATCGGAGAGTTTTCTGCTTCGCGCGCGCGCGCGACCTTATACAAATAGACACTAACCGACAGTTTCACACAGAGGCGCAGAGAGACAGAGAGCAAAGATTACTGAGTGATTGTACGTCACACATTCAACCACGCTTCGCATATACCGCCCAAGGCATACGTACCCCCCTGTGCAATCATGCCTTTCGCGTAATCGTACCCGTGAACCGGGGGTGGACAAGCATCGTTTAACTTAAAGAATGCGCTTTGAGGTGACAGCAAAGGACACGGAAGGTGTCAGGCGGACGTTTTCGCGAGAAGCGGAGACGCGCGAGGCGCTTGTGTCCCAGCTCCGCTCCGAGGGATTGCTGGTCCTGGACGTGCATGAAGAGGCCATGGCGCGCGAGCTGCCCCCCTTCTGGCACCTTTCGTGGCTGAAACCCGTGACGGGGTTCGACATCGAGATGGGCCTTCGCCAGCTCGCGTCCATGCTGCGCAGCGGCGTCACCCTGCTCAAGGGCCTCGCGACCGTACAGGACCAGGCGTTCTCCCCGCGCGCGAAAAGGACGTGGATGCGCGTAAAGGAACACGTGTTTCAGGGCGGCTCGTTCGCGGAGGCGCTCGGCGAGCAACCTAAGCGGTTCGGTGAAATCGTCGTGCGGCTAGCGGAAGTTGGCGAGAAGTCTGGAGAGCTGGAACATGCCGTCACGCGCGCGGCGGACCAGATGGAGGCGCGGCGCAACCTGCGGAGCGCCGTCGTAAACGCACTTCTCTATCCGGTCCTGGCGGTGTTGATGGCCACGGCCGTGAGCGTGTATCTGGTGGTGGCCGTGATCCCGAAAATAGCGGAGTTCCTCCAGGCCGGCGGTGCGGAACTCCCGTCGCTCACGCAGTCGCTGATGGACTTCTCTGCGTGGGTGAACGCGAACGGCCTTGCGATACTGGCCTGCTTCGGAGGCGCCGTGGCGGCGTGGTGCGCGGTTCGCATGCACGAGGGCGGACGCGAACTTGAGGACTTGATGCTGCTGAAGATTCCGATAACGGGACGCATCCTGCGTCTTTCTGGCACCGCGCTTCTCGCACGGTCGCTGCAGATCATGCTGGAGTCCGGCGTGCCGCTTCTCGACGCGCTCGCCACCGGCGCCCGCCTGATGTCAAACCGCCGGTTCCGCCGGCGCACAGCAGCCGCACACGACGGGGTGTTGCGCGGACTCCCGCTCTCCGAATCGCTCGCACCTGCCACTGAGTTCATGCCCATGCTCGCGCGCATGGCGGCTGTCGGCGAGGTGAGCGGCTCGCTGCCGGAGGCGTTCGGCGAGACGGCGCGTTTCCACGAGATGCTCCTCGCGCTCGCCGTGAAGCGCTTCGGCATGCTCATCGAGCCGATCATGATCGTAATCACCGGCTGCATCGTCGGTTTCGTGTACATCGCGTTCTTCATGGCGCTTTTTGCCATCGCTGGAACAAACTGAGGAAATGAAAATGGCAACGTTCACATCGCACGCATCATATCTCGCTTCTCTAATCCTGATCGCCGCATCGTCGGCGCTCGCCGCGCCTGACCCGACAGTAGCCGCAGACGCCATGGCGGACGCGCTGCGGCAGCGTCTCACGGAGGCGGACGACATGCGCCTGCACGCGCTCATAGTGGGCCCGGCGGGAGAGGGCGTGGCTCTGGTCGGACCCAACGCGGAGCGCGCAACGGCCGTGCGGCGCGGCAGCAGGCTCGCGCAGACCGTGGACGGACTGAAGGTGGACGTGTCCATCAAGGCCGTCACGCCACTGGGTGTGGAGCTGGCCACGTCCGGCGGACGCGCGGGCGTGTTCCTGCCCGGCTCTTTCACGCCGCTTGCAACGCCCACCAATCCGCCTCCAGAATTCCTCTCCTACCTCGAAAGCGAGAAGGTACCGATCGGCGGCCTGATGCGCCTCGTATCCGACCAGGCGGGCGTCAACATATCCGTCTCAGACGCCGCGTCGAAGAAGACCGTGTCGATCTTCCTGCGCAACGTCACCGCCGACGCCGCCGTGGAGGAGATCTGCCGCGCAACGGGACTCTGGTTCCGCCGCGAGCCGAACGGAAGCGTGATACGCATCATGACGATGGACGAGTACTCCGACAACCTCAACACCTTCCGCGAGGAATCCACCGAGATGTTCACGCTCCTCTATCCGAATGTCATCGAGGTGGCGAGCGTCATCTACGGACTCTACCCCGACCGCACCCTCATCTCGCTCGGCGAGGAAGAGTTCGACGAGGACGACGAATACGACCTCTCGCGCCGCTTCCGCCGTTTCCGCGTGCTGGACGACAACGGCGGCTCGCAGTTCATGTCGCTCGAGGCCCCGCAGACCACCAGCACCGGCTCCCGTTCGGGCAGCGGAAACTTCTCCTTCTCGCGCGGCGGCGCCACCTCGCGCCTCACGCAGTGGGACCAGCTGCGCCAGCGCAACCGACAGCGCAACAGGCTCGGCGGCGACCAGGTCCCGCTCGGCGCCGACGACGCCCGCCTCATGGAAGGCGCCTACCGCAACGGCAACACGAACCTGCTCGACAGCGTGCGCGCCCAGGCCACATCCGCCACGGCAAACATCTTCGTCTCGCTCTCCCGCAAGAACAACATGCTCGTTGTCCGCACGAGCGACGTGCGGGTTATGGACGAAATCCGCGGCCTCGTGAAGAAGCTCGACGTCCCAACGCCGATGGTGCTCATGGAGGTGAAGGTGCTGGAGATAGACGTGGACGACAACTACGAGGCAACGTTCAAGTATTCCTTCAACCGGGGCACGCACGTGGTCGGACACAACGGCGGCACGTCCGACGCCGCAAACATCTTCGCCGACGTTCTCCAGGCAAGCCAGGCCTCATACGACCCTACATTCACGTTCAGGGTCATCGCCGACAACATCTCCGCGCAGATCCAGCTCCTACAGCAGGACGGCAAGGTCAGGACGCTTGCCACTCCCACGCTGCTCGTTGCGAACAACGAGGTGTCGCGTATCTTCAGCGGAAAGGAATACCCGCTCGTCAGCGGCTGGACGCGAGGCGACACGGTCGTTTCCGACAGCGGCATCGTGCAGGGGAACATGACCGTGCAGATCACGAAGGAGGACGTTGGCACGATGCTCCTCATCACGCCCAACATCAACGCAGACAAGACCGTGACGCTCCGCCTCCTTCAGGAGAACAGCGAGGTGAGCCCCGCGAAAGTGGACATCCCGGTGGACGGCGGCACCGGTGCGTCAAAGGCCATCGAGTACGTCGAGTCACGCTCGCTCGCCGGTACGTTCGTCGCGAAGGACGGCATGACGATTATGGCGGGCGGGCTTGTGAAGGAGACGGAAGGCGAGACCTACTGGCGCACGCCAGTTCTAGGTTCTATTCCCCTTCTCGGATGGCTCTTCCGCGGCACTGAGAAGGTCAAGAAGCGCACGGAACTCATCGTCCTCATCAAACCGCACGTCATCCTCACGCCGATGGAAGGCGGCAAGATTTCATCTGAACTGATGAAGGCGCTATCCGCCCATCCGGCCGCAGACGGACGCGATTCCATGGGCGTCCATAAGCCCGTCAAAGAGCACAACGTCACAAACGACGTCAAAAACATGACGAATTGAAAGCCCCACCTCAGTTTTTAGTGTGAACCACCAGGCGCAACAAATCGTTTAATCAAGTAATGAGAGAAGTTAAGGAATCAAAAGTATGAAAAAAGCATTCACGTTAATAGAACTACTCATGGTGATCGCGTTGATCGCCATCGTCTCCACGTTGGCCGTGAGCAAGCTCGGCGGCGTGCGCGAAGTATCCGCGCGCAAGGTGTCGCTCGCCAACCAGAAGGCCGTGGAACGTGCGGTGGAGGCGTACCTCGTGAACGGCGGACGCCTGAACCGCCTCGACTCGCTCCTCTACGCGGGCGACGGCGGCGCTCCGCTCACAGGCGGCACCGAGGGCGACTTCGACTTCACCGCCATCTCAACGGCGGAGTCCCGCAACGGGCTCTACCTCGGGCCGAGCGACGACGAGTCCGCACGCATCGAGCAGAATAGCGGCATCACGCCCGACCTTCAAAAGATTCTCTGCCTCTACACGCTCAACCGCGCACAGGCCGAGGCACTGAACACACGCCTCGGGCTCCGGCACGTAATGGCGGCGACCGCCTACGCGGACGCGGCGCAGACGGCGTTCCCGAGCCTGCACTATGACAAGGACCGCGCCTACGGCGACGGCACCGTTCCAAACGCCTCCGACGGCCTCGACCCGAACGCATCGTTCTGCGTGGCCACACTCGTGACGAATTCCATGCGCTTTGTGGCCATCAACCCGATGACAGACCTTGGCCGCACCGTTTACCAGGCCTGCGGACAGGAGCTGATGAACACGAAGAGCTGGGGCGAGACCTACACCGAGAGCGAGGTCCGCGCAGAAGTGGCGGCGAAAGGCGGTCCGCTACTGGCGTTTGGACTCGGCGATTCGGCTTCTATCATAGGCAAGTCGGACGCAGGAATTGAAGACGCGCCATACGCAACGTTCGTCCAGAAGCGCTACTACTCGCGCTACATCCTCCTCTTCCGCCTCAAGACGATCGGAGCTGGATCCGTCTCGCAGGTTATCCCCGAGTTTGCTGGCGTGATAGACTGCGAAGGCAACACCGTGCGCGCGGCCCAGCACGTCATCAAGCGTATGTAAAACCCGAGCTCCATGCGCAAAATAAAGGAACCATGCAATGAAAATAAGGTTAAAATCCGGCTTTACGTTGATTGAACTTATCCTCATCGTGGCAATCATAGCGATTATCTCTGTAATCGCCATCGGTAAGTTCACGGACCTCCGGAAAATATCGGCGAGGCGCGCAAACGTCGCGAACATCAAGAACATCACGCGCACGATCAACACCGAGATCGCACGGCTTGAGGGCGACTCGCAAAAGGGAATGTTCGCGTACGCGGAATCGCTCATCGACTCCGCCATGGGCGGTGGCGACCCGCAGGGTGCCGAGGGTACGTACAACGTACGGGACTCGTGGTATGACGCGGGCGGCGGAGTGATTCCCGGCATCTACTGCGGGATCAAGACAACCACGGCCGTCAACAACGCGGCAGGCGTGGGAACAGGTGCCATCGCCGCGATATCGGACGCCCACGAACAGAACGTAGGTCTGGAGGCTCTGGCCACGGCCACTACGTCGCGCGGCACCACAACTCCGGCCAAACTCTGCATCTACTACCTCACCGAGAGCGATGTCGCCGCACTCAAGGATGCGGGCGTGAGCATCGTCTCGCGCCACAACTACTCAAACGGGCAGGCGACGCAAGTCCTCAACTGGAACGCCAGCACCTACTACACGCAGATGGGACTACACTCGACGGGCGGCGGTCCTGGCCACAGGGCGGATCTTTCCGCATGCTATCCCGTGGTCCTCACGAACGGCTCGGCCGTGGCGGTGCTGAACCCTGCGGCCTGCGAGACGATCTACCGCGACCTCGGGCTCGACTACGCCTCCACATACAACGTGGACGGACTTGACCCGAACGACCCCTCCACGTACTATTCGAAGGGCATCTGCTGCAAGCTGTATGCGTTCGGACTTGGCCGCGACTGCGAGGCGACGACGAAGTTCTTCGAGAACGCGCCGCGTTGTCCCACGCTCGACAAGACGCATTACCGCAACTACATCCTGCTCTTCAAGCAGAACACCGGTCTCGGCAACAGCGGCTCCGGCATTTCGTTCGCCGGCGTCATCGACCCTGCCGGCAACACCGCAAAGCAGGCGCAGTACGAAGCAGACTGGGCTTCTTGAGCAAGTACTTGAGCCCGGCCTCGAGTCCGCGCAGCTCGGAAATACCGATCAGACGTCCGCCATACGAATAGCCGTAGTAGCATGTGCGGCCCTTGTCGATGTCGAGCATGCGCCCATGGTCGGGACGCAGGACAATCTCCTTGCCGCGCCGCCGCTCTTCCTTCAGGAGCTCGAGCATCAGCGCGGGCATGTCCGTGTTGCCGAACAGGTGCGAATCGCTTTCGCGGAACACGCCCGGTTCGGAATGGATCAGGTTGCGGAAGTGGCAGAAGTGAATGCGGTCGTGGAACTCGCGGAAGATCTTCACTGCGTCGTTCTTCAGGTTCGCGCCAAGAGAACCCGTGCAGAGCGTCACGCCCACATGCAGCGACGGGCACGCCCGCGCCATTGCGCGGATATCCGCCGCCGAGGAAAGAATGCGCGGCAGTCCGAAGATCGGGAACGGCGGATCGTCCGGATGGATCGCCATGTCGATGCCCGTCTCCTCCAGAACGGGTGTGATCTCATTGAGGAAGTCGTAGAGGTGCTGCTTAAGCGTGGCGCCGCCGATGCCGGCGTATTCCGCCAGTTCGTGGCGCAGCCCATCGGGCGTTGCGTCGTCCGTCGTGCCGGGCAGGCCTAGAAGAAGAGCGTGCGTGATACGTTTCCGGTCTTTCGCGGACGCCTTCGCCCACACCTTTTTCGCACGCGCGCGGGTTGCGACGTCGTAGTCTTTCTCCAGCCCCGGACGCTTCAGCACGAACATCTCGAACGCGCAGACCTCGTACTGGTCGTAGGCGAGCGTGACAGAGCCGTCTGGCAGAACCACGTGAAGGTCCGTCCGCGCCCAATCATGCACCGGCATGAAGTTGTAGCACACCACCTTCACGCCGCACTTCGCGAGGTTGCGGAGGTTCTTCTTGTAGTTCTCCACGTACTTTCGCCAGTTGCCCGTGCGCTTTTTGACGTCCTCGTGCACGGGTACAGACTCCACCACGCTCCACGTCATGCCGTTGTCGCGGCACGCCTTCGCCGTTTCGCGGATGCGCGCGAGCGGCCACACAGCGCCTACAGGTTGCTCGTAGAGCGACGTCACTACGTCAGTCACGCCCGCCTGGCGGATTTCCTGAAGGGAAATCGCGTCAGAAGGTCCGAACCATCTCCACCCTGCTTTCATCGTGTCTGCCTCCTAGGTAACTATTTAAGCTGCTGGCCACCGAAACTAATGGCAACAGGGCCAATTAGTCCCGACGGCTCATTCTCAACCGTCGTGCGGTAGCGCGTGGGAATCGTCTGGTAGTGGTTGTTGAGCGTGTTGTATACGGTCACCTTGATCGTGTTGTCGCCAGCCTTAAGCCCGTCGATTTCAACGCGCCACGGCGGGCAGCACAGCACCTTCTCCTCGCCGCCGTTCACCGATACGCCGCAACATGCGCCTACGCGCCCGAGGTCGAGCGTTGCTGTCGCTGCCGCCTGCTCCTTCGTGAGCGTGAAGATCTTCTCATAGACGGCCCCGCCCGAGTAGAAGCGGAGTCCGTCCGCGATCAGCGCCCAGTTGCCGAGCGCGATCTTGCCCTTCCCGCACGTGAGTCGCATCGGCTCCGTGAACGCCGCGCCGCCGAGGAAGCCCGGCTCGTGCGCAACCTTGAGCGTGAGCGCGGCCACGCCCGCATTCGCCAGTCTCGGCTTGACGCGATAGGTTTTTTCGTGCGGCGCGCTCGGTGATCGCGCCCTACCATTGCGCCCGCCGTCATCCACCAGCGTCACCTCGGCATCCGCGCCGGCGATGTTGGCGGAAAGCAACGTCCCGCGCATCGTGATCTCGATCGCCTCGCACGCGGGCGGAAGCGTCGCCGTGTACACGCCCTCCTTGACCTTGCCGCCGAACGGATCGAACGGCAGCACAGCTGGATCGTTGTACCAGCGCATCGAAAGCGGAACCTTCGACGGTTCGCTCTTGACGTCCGTGCGCATCATCACGAGCGCGGCGCGTCCGAAGTCGTCGTAGGTCACGGAAAGCTCATGGTAGCCAGCAGAGAGGGAGATTTCCTCGCCAATCTTGCGTTCCGTGCCGTCAACCGTCAGCGCCACCGGCACCACCCCATGCGCCACCGGCACCACCCCATGCGCTACAGGCTTCGCCTTGCAGTCGCACGGCGCATAGACGTACGTCTTGTAGCGATAGATGCCGGGCTTGTTCTTTCCGGGATTGTTGGAATCGTAGCGGTATTCGCCGATGTAACGTTTTTCCTGTTTCGCCTTTGTCGGACTGTAGGCGTCATAGTGCCTCTTGCTGTACGGACCCAGCACAAAGAAGTCATCGCCCACGATTCCGTTCAGGCCGTGGTGCCAGTCCTGGAAGCCCGGCATCCCCTCCGCGCCCTCGCGCCAGGAGAAAAGGAACGGCAAGCCGTTGCCATCAAGAAATTGCGGACCGAATCCGACCGTCATCTCGGCGGGGAGGTTGAGTTTTTCAGCTCCGACCATCTTCACGCGGCGTATCTCTGCGCCGATGTAACGCTCGCGCACGGGCAGACGGAAGTCGCCCCATTTGTTGTCGAGCGTGGGCTTGAGCGTGAAGTCCCATTCGCCGTCAAGGGTAATGTCGCTTTTCGGCGCGCTCGGTGATCGCGCCCTACCATCCGGCGCGCTCGGTGATCGCGCCCTACCGGCTGACTCATCCGAAGCGGGAGGGGCCGCGCTTGTCGCGGCCCTTGGTAGGGCGGTCGCCCCGCGACCGCCGTCATTCGCGAACACCACGAGACGCGGCGCGCCGTCGCCCGCAATCTTCACGGTCGTCGTGCCGTCGGCGTTGTGCCTGAAGTCCGTGAGCGCCTTCTGCGTGCCGTCCCAGGGGTTCCACAGCTCGGGCGTGCCCGTGGCGCGGAACGTGCAGTCGCCCGTCTCCTTCAAGTCGCAGATGAAATACACGTCGTAGCCGCCCACGTGGCGGTGGAGCGCCTTGGCCGCGCCGGGCGCGCGGAAGTCGGGCGTACCGACGCTGTCGGCAATCGTCTTCAGTTGCTCGGCGGATGGCTTGGCGGGGAATGCGACGGTCAGCTCCGCGACGAGCGCGTCGATCTTCGCCTTCTCCGTGTGCGGGGCGTCCGTGAACTGCGGCTTCGCGCCGAGGACGGCCACCTTGCCACCCGCGCGCTTGAACGCAACGAGCTTTTCAAGCGACGACCGCTTGATCGCGATCATGTCCGGCACGACAACCATCCGGTACGCCTCGCCGGCAACGCACAGGCGTCCATCCTTCGCCTCGGCTCGGGCGAGCGAGTCGGCGTCGATGAAATCGACGTCCGTCTGTGCCTGGGTCACGAGACGCTGCACGATGTCGTGGGCGACGCCCACGGAGACGTTCCCCCTGTTCCTGTTGTACACGCACGGCTCGAGCGGATTCACCACCGCCACGTCGCACACGTGGACGCCCTGGCTGAGCACATAGCTCAGACGCTCGAAGTACTTGAGGAACGTCTTCATGTACGTCCAGTACGGCATGCGGAAATGGTAGCACGGCGGCGCCCACTCCCACCAGCCGCCGTAGGTGGAATAGTAGAGGCCATGGAGGTTGAGGAGGTTCGAGCCGTAGAGGTAGTTGTGGCAGGTGGAGTCGAAGATCGTCGTCGTGGAGGCCTGCCAGCCCTGCGAATGGTAGCCCTCGAGCCACACGCGCGGACGGTTGTAGAGGTGCGCGATGGAGGAGCCGACCTTGTTCTTGATGAGGTCGGCGGAGCGTCCGGGCGTATCGAATCCGGGCGCGGTGAAGTTCTTCATCACGCGCATGTAGTCGATGTACTTGTTCATCGGATGGCGTCCGCGCGTCGCCTGGTCGCATCCGTAGATGAGCCCCCGGCTCGCGTGCCAGTCGTAGATCGGCTTGTAGTAGCGCTCGCAGGCGAGGGCGCTCATCACGTCGTTCATGTCGAGGCGCACCTTGGCGGTGTCGGGGCCGAAGTCCGTGAAGAGCGCGGGCAGCATCGGCTCAATGTCGTAGCCCTTGCGCTTCTTGAACTCGGCGGGAAGGTCGTCCGACCACAGCCAGAGGATGTCGCGGCTGAGGATCAGCTCGTCCTGGAAGAAATAGTTGAGCCCACCGCGCAGATGCTCCGGCACCTTCTCCATGAACGGATTGAAGAAGCGCTCCACCACGCGCTTGCCCGATTCGGGATGGAGCGGGTTGTACGTGCGCGGAACCTTGCGCTTGACGACCTTCCCCTTCTCGTACGCAAGCTCCGTCGCGCGCATTTCGGGTGTGCTGATGCCGAGCCTGGTCCAGAGGTTGTCACCCTCCGGGAAGTCGAGCGTGTAGTTGGAGAGCGAGATGCCCATGCCGCGCTTGCCGCACTCCTGCGCGGCGAACGAGAAGTAGTCCCACCATTCGTCGGAGAAGAGCGCCGGGGTGGAGTCCTGCGACGGACGCGTCCCCGTGCGGTAGTGTGCATAGTTCACCTGGACGCCGGCGATGCCCGCCTTGTGGAGCTCCTCGATCTGCTCGAGCATCCGCTCCTTGTTGAGCGGTTCGCGTCCGCTCCACCACCAGAACGGCACCTCGCCGTAGCCAGGCGGCGGCGCCTTGAAGTCCGCACGGATCGTCTTCGCCGCGACCTCGCCGGGCTGAGGGAAGCCCAGCCCTCCCGCCACGCATGCGGCAAAAGGCACAGCGGCAATCAAGGTCAGGTAAAAGGGATTTTTCATGATCAGTCTCCGTTAGTTATATGTTTTAGTCCAGCCAGGTCCAGAAGTATGCGTAGGCGGCGACGACGCAGCCGACGACGATAAGCGACGCGACCACATCTACCCAGTTCCACGACTCGCGGTTCATCTTGCGGTATTCTGACGACAGACAGCTGAAATTGAGCCCGTCCAGATGTGCCGCATCAGGCGCGGGCGCCATGAGCGAGGCTACAATGACGATGCCGATTGAAAGCGCGAGCAGTATGCCGGAGAAGTAGAAGTCGGGAATGAACGCGCATCCCTCGGTTCCGCCCCAAAGGGCGTTCGCCGCAAGCTTCGCCATGCCAAGGATGAATCCGACGGAAAGCCCCCACACGGCACCCTTCAGGTTCATGCGCTTCCAGAAGAGGCCAAGCACGAACACGGCGACGATCGGAGGCGCGAGGAACGACTGCACGGCCTGGATGTACTTGTAGAGCCCGCCGCCTGCGATGGACTTCATGATCGGGAGCCACAGAAGGCCGAGCGCCGTCATGGAGACCGTCGTGACGCGCCCAATGGTGACGAGACGGCGCTGTGAGGCTTCTGGCTTGAGCTTCTGGTACACATCGACCGTGAAGAGCGTCGAGACCGAGTTGAAGAGCGACGCGAGCGAACTCATGAGCGCGGCGATCATGCCGGCCACCACAAGTCCGCGGAATCCCACGGGTAGAAGCGACTGAACGAGCGTTGGGAACACTGCGTCGCCGTTCAGCGCGCCGCCCTCCTTGAGCGGAATCGCGAACTGCGCGCCGTTGACGACCACGTGGTTGTGGTGGAGCGCGAAGCCGAGCATCCCGGGGACGAGGAAGAGGAACACCGGTGCGAGCTTCAGGAAGCCGCCCCAGAGCGCACCGCGCCGCGCATTAGTGAGGTTCCTCGCGGCGAGCGTGCGCTGGATGATGAACTGGTCAGTACACCAGTACCACACGCCGATCGTTACGGACGCGACGACAACGCCGAGCCACGGGAGCGAATTGTGCGAAAGCGAATGCCAGAGGCCGAACTGCTCGACGTTGCCCGTCGACTTGATAGTCTGTTTCAGGACCGCCCAGCCGTCCGCAATGCCATGCGCCGTTGCACCGTCTGCGAGCGGCACACCCGAGTTGCCGAGGTGGTAGAGCGCGAAGCCCGTCACGGACAACGTACCGGCGAGGATGATGAACGTCTGCACGAGGTCGGTGTAGACGACCGCAGATAGCCCGCCGATGGACGAGTATACGCCCGCGAGGACAACGGTCAGCACCGCGCCGATCCAGAACGAGCTTACCACCGTGCCGCCAATCGTAAGGGACACCTCTGGCATCATCACCTCGAAGAATAGCGCGCCCGCGTACACGGTAACGGAGATCTTCGTAAGGACGTACGCCGCAAGCGAGACGAGGGAGAGTATCCAGCGGGCTTTTGGTCCGAACCGTCGTTCAAGGAATTCCGGCATCGTCGAGACACCCGAATTGTAGTAGAACGGCAGGAACACCCAGCTCATCATCACTAGTACCCATGCGTGGAATTCCCAGTGCGCCATCGAAAGACCCGTCAAGGCACCTTGTCCCGCGAGGCCGATCAGGTGCTCCGATCCAATGTTCGCGGCGAAGATGGATGCGCCGATTGCGAGCCATCCGACGCTGCGTCCGCCGAGGAAGAGGTCCTTCTCCGTTTCGATGCGCTTGCGCCGCATCGTGAACACCACCACGCCCGCGAGGAGCGCGAAGTATGCCAGAATCATCGTCCAGTCTAGTGCTGTCATTTTTTCATCTCCTTTTACTTTGCCGTTTCAATCGCCCGTGCAGCAAGCAGAGCGCCGCCCAATGCGGCGGAATCGGACACTTCGAGCGTCCTTGCATCCGCGCCGAATATCTCGCGGATCGTCGCGAGAATGCCCTTGGAACGCGAAGCGCCGCCCGTCACGTAGATGGTCTTGAAGTCGCCGATCCACCGAGTCCGCTCGCGCATGTTCGCAATCTGCCCTTCCACGATGGCGCGGATACGCACCTCGGGCGCGGCGGCGTTCCAGTCGAAGTTCGCCTCGATGCCCGTCGCGTCGTGCTTCGGAGTGAGTTCCGTCTCGAAGTACGGGAACGCGCGTTTACCGTTGTTGCCGGACGGCGTGAGCGCGAACGCCGTCTCGTCGAAGAACGTCCAGTCCGCACCGCAATCGCGCCGCACGCGGTCGCGCGCGAGCGAGCCGTTCTTGAAGCATGAAAGCGACATGAACCCGCCAGCCGGGTTGCCGAAAACGTGTCCGTAGCCGTCCGGATCCGTGCGGAAGTCCGGCATCGCCGCAAAAAACGTATCGCTCGTGCCGAGCGAAATCACCGCGCAGCCGGGCGTCGCCGCACCGCATCCAACGAGCGAGGCGGGGTTGTCGCCGGTGAACGGCGCCACGGGGGTGCCGGGTCGCAGTCCGAATTCCGCGAACCTCTCCGCAAGCTTGAGAGGAGCGTCGCCCGGCTTGTGGATGCGCGGCAGTTTCGCGAGCAGCCCAGGTGCGGCGAATCCGCAGATTTCCTCGTCCCACGCGAGCGTCTGTAGGTTCATGAGATTCATGCCCGCGCCGTCGCCCGTCTCGATCGGCGCGTCCGTGCCAGTCAAGACAGACGTCAGATACGAGCTAAGCAGATGGACGCGCGTCGTGCGCGCCCACGCTTCGGGATCTTCCTTTGCGAACTTCATCGCCTGTGCGGCGGCAAAGCGCTCAATCGCGGGCGAACCGGTACGCGCGCGCAGCGCCTCGCCGAAGCGGGTGTCCAGCGCCGACACCTCATCGCCCGTGGAGGAGTCCATCCAGATAGGGCTCTCCGCGCGGGAATAGCTTCCGTCGGCGGCGAGGTACACGGTCGCGTGCTGCTGGGCGTCGCCACCAACGGCGACAATCTCGCCCATCGGCGCGCCACCGTCACG
The DNA here is from genome assembly GCA_902761035.1 of uncultured bacterium. Lineage (GTDB taxonomy): Bacteria > Verrucomicrobiota > Kiritimatiellia > RFP12 > UBA1067 > RUG572. Next base: position 2,888 of record CACWIW010000104.1, on the reverse strand, counting down.
CAAACGCGCCAACACGAGCTCCAGACCCTTCACCCACATCGCGGGGTTGGCACGCCGCACGCGCGCATCGGTGTTCGGCAGGAAACCGTCGGGCGAGCCGAACTCCGGCAGGTCCTTTCCGTAGTTCACCGCCGCCGAGGCGACAACACGCCCTGCGGCCGTATCGTACACGACTGCCTTCGTCCCTTGCGTGGACGAGTCGATTCCAAGTGTAAGCATGAAGTCTCCTTATGTTTTGCGGAAATCGAACAGGTGCCCGAGCAGCGATCGGATTCCGCGGTAGTAGAAACCAAAGTCAAAAAGGGTACGGGTGGAGAGCAGACGGCGCAGCAGCGCCTGCGGTTGGAAGAAGCCGCTGTAGACCCGGCGGACGGCCTTCTTGATCTCATCCTCCGAAACGAGCGGCGTTTTCGTGATCTGACGCCGCATGTCGTACTCGTCCCAGTCGAGCGTCGTGAGGCCGTCTTTCTCCTTCAGCTCCTTGAAGAGCGGCGTGCCGGGGTAGGGGATCGTGATCGTACACTGGAGCGTGGACGCCCATCCTTTCGCGAGCATCTTGCGCGCGAGGCACACCGTGTTGGCGATCTCCTTCGGACCTTCCCAGGCGTGTCCGAACATAAAAGTAAGGTGCACGTCGAGACCCGCCTTGTGCGCCCACTCTGCCCCCTTCTCGACGTCCTCGACCTTCAAAGCCTTGACGAAACGGTCGAGCGTATCTTGGTTTGCGGACTCCACTCCGAATAGTACGAGACGGAATCCGGCCTTGCGCATGAGTTTGTAGTCGTCGAACGTGAGGCGTCCGAAGCGCATGTTGCAGTCAATGCGCAGTTTCTTGTTGTAGCCGCGCCTGACCATCTCCTCGCAGAACGTCTTCATCCACGTACCCACGGGGAACGAACCGGAGTCATCCATGATCTCCTTCACGCCGTAGCGTTCAATGAGGTCGCCGATCTCGTTCACCACGTCGATGGGATCGCGCGTGCGGTAATGCGGATAGAGCGTGGTCCAGCTGCAGAACGTGCATTTTGCGTGCCAGCAGTCGCGGCCGGACATGATGTACGTGCCGGGCGTGCGGCGGAAGTTGCCGTTCTTCACGGCGTAGAGCTTCCAGTGGCAGAGGTCGCGGTCGATCCATGGCGCGGCGTTGAGGTCGTGGTTCAGCTGGAAGCGCCCCGTGTTCTTCACTTCGCCGTCCGCGCGGTACCAGATGCCCGGCTCGAACTTCGACGGATCGAATCCGGACGAAACGAGGTTCATCACGAGGAAGTCCCAATCGCCGCCAGTAAGCACGTAGTCCACGGGACACGCCGCCATCGTCTCGTCCGGCAGCGCTGTCACGTGGTCGCCAACGAGCACCACTTTCGCGTGCGCCCCGACGGGCGTGGACTTGAACGCCTCCACCCATTTCCAGTGACGCTTGACTACGGGCGTCTTCGTCTCAACAACGACAAGGTCTGGCTTAGCGTCGGCGAGTCGGCGCTCGAACTCCTCGGGCGTCCACTCCTCCGCGATGCCGTCCAACCAAACAGCATCGTGCCCCGCCTTCTTCGCCATCGTGGCCGCAGTTGCGGGCACGACGGGGAAGATGTAGGTGGGGCGCGAGAACCACTGGAACTGCCGATTCTGGGAGAGGAGCGGGACGCCCCTCTCCGAGGGCAGCGGTGGATATGCAAAGGCGATTACCACTTGTAACCGAGGCCGAGCGTGTAGCGGAAGTCGCTCTTCTTCGTGTGCGGACCGGGCTCCGAGTTGTAGTCCCACTCGATCTTGCCGAGGAGCGTCCACGCGGCGTCAAGCGCGTATTCGCAGCCGACGTCGGCGTCGATCAAGTAGCAGTCAGCCCAGTCGCTCACGTCGGGCAGGTACTCCAAGTTGTGCGTAAAGGAGAGCTTGTCGACCCAGCGGGGCGTCCAGGAGGCGTGGTGCGCATAGCGGAACGCGCAGCGGTCGTCATCCTTGGCATGCTCGTACTTCTCCTTGATATAGGTGAGGCCGACCTCCTGGTTAAAGGACCACTTGCCGGTTGCCTCAAAGGTCTGCCCGTCAAGCCACTGGTAACCGATACCCGTACCTGCGCGGTAGCGGTACTGCAGATTGTTGATGCCGTCGCGCTCATAGCGTCCGTTGACGTAGGAGTAGACCTTCGTCGCCCAGAAGTGGTCAAACTGCGAGCCGAGGTCGATGCGGTCCTCAGTCTTCTCCTTGTTGTAGCGACTCGTCCCGTTCTGCGCGAAGTAGTAGCCGAAGTTAGCAGTCAGGCGGTCCTTCTCCCAACGGCGGTTCAGGTCCGCGAGCACCGTGGCCTTCTCGCTCACCGTGTTGCCACGCGCGGCCGTGCCACTGAACCCTAAACTGCCGTGCCAAGCCTCCTCCTCGGGGTTGACCGCCTTGACGTCGTCGATGTCCAGCTCTTCCTTGTTGAGCGTGTACTTTCCGTCCTTCATCGCCACAATGCCATCGCGGCGCGAACGGTCGTTATACTGGACGGTCGCAGATTTCTTCGTATCGATGGAGGAGAGCTTGTCCAGCTTGACCTTCACCTCGCCGACATCGTCGGACTTGAAGGTGACTTCGCCGCCGGTGATGCGCACCACTTCGCCTTCAAGACGGGAACCGCTCTTGAACACGAGCGTATCCGCCGTGCCGGCCAACGCGCACGCAGCAGCCAGCGCCGCAAACATTAATTTGTTCGACATGTTTTTCTTTGCCTTTTTGGGGTGTTGAATGACATAATTATATCATATCGCGCCGCATCTGTGAACCATAAACACATCACGAATAGACATTTAGGCATGGTGTTCTCATTTGGCTGACTGTTTCTTTCCGTTTCCAGCCTGACGTTTCGCTGAAAAGCCCTTGCCCTGCCAGCCTGGGGGTCCGAGAAAGGA